>JBKQLZ010000058.1:0-17724 GCA_052146895.1 Acidimicrobiales bacterium
GTGCACGGCGAGGACATCCGCCGGCCCCTCGGGATTCCCGATCAGCCTGCGGTCGCTGCCATCGGGGCGTGCCTCGACATGTTCTGCAGCACCGGGTTCCCGCTGGGTGGAAAGAAGCGAGTTGCAGGCCTGCAGCTACGAGCGACGGACCTCGACTGGTCACACGGCACAGGCCCCGAGGTGACCGGACCCGGCATGTCGCTGATGCTTGCCGTGACCGGACGGCGCGCCGGGCTCGAGGGTCTCTCTGGCCCCGGGTTGCCGACGCTGTCAGCACGAGTGGCTTGAAGCGGGAGGTATCTAGCGGCTGCGCGTCAGGGGTTCGCGGTCGTGACGACGGACCAGGTCGTTCCGTTCCAGCGCTCACCGAGGGTGACGATCCGGTGCGACGATTCGAAGTCAGGGCCTACCGCGAAGCAGTCGGATGTGCCGGCACAGGAGACCGCAAGCAGGCTGACGTTGTGTGAACCGGATATGGCCGGGGTGCTATGCACCGTCCAGGCCGTGCCGTCCCACGACTCAGCGAGAGCTTTCACATGCGATGCGGTATAAGGCTGGTCCCCGACGGCGATGCAAGCGGTCGCGCTGGCACAAGAGATACCGATCAGCTGGCTGGCGTGGGTGACCGAAGGGTTCGGCGGTGTGGTGAACTCCGAGCGGTCTGGTGCGTTCCACTCTTCGGCGAGCGTCCGCTGGAGGATGGCCGAGTTGTAATAGCTGCCGGCCGAGAGGCACTCGGTCGTCGTTGGGCAGGACGTCGAGTCGAGCTGGATCGACTCGGACGAGATCCCGGTTCGGGTGAAGACCATCGACCACGCGGTGCCGTTCCAGTGCTCGACGAGGGCGTAGCCGATGGCGGCGTCGGAGTAGGTGCCGACCGCGAGGCAACTGGTGGAGCTCTTGCAGGACACGCCGTAGAGCACGCTCGACTGGTGCGGATCGGGCGAAGGCATGAGAGACCAAGCCGTGCCATTCCAGCTCTCGATCAGGGCGCGGGTGTCTGAGTGGTGGTGCCGTTTCTGGTAGCTACCGACAGCGAAGCAATCGGTGTTGTCGACACACGAGACGCCCCACAAGATCCCCGACGGGTTAGCGATCAGGTGGGCCGTCGGCACGATCGACCAGTGGCCGCCGGCCCACCGCTCTGCGAGCGTCGAGACGTGGAGCGAGCTCGACTCGTCGGCACCCACGGCGAGACAGATCGACGACCCGCACGAGACGCCTTGGAGGTTGCTCTCCTCTGCGCTGGCGGGACTGGGCGTCGTGACCTGTTGCCATTGGCTCAATGTCGTGCTCCATCTCTCGGCGAGGGTGAACCCGTGCGACGGGTTGGAGCCGCGGTAGCCGACGGACCAGCAAAATGAGAGGTCGTGGCAGAAGACGCCGTTGAGTGCGTCATCAATGGCACGCGGGGCGACCTTGGTGGCTCCAGCTCCGCCTGGCCGTTGAGCGGCCGTCACAACTGGCGCGGTCAGAGCCGTTAGGAGCAGAAGTGTCGATGTGGCTCCGGCGAGCACAAAGCCCTGTCGCCTGGTAGTGGTCCGTCTCGTCACGGTGGCCGCCCTTCGTCTCGATCGGCAGCCTATTGGGCGTGCCTGTCGGTGCGCTGGTCCATTAATCGCTCGGCCTCGCTGTGAGCCTCGGTGATACTGTCCGCCAGGCAGCACGTGGACCGAAAAAAGGGGACGCAATGGCCGAGAGCGGCTCGATTCTGGGAAATGCGGTCGTACGCCTCGAGGACCCGGCGCTTCTGACAGGTGCCGCCAAGTACGTCGACGATCTCGCCTCCCCCGGGGCGGCCCGTGTCGTCTTCGTGCGGTCGTCGAACGCTCATGGCACGCTGGTCTCGGTCGACGTCGCGGCCGCGAAATCGATGCCTGGTGTGATCGCGGTGTACGACGCCAGTGACGACCTCGGTCTTGCAGCGTTCCAGTCCTTCCCAATGATCGCGGAGGCCTTCAATCGGCCGGTGTTCGCAACTGACCGGGTCCGCTTCGTAGGTGACATAGTCGCTGCGATCGTGGCGGAGACGAATGCCCAAGCCGTCGATGCTGCCGAGACCGTGGTGATCGAGGTCGACCCGCTCCCCGCGATCGTCTCGCAGGCGGCCGCACTGAGTGCCGACGCCTCCCTGCTGTTCCCCGAGAGCGGGAGCAACGTGTGCTTCGGCACATCGTTCGGCGAGGATGAAGATCCGCTCGAGGGCGCCGACGTCGTGGCCGAGGTGTCCATGGTAAGCCAGCGCCTTGCTGGTGTTCCGATGGAACCCAACGGTTGCCTCATGGTGCCGGGCGAGCCGGATGGCGGCATCACGTGCTGGATCTCGCACCAGGCGCCCCACTCCGTGCAGCCGGCGCTCACGGCCATCCTCGGGCTCGAGCCCGAGCTCGTCCGGGTCGTGACGCCCTGGGTCGGCGGGGGATTCGGGCCGAAGGCCAACGTTTATGTCGAGTTCCTAGTCGCGGCGGCGGCGGCCATGCGGTTGGGCCGACCGGTGCGATGGGCAGAGACCCGCTCCGAGAACATGGTCGCGATGGTTCACGGCCGTGACTACACGATGAACGCCAAGTTGGGACTGACCAACGACGGCAAGATCGTCGGGCTCGACGCGAGCGTCGTCGCTTCCGGAGGCGCGTACCCGGCCATCGGGGCGGTGCTGCCGATGCTCACCCAGATGATGGTGGTGGGCGTGTATGACATCCCCAAGGTCCGTTTCGAAGGCACGACTGTCGTGACGAACACGACTCCGATCGGCGCCTACCGGGGTGCGGGACGCCCGGAGGCGACCCAGTTGATCGAGCGCGTGATGGACGTGGCAGCCGACAAACTGGGAATCGACCCCGCTGAGATCAGGCGGCGCAACTTCCTCGATCCAGCCTCGTTCCCACTCGTCACGGTGACGGGCGGCGCCTACGACTCGGGCGAGTACGCCAAGTCGCTCGACGCTGCGTTGGCAGCGGCCGGATACGACGAGCTCCGGGCGGAGCAGGCCAGGCGCCGCGCCGCCGGTGACTCGGTCCAGCTCGGCATCGGCGTCTCGTCATATGTCGAGGTCACCGCCCCACTTGGTCTCCACACCGAGTACGGGGCGGTCGAGATCCATGACGACGGCACCGTATCGATGTCCGTCGGTACCAGCTCTCATGGCCAGGGCCACCACACCGCGTTCGCCATGGTGGCAAGCGAGGTGCTCGGAATCCCGATGAGCCGGATACGGCTGGTCAACTCCGACACCGCCGCCGTACCTCGTGGCTCGGGCACTCTCGGATCAAGGTCGCTCCAGACGGCGGGCAACGCCGTGTATGCCTCGTCGAAGGAAGTGCTCGTCCGGGCACGGCACATCGCGGCGCATCACCTCGAAGCCGGTGCCGACGACATCGTCACGAGTGAAGGTGGCCTGCACGTCGCTGGGGTGCCGAGCCGAGTCGTCTCCTGGGAAGAGCTCGCCGTCGCGTCCCGGGACGCAAGCCGGTTGCCCGACGGGCTGGAGCCGGGACCGCTCCGACACGAGGGCGACTTCGACGGGGAGAACTCCACTTTCCCGTTCGGGGCGCATGTCTCGGTGGTGGAAGTGGATCTCGAGACCGGCCAGGTCACCATGAAGCGTCATATCGCTGTCGACGACTGCGGGCGAGTGCTGAACCCACTGCTCGTCCGTGGCCAGCAGCACGGTGGCATCGCCCAAGGCGCCGCGCAGGCACTCTTCGAGTGGGTGCAGTACGACGAGGACGGGAACCCGCTGACCACCAACCTGATGGACTACACGGTGCCGGCCGCGAGCGAGCTGCCGAGCTACGAAGCCTCCAACACCGAGACCGACAGCCCTCGCAACCCGCTCGGTGCCAAAGGCATCGGCGAGTCGGGCACGATCGGCTCGACTCCGGCCATCCAGAACGCCGTCATCGATGCCGTCTCTCACCTCGGGATCACTCACATCGACATGCCGTGCACGCCTGAGCGAGTCTGGAGGGCATTGCAGGCCGCCAAGGCGACCGCGGCTTCTTAGCGCGAGACGCAGCGTTATTCGGCGGTTGGCCCGACTGTAATCACTTGTCCACCTCTGGTGACCCCGCCGGCGCCGGCCAACCGCGCTGCAACCACAACCGGAATGATGGTCAGGGCGATGATGATGGCCACGACAGCGTTCACCTCAGGTAGCTGCTGGCCCAGTCGGATGGCACCGAAGATCCAGAGCGGAAGCGTGCTCTGAGCCCCCGCTGTGAACACGGTGACGATCACCTCGTCGAACGACAGCGCGAATGCGAGGAGCGCACCGGACACGAGGGCTGTCGCAACCATCGGCAGCGTGACGAACCGCAGCGTCTGCCAGCCGCGGGCGCCCAAATCCATCGATGCTTCGGACAGCGATCCCGGCACGCGACGCAGCCTTGCGATGACGTTGTTGTACACGACGACTACACAGAAGGTCCCGTGCCCTACAACGATGGTCCAGATCGATAGCTGAATGTTGTTGAACTGGAAGAACGAGCTCAGTGCCACGCCGGTGACGACGCCGGGGAGAGCTATCGGCAGCACGAGGAAGAACGAGATCGCCTCCCGACCGAAGAATTGGAAATGGTGAACGGCATACGCGACCGCCGATCCGAGGACGAGGGCGATGAGGGTCGCCAGTAGTGCCACCTTCACTGACAGGATGAAGGCGCTCCGGACGTTTGGGTCATCCCAAGCCACGGCGAACCAGTGCGTTGTCAGGCTCGAGATCGGCCAACTCTCCACAATGGGCTTGTTGAATGCGTAGAGGATGATCAGAGCGATCGGCACGTAGAGGAACAGCAGCACCCCGACCACCCAGATCCGCAAGGCAACCCGGAGTCCTCGCGATTCCATCTAGAGCGCCCTGAACGCGCCGAGCGCTCTCGCCAGCAGCAGGTAGGCCGCCATGATCGTGATCGGCACGAGTGCCATCGCGGCGGCAAATGGCACGTTGTTGGCGATCCCGACGTTGCCTTGTATGACATTGCCGATGAAATACGAACCGGTACCGCCCACCAGTATCGGTGTGATGAAGTCTCCGAGCGTCAGCGAGAACGTAAATATCGAACCGGCTACCAGACCGGGCAGGACGAAAGGGAGAATGACCGATCTGAGCGTGCGTGAGGTACGGGCCCCGAGGTCCTGCGATGCCTCGATTAGAGACGGCGGGATGCGTTCGAGCGCGGCGAAGACCGGCAGCACCATGAACGGGAGCCAGACGTAGCAGAAGACGATGAAGACCGCGCTGTTGGTGTAGATCAAGTTGACTGCCGGCAGGCCGACCTTTCCGAGGCTCCAGTTGAGGATGCCGTCATGGGTGAAGATCAGGAGCCAGGCGTAGACCCGGGCGAGGTAGCTGGCCCACAGAGGCAGCAGGATCGCGACGTACAGCACCGTCCTCATCCGGGGCGTAGCCAGGCGGGCCATGTAATAGGCGAACGGGAAGGCGATTATCGCGTCCACCACCGTGACCCCGGCCGCCATCCCGACGGTACGCAGGATGATGGCCCGGTAAGCAGAGTTGCCGAAGATCTCGCTGAAGTTGCCCAGGTTCCAGACCCGCTCGATGTTGGTCGTGAACGGGTTGATCTTCCAGAAGGCGGTGATGAGGAGCACCGCCAGCGCAGCAAGGTAGATCAGGACGAACCATGCCAGCGCAGGAGTCAGAAGCAAGGTGGCCCGCGCCCACGGCCGGCGCCAGAGCGCGAGCGAGACGCGGGACCACCTCGTGTCTACGCCACCACCGGATGGCGTCACGACTACTCGACAACCTCCGTGGTCCAGGCCGACTGCCACTCGGAGTAGGGCACGCAGTCGGGTTTGCCGTTGTCACAAGTCGCGACAGGCGTCTTCCACAGCTCGATGGCCTTGAAGTAGCTGAGCGGCGCATTTGCGTGGTACTGCGCGCACGCGCCGGCCTGGATCTTGTTCATGTCACTGCAGGCAAGCGAGTTGTCCGGCGTCTCACCGTAGTTGACGGCCTGCTCGGCCTGGACCTTTGGAGTGCTGATGTAGCGCATCCACATGTAGGCGCAGTTGGGGTCCGGAGCCTTGGCGGCCAGCATCCAGGTGTCGGCCCAACCGGTGGCGCCTTCTTTCGGGATCACCGAGCCGATCGGGAACTTGATGCCTTCGAGCGCACTGACTTGGTATGGCCAGCCGGCTCCGACGGTGGCGTCGCCGTTCTTGAACTCCGAGATCTCCTGCGAGGCGAGGTCCCAGTACTTCTTGATCAACGGCCGCTCCTTTGCGAGCAGGTTGACGGAAGCCTGGAACTGCTTCTGCGTCAGCTCGTACGGGTCGGTGATCTTCAGCGAGGGCTCGTGGTACCGGAGATACAGCGCCGCGTCGGCGATCTGGATCGGGTTGTCGGGGATGGTCACCTCACCTGAGTACTTGGGGTTGTAGATGACGCTCCACGACGTTGGCGGGGTGGGGAAGTCCCGCTTGTTGTACATGAGCACGTTCGGGCCCCACTGCAAGGAGACGCCGTAGTGCACGCCGTCGACGGTGTTGAACGCCGGCGACTGGAACGCCGGGAAGAATTCCTTCCAGCTCGGGATCAAATTGATGTTGACCGGGCGCGCGTCACCCGCGTAGATGATCCGCAGATCTGCATCGCCTGACGAGGACACCATGTCGTACTGCCCGCCGCCGCCGTCCTTCATCAGAGAGACCATCTCGTCCGAGGTTCCGGCATAGGTCGCGTGGATCTGGCAACCGGTCGCCTTCTCGAAGGGGTCGACCCACTCAGGTTGGAGGTAGCCCTCCCACGCGATGAGGTTCAGCTTCCCCTCGCCCTTGCCGATCGATTTCTGCACGGGCAGGTTGGCGGTCGGGACTGTTCCGATCGAGTTCGGATTGCCACCGCCGCTGTTGCTGCTGCCACAGGCAGTCGCCAAAAGCGACGTCGCAGCAAGGACGACCCCAATAGCTGCCGAGCGTCGCGATCTTCTAAGTCCAGACGTCATTGTCCTACCTCTCCTCGTTTGGCGTGCTCCGGTCCTGCGTGGCTGAAATCGTGAATGCCTGATCGCTGTGCCATGTGATTCGTACTGTTGTGCCTTGCTCCACGGGAAGAGCGGAGCCGGCGCCGTTCTGCCGAGCGACTACCAGTTCGCCTCCAGCGTCGAGCTCGACGATGTAACGGGTCAGCACGCCCACATAGCTGATGTCGCGGATCCGTCCGGTCTCCACCTGGGCGCCCTCCGGGGCAGCCTCACCCTCTGCGAGGAGACTGATCTTCTCGGGCCGGACTGTGATCTGTTTGCCATGGCGCTCGATCAGGTTGGAGACACCGATGAAGCCAGCGACGAAAGCAGTGAGTGGCCTTTCGTAAACCTCAACGGGACTCCCGATCTGCTCGATCTTGCCTTGGTTGAGCACCGCGATTCGATCGCTCATCGACAGTGCTTCCTCTTGGTCATGGGTGACGTATACGAAGGTGATGCCGACTTCGCGCTGCACGTGCTGGAGCTCCAGTTGCATCTCCTGGCGAAGCTTGAGATCGAGCGCACCGAGGGGCTCGTCGAGCAACAGCACCTGCGGCTCGTTGACGATTGCCCTCGCGAGAGCAACGCGCTGGCGCTGTCCGCCCGACAGCTCTGCTGGCTTACGCTTGCCGAGGCCGGAGAGGCGCACCCGCTCCAGCGCCTCTGCCGCTCTCCGGGTCCGCTCGGCCTTGGCGACTCGACGGACTCTCAGGCCGTACTCGATGTTCTCGGACACCGTCATGTGTGGGAACAGCGCGTAGTCCTGGAACACGGTGTTGACGTCTCGAGCGTACGGAGGCAGGTTCGTGACCTCGCGCTCGCCGAGTTGGATGCTTCCGGAGTCCGGCCGCTCGAAACCCGCGATGAGCCTGAGCAACGTCGTCTTCCCCGAGCCGGACGGTCCAAGAAGCGTGAAGAATTCGCCTTGCTCCACGCGCAGATCGACACTCGCGACCGCGACGACGTCACCGTAATGCTTGCGGATCCCCGACACCTGTACTGCGGCCAGACCGGCCGCCGAACCGGCCGTAGCTCCACCACCGGCTGAGTGCTCCGCACGGCCGGTCGTGACAATCATCCGGCTCGTTGTACCACTGTTCAGCTGGTACTTCAAGGGACACTGGTCCTGCTGTCGGTCGTGTGCCGGCTAGAGGGTCAGGGCTCCCAGACGGCGTGATCGTGCGCGAACACGACTCGGCGAGGGTCCCATTCTTGAAGTCGGTCGATCCAAGCCGGCGTCGGCGGCAACGGTGGCGCGTGACCCTCTTGTTCGGCCCGCCACGCGAGGACGTCGGCGCTGTACTCGGTCGCTGTGCCATGGCTCTGCCCGGCCACCACGATCGTGCCGTCGTCGCGGCGAACAACCACGGACTGGTGTCCTGCGGTATGCCCGGGCGTCGGGATGACCAGCACCCCGTCCAGCACCTCGGCTTCTCCGTCAAGCTCCTCGTAGCTGAGCCCTGGCGCGTCGATGAGCCAGGGCAGGGTGTAGTGCTCGGTCGAACAAGCCGTCTCGAGCTCGATGCGTTGGGTGAAGATCGTCCTGCCCGTGAGCTCGGGGTTCCCGCCGCAGTGATCGAAGTGAAGGTGACAGTTGGCGACTAGGGCGACGTCCCCGAGGTGGACGCCGGCGCCGGCAAGAGCGGAATCCAGCGTGTGCCGACGGGGGCGGTAATGGGCGTCGACGTCGGGGTCGCTCCCCATACCCGAATCGACGAGGAGGAGGCCGTCAGGATGGTCGATCACGTATCCCAAGCACGGCTCGACGCGAGGAGCACCTGTCAGCGTCTCTTCGGCAGGTCGAACGAAATAGCCGAAGTCGACGCGATGCACAGCGGCTGTCGTCATCGACCCCATTATTGGTCGGCCAGTCTGGATCGGTCCCCGAATGCGGTTGGACAACGTCGCTAGCGAGCCTCAGGCCAGGGCCGACCTGACTGCTCAGCCCTCGAGCGGGACTGCCACGGTCTCGCCGACGAATGTGACGAGGTGTTGGAACCGCCCATCGTCCGAGAGCTCGGCGATGTCGATACCGTCCCCCACGACGGAGCCGCCCGGGTCGAGCAAGACCCACGCGAAGCGGAGCCGACCGAAGTGAAACTCGATTCCGCTCTTTCGCCGGACCGAGTAGCCGGGAAACAACGCTCGCAACTGTCCTAGCGAGCTCGTAATCGCTTCCGCTCCCGCCGCTTCGAGGAACGGGTCTGCGTACCGTCCCCCGGGGACCCAGCATCCTTCTATCAACGTCCGCCGGCGCTCCGCGCCTTCCTCGTTCCAAGCGTCCAGCCAGAGGTTGACGACGTCCACTAGGGCACGCTGATCAGAGGCTTCCACGCTGATATCTGTGTCTGTCATGCAGTCCACTGTGGGGAACGCGGCGCGGCCAGGCAATTACCTCTCAGGTAATGGACGGCCCCTGCCGGCGGCCATAGCGTGCAAGTGATGGCAACGGGGCTTGCTGGGCGGCCGGTCGGCGAATTACTCCGGGAGTGGCGCAACCGTCGCCGGATGAGCCAGCTCCAGCTGGCTGTTGAGAGCGGCGTCTCGACGCGGCACGTGAGTTTCGTCGAGTCTGGGCGATCTCGGCCGAGTCGCGAGATGATCCTGCACCTCGCAGCCACTCTCGACGTTCCACTCCGAGAGCGCAACGCACTTCTTCTCGCGGCCGGCCTCGCCCCCGCCTACGCCGAGAGCGCTTTCGACTCCTTGGAGATGAGGCCCGTCCGGCGAGCACTCGAAAGGCTGCTCGAGGCACACGATCCTTTCCCCGCCGTTGCTGTCGACCGTCAGTGGAATCTCGTGCTGGCCAATCAGAGTGTCATGAGACTCGTCGACGGTGTGGCCGACGAACTGCTTGAACCACCGATGAACGTCATTCGGGCGACGCTGCACCCAGATGGGCTCGCTCGTCGCATCTTGAATTTCGACGAGTACTCGTCACATGTGCTCGATCGCTTGCGACGTCAGATGGTGCTCACGGGCGATACGGATCTCGAAGCGCTGTGGCTCGAGGTCTCGGCCTACCCTGGCGTCCGCTTGGCCCCGGCCGTCGAGCACTTCAGCCCAAACGATGTTGTGCTTCCAGTGCGCATCCGCGACGGGGATGACGTGCTGTCCTTCTTCACGATGATCGCAACACTTGGAACAGCGCTCGACGTGACTCTGGCGGATCTCGTACTGGAGAGCTTCTTTCCAGCCGACGAGTTGACCGCTTCCCTCTGTCACGCAGCGATGGGATCGACCGAACCCACCAAATAGCCGCGTTCATACGGTCTGAGAGGCGGAGCCGCCTGGTCAGACTATGGCAGCGGCGTACCCGTTCATGGCGCCGTTGCCTGCGCCGACCCAGAGGAAGACCACGAGGTCACCGTCTGTGACCCGGCCGGCGCGACGGTCCTCGTCGAGCAGGATCAAAGTGCTCGCCGCCGATGTGTTGCCATAGTGGTCGACGCCGATGGGCACCCGGTCAGGAGGCAGGCCGAGCATCTCGATTGCCTGGCGGACGACAACCCCGTTTGCCTGGTGCAAGTACCAGCGGGCAACCGCGCCGATTTCGAAGTCGGTGCCCGTGACCGGCTTTATCGTGGTGGGCCAGTCTTCCTTGAGCATCTGGAAGTTCCGTTCCATCAACGGTGGGAACACTTCGGCGACCTTCACGCCGTTCATCAAGAAGACGTGATCGGCCAGATTGCTGGCTGAGGTGTGGTGCAAGCAGCCACCGCCGGGATAGGTCACAAGCTCGACATCCGGGCTCGTCTCGTTGCGCACCGACAACAGGCCGGTAGGGCTCTGTGCTTGGTCGCGAGGCGTCGACCGCCATACGGCAGCGCCCGCACCATCAGCGAACATGAGCGGCGCCAACCACCCGAGACCGCTCTGATGCTTGTAGTAGTAGTCGTGCACTTCGGGCCCGAAGTAGCCCGACGGACAGTTGCTCGCTATCACCAAAGCGGTCGACGGCGCAGTCGAGACGAGCGAGCACGCCAGGGTACGAAAGCCAGAAGACAAACCGGCGCATCCGAGATTGTGATGGACGAGGTCGGTGTCGGGGCGCAGCCCGAGCTCAGTCGTGAGGAACCGGAAGTGGTCCTGGCAGGCGATCAGGTCCGGCGTGGTCGTGACATGGATTACGACATCGACGTCGGAGGCGTCGACCTTTGCGTCGGCAAGTGCGGCACGGCTTGCTCGGAGCGCGATGTCCCCGTCGAAGAGCCCTCCGTCTGCCCGGCTCCGCTTGTGTTTCCCGCCGAACTCATAGTCCAGGCGTCGCTCGTAGATGCCGAGGTGCTTTACAACCCACTCCGGCTCGAGAGGCCGCCCGTCCGGACGGACGGGTCGGAGGTACTCGAGGATCTCCTCGTTGGAGACGCGGTGATCCGGCAGGAAGGAACCGACTCCCAACAGGGAAACGGAGACTTCGGAGGCCAACCTTGGAATCGGAGGACTGGACATGCAGCCACCTCCCGCAAATCGAGATCGGCCCGGCGGCCAATCTGCCACTCAAAGTCATCGTAAGAGCGGTAGTGCTCAGCCAACAGGGGCGAAAGACCCGAAACACTTAGCGGCGTGCGAGTTGGCCGTTCTGGTAGCGCTAGCGCGGAGAGCGGTCCTTCACGAACCTGTTCCGGAAGCGAGAGCGCAGCGAAGGACTGTCGGCGGCGGTGTTCGCATCGTGGGCGGTGGACACTCGCGATCCATCGACCGTCTCGTGTGCCGAGGTGAGTGGTATCGCCTGGAGAGTCGTCGCAAGCATTAAAGCGTGGACGCTTGAAGCGACGTAGCAGACCTCCTCGATGGCCTGATTACGCGACGCGGACACGATCCCGGCCGGATTCACGGTGACCGCTGCAGAGGTCTTTGCAGGCACCCCTACCAACTCACTGACCGTCTTGGAGGCGATCAAGCCAGGGCCTGTCTTTATCGTGCAGAGGACGTCTCCGGAAGTCCGCAGATCGGTCGCTGCGTTCACCATGAGCAGACCGGAGGTGTGGGGCGAGACCATGTTGACGACGGTAGAGCCGCTCGTTGTTAGCACGAACGAGTGGGTCTGCTCGGCTTGCCATGCCACTACGGCGCCAGCGCCGGCGTTGCCTTGGGGCCCCTGGGAGCCCTGCGCGCCTTGATGACCTTGCACGCCCTGTACTCCCTGTGCACCTTGCACGCCCTGGGCGCCTAGAACTCCCTGTGCACCCTGACTGCCCTGGGCTCCCTGCGCGCCCGAGTTGCCCTGTGAACCCTGTACGCCTTGCGCGCCCGATCCGCCTTGCGCACCCTGAGCCCCGCCCTTGCCCTGAGCACCCTGAGCCCCGGCGCCACCCTGAGCACCCTGAGCCCCGGAATTGCCTTGTGAGCCCTGCGTACCCTGATGGCCCTGGCTCCCTTGACTCCCCTTCGCTCCTTGCGCCCCCTTTGCTCCTTGGGGTCCGGCGCTGTTCCAGGAGACCAGGCTCGTGCCGCTGACGCAGTGCGGTGCGACGTTGGCAGAGAGATCCGTTAACGCGTGGGTATGGTCCGAGTAGCAGGCGTAGAACTTTGTGCTCGTCGCGGCTCCGGCAGGAGTCTGTAGGGCTGCTGCACCTATGCCCGCTGCGACGGCTGAAGCGATCAGCCCAGTGGCTGCGAACGTCCTGGCTCGGGCGCTTCGTGAGGTCTGCTGCTTCCTTGGAGCCATCGCGCGACCTCCTAGTCGGCCACTTGGGCCGGTGTCCTCCAAGGCTGCCAGCGCAAGCAATTCTTGTCAAGGGCCCGCCTTGAGTTCGGCGCGGGGCCGCGCCCGCGAAACTGGCAACGCAGTGTCGCCAGGCCCTTGCCTACCGCTCTCGGTCGTGGTATGGCTTGCTGCTGGAAGCGAGCCACTCGCGTTCTTGAGAGCACGGAGAGGGAGGGTTGAGATGAACCTACCCCGTCTAATCAGGACTTTCTCCGGTGGGATACTCGCGTCGTCGGCCTTGATCGCGGGAGCCATGCTGCCCGGCGCTACCCGGGCGCTTGCGGGTCCGGAGACGCTGCCTTGGACCCCGGGAACGGTGTTCGTGGCAGCGTCAGGTATCCGCTACGACGATGGCGAGGTGGTGGCGCTGAGCCCAGGTGGCGGGTCCACGCCGCTCTATTTCGGAGAACCCGAAGACGTAGCGGTAGACAGCTCAGGGGACGTGTTCTGGCCTGACTGCAATACCGGCGCCGTCTACGAGTACTCGCCGACCCTTGGCGAGTCCGTCGTAGATGACAGCCTGGACTGTCCGGAAGCGGTCGCGGTCGACCCCGTGACGGACTCGCTCTTGATCGGCTCGTTCCAGAGTGGCGAGAACCTGTTGAGCCACCCGCTGTCGGGTGGCGCCGACACGGTTCTACTGCCGGGCAACGCTCCCCAGAGCATCGCCGTCGACGGGCAGGGCAACATCTTCTATGTGGCCGGCTCCGACCAGCTCTTCATGCTTCCGGCAGGGTCAACAACGCCCGTGGAAGTTCCGATCCCAGTGGAGACGCAAGCCGTTCGTCTCGACGCGTCGGGTGACCTCTTCCTCGCCACGGTCTTCGGAGACAACGTGGCAGAAGTCGATCCGAGCAACCCCACCACGGACACTGGCTTCGGTACCGGCCTCCAATATGTCGACGGCTCGGCGGTCGACGCCGAGGGCAACGTCTACGCCGCTGCAGTGAACACCGACAATGTCGTCGAGATCTCCGGCGGCGCTCAGACGCAGCTGATTGGTGATCTCGACTACCCGCGAGGGCTTGCCGTCTACCCGCCGATCGTTCCGAGTGCCCGGACGAGCCCGTCAGTATCCCTTGAGACCGCGTCGCCTTCGACGATCTATTCAGGCACATCCGAGAGTTTCACGGCACAAGTGAGTGCGGGCGGCAGCCCAGGCTCGGGTTACGTCCAGTTCGAGGACAACGGGTACCCGTTCGGCAGCCCTATGGCGCTCGACGGAACGGGGAGCGCCACACTCGACGCGCCACCGCCTGGCAGTGTCGGTGCAGACGCGGCGGACTCCATCTCAGCGCTCTACATGGGAAACAGCTCCACCTACCCCGGGCTGTCCAACGCGGCTGTTGTCAATGTCGATCAGCACTCGGACACCGTCACCCTCGCGGCGCCGCTGACCGCTGTCCCTCAGGACAAGAAGGTTCACGTCAAGGTGAGGGTCAAGGGCGTCCACGGGCAATCCATACCGACTGGATCCGTCGACCTTCTCGCCAATGGCTATGTGGAGGCCTCAACCACGTTGTCCGCCGGCGGGAGCGCGAACTTCCACGTGACGTTGCAACCGGGAGACAGCACGTTGCAGGCTCAGTTCGTCAGCGACGGCGCCACGCCCTATCTGGACAACCCAAGCAACTCAATCGTCGTCGACGCGGTGGCACCCTACACAGCGAGCGTGGATGTCGACGTGAACGAGGGTTCCATGTCTGGGAACAAGACTCCGGTCAGCTTCGATATCACGATCATCGGAGCGAGTGGGCAACCGAACCCGACGGGCACCATTTACATCAGCAAGATCTGGACATGTTCGGCCCTCGTGCCAGACGTGAGCGACTCCAACTCGACGACAACGTGCTCGGCCCTCGTGCCTGGCACTGGCTCGAAGGTGGCGAACGTCGTGTATTCCGGCGACAGCAACTACCACAAGGCCAAGACGATCGTCGACTACGAACTCGGAGGAGGCGACGACTAGGCGGCGCCGAGCCGGTGAGACAAAGGCAAGGAGCGGAGCGGGAGAGGCAGGATTGGTGAGGATGACGGTGGCGGACCGAACACGACTTACGCGGCGTACCCCATCTCTAATCGCCATCGAGGTGGCGTACGCTGCCGAGCTTCAGAGAAGAATCTCTCAAGTACTTGGTCGACCTGCCGATAATTTCCTTCGTGGCCACAGAGGACCGCGTTGCTCAGCGCGCCCGTTCGGGTGGAGGCGCGGGCGCGGTAATCCGAGTCTTCGTATTCTCGGGATTTCTGTTCGCGACAACGGCCGCGCTGTTGCTCTGGGGGCCTGCCGCAAACCTCGCGGCTATCCGCCCTCTCGTGCCCGAGCCGGTCGCCGTCGCATTGCTAGTTGTGCTGTTCGCTGCCGTGAACCTCGCTCCGGTCTCGGTCCGCGTACGAGGCCAGGTCTCTCTCGTCGCATTGAGCGAGATCCCCTTGCTGCTCGGCTTGGTTATCGTCGCTCCATGGCTGCTCGCGGCCAGTCGGTTGATTGCTGAGGGCATCGTCTTCGGGGTCGTCCGCCGCCAGCCTCTGCACAAGCTCTCGTACAACCTCTCGGCAGGTGTAGTGACGGCCGCCATTGCAGCGTGCCTGTACCGCCAGCTACTCGGCTCACACAGCGCAGTTGGACCTATCAGCTGGGCAGCCGGCGTCGTGGCACTGGCGGCTGCGGCAATCGCCGCCCACCTTTCCATCAGCGTCGTGAGACTCCTCTATGGTCAAGCCCGTCAGCAGCAGTACGCGTCGGCCACCATGGTCTCTGCTCTGGTACTCATCGCATCCATCGGGCTCGCCTTCGTCGTGCTCGACGCAGCCTGGTGGGACATGTGGGCCATCATCCCGCTGGCGCTGGTTGGGGCGCTCATCGTGTTCGCCTATCGCGGCTACCTGCGCCTCACCGACCGGTTCGGCGCGCTCCAGCAGCTGTACGGCTTCAGCAAGTCCGTGGCCGTCACGTCTCTCGAGACGTCAGGCATTGCCTGGGTCATCCTCGAACAGGTGCAAACGGTCATGCGAACCCGTCGCGCCGAACTCGTGCTTCTCGACGAGACGCGCATGGTCCGCCGGCTCGGCCTCAACGGTGCTGAGCGATCGAGCAGCGCGGCAACGGCTCTCGACGACCGGTCGCTCGCCGCCGAGGTCATCGCTCACAACAAGGCGCGGATGTTCGTGGGCCGCGGAAGGGCCCGGGGTCAGGAGGTCGTTCTTGATTCCTTGCTCGGAGAAGTCCGGGATGCCATCTTCGTTCCACTCACGAGCGGTGATCGCGTGCTCGGGGTGCTGGCCGGTCTCGACCGGGACGAAGGATTCGAGCCCTTCGACGAGGACGACCTCCGGCTGTTCGAAGCGCTCGCCGCGCATGCCAGCGCGACGATGGAACGGGAGCGTCTCGTGGAGGAACTTCGCCTCGAGGCAGAAAGCAAGACGTATCAGGCGACTCACGACGCCCTCACCGGGCTTCCTAACCGCCGACTTTTCCTCGAACGGGCGGCGGTGTCGTTGGCAGAGACAGGCCGCGCCGCTGTCGCGCTCTTCGACCTCGACCGCTTCAAGGAGGTGAACGACACCCTTGGCCATGGCACCGGCGATCGCCTCCTGTGCAAGGTCGCCGAGTGCCTCGTACGAGCGGCAAATGGGAAGGCCACGGTGGCGAGGCTCGGCGGGGACGAGTTCGCCCTCGTCATTGCCGGGATCATTGGCCCGGAAGAGGCCATTGGCATCGTTCGGGACCTCGCCGCGGCCATCTCGGGCCCAATGGAGGTCGACGGGATCGCGCTCGCCGTGACAGCCAGCGCCGGCATCTCACTGGCTCCCGACCACGGGGACAACGTTGCCACTCTGCTGCAACGAGCCGACATCGCAATGTATCGGGCAAAGGATCGTCGTTCGGGCATCGAGCTTTACTCCGCCTCCCACGACCAGAGCATGCAGCGCAGGCTTCTCCTTGGAGGACAACTTGCTGAGGCTGCTTCCGTCGGGAAACAGCTCAGTCTTATGTACCAACCCATTGCTGATCTCTCGACCGGAGAGATCGTCCGCGTGGAGGCCCTAGCTCGTTGGTTTCACCCGGATCACGGCCAAGTGCCCGCGGACGAGTTCATCGCCATCGCTGAGCAGATGGGCTTCATCACGAAGATTACGGACTTCGTCCTGCGAGAGGGCTGCCGTCAGATCAGCGAGCTGCGGCGGGCTGGTGCAGAAATCGATCTCTCGGTAAACCTCTCCGGTCGCGACCTGTCGGACCGCTCGCTCGTGGCGAAGGTCGCCGCCCGACTGTTGGAGAACGAGCTACCACCGCACGCCCTGTCGCTCGAGATCACCGAGACCGCAGTGATGGCCGATATCGGCGAGGCCAGTCGAGTGCTGGCAGAAATTGGCGAACTCGGTGTCCGTGTCGCGGTCGACGATTACGGCACCGGTCATTCGTCGCTCGCCTACCTCCACCATTTGCCAATCAATGAACTGAAACTCGATCGCTCCTTCGTCGGCAACATTGCGACCGACAAGAGCAACGCGATTATCGTCCGGTCTTCGATCGCTATGGCGCATTCCCTCGGGCTAACGGTCGTCGCCGAGGGCGCCGAAGACGAGATGACCTGCGCGATCCTCTCCGTTGCCGAGTGCGACGCTATGCAAGGTTACTACCTGTCGGCCCCGCTTTATGCTGATGATCTCGGTCGCTGGCTGGCTACCGACCCGAGACTCAAGTTCACCAAATTGCCAGCCGTGCACCCACTCAGATTGATCGCCGGCAGGATGGAAGAACTGGCCTAACGCCGATCCCGTTCCGTCTCGCAACCGCGAGTCTGGAATCCGTTCGCCGATGGACAAGGGCCTCCTGCGGCGCGCCAATAAAGCGATAACTGTTGCTTGAGAGCCGTTCTCCCTGCCAGGATTACCGCCGCGGGGAATCGAGGGCACCGCTAGCACGGTGAAAACGCCCTCTGATCCCCGACCGCGGCCCCTAATGGTTGGAAGGGAGGTGGTCGACTTGGTGAGATGTGACGAAAAGTGGCCGATCTGAGGCGG
>JBKQLZ010000059.1:0-3145 GCA_052146895.1 Acidimicrobiales bacterium
CTGCCCTTGTTGTAGGCGAAGTAGTAGCCGACCGTCGCATCGACGGTCGGGTCCAGCGTGCCGCACGCCTTCGCTTCGGTGCCGCCGGCCGGTTCGCCGCATGCTTCGGTGAGCGGCGCTTCGGGAGAGCCCGCGTTATGGGTGCGGGTCCGCGCGGGCGCGAAGGCCGCGACCCCGTCGGGTGTCCCCACACCGGTCGGGCCGTCGTACCCCGCTGACGCGTTGCAGATCAGGGCGCCGCTGCCGCAATCTTCCGGTGAGAGCGGGACCATCGAGCCGCTGCAGCCATCGCCATAGAAGCCTTCGCACTCGCCGTTGCCCCCTTCGGTGATGTCGTGCACCAGCCCCGAGCCAAGGTGGGAATAGAGCGTCTGCGCCGGGTAGGGGACGCCGTGCGCGCCGCCCGCGAGCGCAAACATGGAAGCGACGATCGGCGACGCCACACTCGTGCCGCCGAGCGGCGTCCAGCCAGGCGGGCTACCGTCGCGCGGGGGCTCCCCCGGCGCCAGGTAGGGGACAGAGTCGTATACAGCGACGCCCGTGTAGGGGTTGGCGGCGGCTGCGACGTCGTTCGAGGCGCGCCGGGATTCAGAGCCCGTGCCGCAGCCGACCGCGGAGGAGTCGCTCACTCCGCTCTGCCACGCCTGCGCGGGGAAGTTCACGCTGCAGCCGCCCCCCGAACTGCCCCAGACGGCCTCGGTCCCCCACGCCTGCCCGCCTTCGCCCGTCATCGTCAGGCTCGTACCGCCGACAGAGACGACATGCGGCGAGGAGGCAGGGTAGCCCACGCCGCTAGCGCATTCCTTTTGACCTGTCTCCCAGCCGAGATAGCCACAGTCGCCGCTCGAGGCGGTGACCACAACACCGGGGTGATTGAACGCTTCACTGTCAGACGCCGGTTCTTTACCGCCCCACGAGTTCGAGACCTCCCCCGCACCGACGCCCCCTTCGCCGCGCGAGCGCGCGGCGGTATCCTCGGCCGCTTCCAGGCTCGCGCCTTCGCTGTCCTCCGCCTCCACCAGCACAATGTGGCAGTTATGGCAGACCGCGTGAGCCATCTCGATGTCGAGCGACATCTCCAACGACCACCCATCGGCTTCTTCCACCGCATAGCACGCCGCTTCGCGTTCACTTTCAGGGGCATTCACGTCTTCGCACAGCAACTCAGCTTGATGGCGTTCCCCCACGCTGCTCGGAAACGGCAGTTTCCCTTTTTCACCGTTCTGATTGACCTGTTCGAAGCAGCCGTTGCCGGCGCTGCATGCGGGCAGACCGAATTCTTCGTCGTAGACCTTCAAGTCGGCTTCCGCCCCCAGGTCGTTGTATGCGTCCACGAGCGCGATCGTCTGCGAGGCGGGCGCCTTCGGTTCTTCACCGGGGAAGTACGCGTTTCGCAGCTGCTGCGGCCCCAAGCCGTAGGCGCCCTGGGCAGCGCTCCCCGCCTTGATCGCCTGGGCAGTGCGCATCCCCAGCGGGTGCGCGTGAGCGCGCGCCGCGGCGGTCCTGGGCAACAACTGCAGCGCGAGGCAGGCGACATGACCCGGCGCGGGCTTGCCGCACACCGAGCGCACGCCGTAGTCACTTCGCGGCAGCGGCGAGAGCGCACTCGCCTGGGCGACCGGCAAGCAGAGAAGAGCCAAGGCCGCGGCCGAAATGATCCGAGCGAGCACCCGGCGCGTCAGGTTATTGTCGATCGTCACCAGCCCTCTCCTCCAAGAGCATTGTAGGTCAGTTCCAGGCCCCGCGCCAACGAGGGCAATGTCGTGTTTCGCCGCTGTTGGTGCCTTACCCATGGACGCTGCCCACGCTCGTGGATCGGAGGACATGCGGGCGCACCCACCAATGTTCGGCTTTTTATCTCTCAATGACAAAAATGTCACGGCTTCCTATCCCAGGGGAGCTCTCGTGTTGTGAACGTTACGCCGGCCTGGGCGTACTTATCGGGACCAGTGACGCCCCTCTGCTCGCACCTCTCGAGCTGGTAGTTCTCCTCTGCCGTGACGCACACCACCGTTCGTAGACGGTGCATCGTGTCGATCCACAGCTCGAGCGTGTCGTTCCGGTGGAGCTCATCCTCGGTCAGCGGGTACACATGGTCGGCATGCAGCGCGTCGGGTGATTCATTCTTCGGCACGTTCACTGCGCCATGCTTGTCGATGACCCTCTGGGCCTCCGTCGAACGGGTCGCAATCTTCAATGCTTGATTGGTGTTTCGCCGCCGCAGCTCGTGCCTGAGGATGCGGAGGGCATCAGCGGCCACCAGGTCGTCATCCCGGACCGCTCGAGCGAGAACGTGCGCGACCTGCGCCGCTCGGCGATCCCGATCTGACAGGGGCGGCGTCTCCCGGTCAAGCACGAGCGGGAGCGTACTCGGGATCGCATCGACCATGACGCTCGTCGACCCGGCCTCGGACAGCGGACTCGCGAGCTGGCCGATGTCGTTTTCGCGCCAAGATTTCGGGGCTAGGGTCAGTAAAGACGGGGGTTGAGGGGGCGATCATGCCCACGATCGAGCGTTCCGTCGCCGTGGCTGCCTACTGTTGTCTGCATGGATCTGACCAGACATGCAAGCGGCCAGCTACCGACCGGCCCACGGCGGGGGCGGAGGGCTCGCGACGTGCTCATCGCGGGCACCGCGCGGCGGTCCTCCGGCTGGGAACCAAGAGCGTTTTGGCGCCAGGTTTTCTGTGGCTTCCCCCGGAAACACTGGGGCAAATGTGCCAGCTTTGTGACTTCTGCCCTGGACCCCTTGGAATCGAACGTGTGTTCTCATACTGTTGGGGTCATGGTCAGCTCTCCCTCCCCCACTTCCCGATCCGGACGGCACCTCGGCGTCTGGCGCGGAGGCCGGTCGGGCGTCGTGCGCGACGTCGTGCGGCGGCTGATCGCCCGGACCATGGCGCTTGGTCGACCCGGCCTCGGGAGCCGGACTCGCAAGCTCGCTGAGGGCGTCCCGCGTGCCGGATCGAGCGTGCCGTCCAAAGCTCGGCCTACTCTTGCTGACATGAATCGAACTCCACATAGAGAGCGGCTTGCCGCGCCGGCGAAAGCCGTGTCGCGCGCCAGTTTGGTGCGTCGTCTACACGCACGCCTCGCGGATTCCTCACGCGCGCGCGTCGCGCGTGCGCGTCATACGGTAGATCTG
>JBKQLZ010000060.1:0-3095 GCA_052146895.1 Acidimicrobiales bacterium
AGTCATCACGCCGAACAAGTAGGGCGGCGACGGCAGGACCGGATTCGCCGTCAGCATCCCGTAGGTCTTCTGCCAGATCATTCGATGGTGAAAGATGACGGCGAGGCGACCGTCGACCTCACGCAGAAGGCTTCGCAGGTTCTCCAGATCTGGGGGCCCGGCATGAGCTGTCGACGATTGGGTTGCAGAAATGGTTGCATCCTTCGAGCGAGAGTCCCACTTCAGCGGGACTATTGCGCCATTGTCCCTGTTCAGAACTGGTGTCGGAGGGGGGACTTGAACCCCCACCCACTTGCGTGGACTAGGCCCTCAACCTAGCGCGTCTGCCTATTCCGCCACTCCGACAAGAGTGGTGCAACGAGAGTCAGGACCCTCGGAGCGCTTGTACTTTAGCCTCCCTCCGCCCTACGTAGTCGTGGTCGCCTTCGGGACCTGGCTGACGACGGCCCAGTCTTCGGCGTCCCACATGAAGGCCGCCCACGTCGGGCTCTCGCTGACGTTGTCAACCAGGTTCGACCGAACGAGGTCGAGCCCGGGTTGGAACAAAGGGATGGACACGACCTGGTTCCACATGCGGCTCTCCACCTTCTGCAGGTCCGCCAGCGCGGTCGGCGCGTCCAACTCCCCCAACGCTTTGGAGAGCTCGCGGTTGATTCCAGGGTCATCTACGCCCGTGATGTCCCGCGTCACCGCTCTGGCATCCGGCCACGCTCCGGGCTCGGTCCCGAGAGGTACTCGGGTCGACCAGGTCTGACCGCCCGAGCTGAGAAGCCCGGCCTGCCCCACTCGCACGCTCGTCACCGCCGTGCCCTGCGGGAGCACAGGGTCGCTGTATTCGGGCGCGACTGTCGCAAGGGTCGGTGAGACCTCGAACGGTGCCAGCGCGAGCTGGTACGAACCACCCGGCAGCAGCTTTGAGAGCATCGTCGACAGCGCTCGCTGCTGGAGGTGAACGGTCACCCCGAGCGCCCGCAGCTCTCCTTGGATCTCCAGCCCTGCCTGGTCCACGGGCCAGTCGCCGCTCGGCTCCAGCAACGTGACCACGAGCGGCGCGCCGATGCCCGCGAGGCGGAGTAGACCGCCCCCTCCGAGGGTGTAGCCGGCCTGGCGGAAGAGCCTGAGTGCCATCGCTGGCTCGTAGAGCGGAGGTGTCCGAGGCGCGATCGGACCCACCCCAGTCGACGTCCGACTCGAGTTCTCCCCGGCGAGTGCCAGCCGCGACGCCGCCACGGGGACGGCAGGGTCGACGAGATCCTCTGAGTCCGCCACTATCTCGCTTCGGTCGAGCGAGTGCTCGATGCCGCGCCGCATCACGACGTTCGAGATCAGAGGATCGTTGAAGTTGAAGCAGAGCTGCCAGATCTCGCTAGCCAGTGCTCCGCTCCAAACGAGCTTCGGCGAGGCAGCGCTGCTCCCCTGGCTCGTGTCAGTGCTGCCGACCGCACCTGGTCCGAGCACATTCGGTTCCGGGCGCGACGCGGCCACCTCGGCCACGGACAACTGTCCCGTCGTGATGCCATCGAGGATGGCCGATTGCGACCGCTCCACGACGAAACGTATGTGTGCGACGTGAGCCCTCGTGCCCCAGTAACGCGGATTTCGGCTGAGGACGAGATATTGACCGGGCACGTATGCCGTCACCTCGAACGGGCCTCCGGAGATCACGCGGTCGGGCGCGTACCCCGTGAACGCCGCAGACCAGCCGTATTTCTCGGCGATGTGCGCCGGGATCAGGTTGGCAAAGAGCGATTGCCATTGAGAGAAAGGCTGGCTGAACCTGACGGTCACGGTGTCGCCGTTGTCGGAAGCGGTGATCGACGAGATATCGCGGTACCCGGCGACCAGGCCTGAGTCGGGCAACGCGGTCGAGCTCGACAGGTGCTCGCGCCACGAGTACTCGAAGTCCGCGGCTGTGATGGCGACGCCATCTGACCAGACGGCCTTCGGGTTGATGACATAGACGACGGTGAGAGGTGTGACGCTCTCCACTTCCGCGCTCTCGAGCAGGTCCGAGCTCTCGACCTCGAATCCCGGATCCGTGAAGAAGGGTTGCGGCCAGACCTGTTCCATCACCATCTGAGTGATGCGGTTGTCTCCCGCCGGTGTCGACGGGTTGAAGTTCGTCGGAAGTGACAACACTCCGACGGTGACGGTTCCGTTCGTGTCGATGGAGTAGCCGCCAGGCAACGTCGACTGGGTCACCGAACCCGGCGATGAGCCGGGCGCACTACATCCCGCTACGAGCAGAGCTGCTGCCAGCGCTACGAGCAGCGGGGCGGGCGACAGGTGAGCAGGTATGCCCCGCCTCAACTCCACCGGAGAGCGAGCGAGATCGTCACGAAGACGAAGACCAGGACAAACGTGATCGTGATGCGGTCAAGGTTGCGCTCGGCGACCGTCGATCCCGCAGCCGAAGACCCGGCCGAGGCACCGAACATGTCCGACAGGCCACCCCCACGCCCGCTGTGCAAAAGGATCAGGACGATCAGCCCAAGCGCAGCAATCACGTCGACGACCACCAGGACGTCGGTAAGCACGGGCAGTGACCTCCTAGAGCGATTGGGCGGAGCACGGACATCGCTCCTCGGCGGACATAGACGCTACCACCGGTGCAAACCGCCCTAGCCTCAGCGGGCCCGCGCGATCTCGTAGAGGCTCTCGGCCTTGAGGCTTGCCCCACCGACGAGCAGCCCGTCAACATCGGCACACCGGAGCAGCTCGCCTGCATTCTCAGGAGTCACAGAGCCGCCGTACTGGATCCTCACCGAAGACGAGGCCTCGCTGCCCGACAGCTCTGAGACCTCGTGTCGGATATGAGCGGCCATCTCCTGGGCGTCGGCGCTCGACGCCGTCAGCCCGGTCCCGATCGCCCATATCGGCTCGTAGGCGACCACGAGATCGGCCACGGCCGCCCGGGCGCGTCCCTTGAGCGCAGCTTCTAGCTGGCGCGAGACCTTCGAGTGAGCCTCATTGGATTCGCGCTCCTCGAGCGTCTCGCCGACGCACAGGATCGGCGTCATCGAGTGCCGGCACACAGCGTCCACCTTCGCCCGGACCTGCTCGTCGGTCTCGCCGAATATCTGGCGGCGCTCCGA
>JBKQLZ010000061.1:0-5972 GCA_052146895.1 Acidimicrobiales bacterium
CGGTCAGGACTCGACGAGTTCGAGCAGGGCCTTGGTGGGAACGACGATGCGACGACCGAGGCGAAGCGAGGGAAGCTCTCCCCGGGCGACGAGATCGTAGGCGAGGTCCTTCGAGATGCCGAGGAGCTTGGCGGCCTCGCAGACCGAGAGCACGAGCGGCCTCTGCCGTGGTGTTCCCGCCTGGTTCACACTGGTTGACATGTCGTGCTCCATCTCACTCCCTCCTCGGCGAGTACCATAGCATATGCTCATAGATGTTCTAGTGTCATCGGCACGTACGAGACGGAGGTTGAGGATGGAGTTCCCAGACAGGCTCGCAGCCTTGAGAAGAGAGCGAGGGCTCACCCAGGTCGAGCTCGCCGAGCGGGCCGGCATCCACCCCTCCCAGCTGCACCGCTACGAGGCGGGGACTGCTCAGCCCACCTTGGACGTCATCCGTCGTCTCTCGGTCTCGCTGGCGGTGAGCTCGGACTCGCTGCTGTTCGCCGACGACGCCAGGACCATCGTCGAAGGGCGCCTCGCGACTGCACTCGAGATGGCGGCGTACCTGCCCGAGCGGGACCAGTACCTGATCGCCGAGGTGATCGACGCGTTCGTCGCCGCACGAGTCGTGAAGAACCGCCCGAACAAGCGCCGGGGGCCCCTTCCCAGAAGGCTTCGGGACGAGCACTGAGAGGTTCCCGGCGTCTCTCGCGCTCACAACAAGTGCCGAGACACCCGTGTCCAACAAGCATCCTCGGTTCGAGTCCTCTCGAAGACTGGGAGGACAGCTTGGTCGAAAGAAGTCTCGAAGGTACGCAACGAAAGGTGATCGTGTCGGAGATGTTGTTCTTCTACACATCCCATCGGGCGGCCTGCGGGCTTTTTGCCCGCCGGCCGCCAGGGTGAGAGTTTCGTACCGGTCACTTCTCGTCCCGTCACCTCGTACTCGTCGTGGCGGGCAGAGCGTCGGTGCTCTTCGTGGTTGTCCTGGCGCCCCTCGGCTCTGCCTCGGGTTGCCGTCTTGTTCATCCGAGTTCGTCGTCACCGCGGCACTCCCAGTAGGTAGCTCGGTTCGACGCGGCCGAGGCGTGGAGCATGCGGGCGATGAGGTGGTCACCGGGTCTGACGTAACCCCTGCCGTCGTAGTGCCAGCTCGAGAACTCGATCGCCGATATGGGGTGACCGGCCCTCTCCTTTCTGAACTCATGACGTGCACGGCGAAGCGCGGTGAAGGTGACCGAGTACCGCCTCGAATGCGTGAGGCAGACCCCCCGGTACCCAAAGCCATGCGCGTGTGCCCTCAGACGAAGTGACTGCAGTTCCCGCTTGATCCCGAGGCGCCAGGCCGCCGTGACGAGTCGGACCTCATGATCGGTGAGCCCGCGCGCTTTCAGCTTTGCGATGTCGCGCGCTTTCAGCTGGTGGTCGAGGGCGCCGGAGGAGTGCGTGCTCTTCGTGGTGTACTTCGCCCCGTAGCGGGCGACCCGACGGGCGTAGTCCTCGGAGTTGATCGGGGAGCAGTCGAGCATCTCGCCCCAGCGGGCGACCGGTGCGATCCGCTCTCCGAGGGTGACCGGGAAGGTGACAAAGGCGTGGCGCACACCTCGCCTGATCGCATCGGTGAGCACCTCGGTCGTGACGAAACTCGGAGGATCCTCCTCGGGCCCGTCTCTTCCGTCGACTCGGACGACGACATGGAGGTGGATCGCACCGCGGAGCTGGTACTCGACGACCTTCACGTAGCTCAGGCGCACGAGTGCGTTCATCTCCTTCTCCGTCAGCCCGCAGCACTTGCCGAGCTCTCGTGAGACGGCGATAGTCGTCCGCCGCCACAGCTCGGTCACGAGTGCGTTCCAGATCACCTGGCGGTCGTAGCGGTAGCACTTCTGACAGATCGCCTCGCCGACAAGATCATCGTCGGCACCGTGGTGGACAAAGCAGGTCTCGGGCACTCCGTGCGGACAGACCCGACGCGGACCGGGGCGACACGGACCGCTTCCTGCCTTCGGCCGGCGATGGACTGCCCCGAAGCTCGGAGCAGTGAGGGTGACAAAGCAGCTCGGACGGGAGGCGACCGACTCCGGCACTCCCTTCCCGCCCTTCAGTCCTGTCGCGACGAGCATCCTCGCGTCGGTCTTGTAGACAGCCGAGCACGGCTGGCAGACAGAGGCTCTCCGGTTCTGGCACGCCTTCAGCACGACGCCATCGGGCATCGTGTCTGAATCGAACGAGCGCTCGATCTCGCCGGTGACCGCATTGACCCGATCGATGTGCCCGCGGAGGCGAAGAGGATGCTCACAAAAGCCGGCCCCGCGAGACTGGGACTCGAAAGCGTCGAAGCCGAAGGGGTCGTCGATCCGTTCGATGCACGCCTCGACGAGTTCCTGCTCCTGATCCAGGTTCCAAGACATGCCCGGGACGATACGCCGAGGGTGTCATATTGACTCTGAGCATCAGCTCAGTCGCTCACCAGCCCTCACGTTTTCGCAGGTCATCCGGGGATTCGTGAGATCCGTCTTCACCGTGTCGAGCTCGGCAAGGTGCCGAAGATGGGCGTGTACGACGGCGAGCCGGCGATCTCTTCCCGCCGGGGTGTCCATGGCCATGAGAAAGTGCCCAGCTAAGCCAATGCGCGGCCAAGTCACACGCGGGAGCGACGCCCAATTCTCGCTTGACACACAACAGCCGGGTTTGACCATTAGACTGTTTGAGTTCCGCTAGTCAACATGGGATTCTGGAACTCCCAACGAGATGTCCTAGGCCTGGTTATGTCAGGCTCAGGCTCGTCGTTGGGCCATGTCCTTAGCAATGACCGCAACATAAACCGAGGGACCCATCGAGGTATGTATGGATGTAGGTCAGCTTGCCGGGACGATCTTTATCCTTGTGTGCTGGGGTGCTTTGTGCACGCGATTTATCCAGATATGGATCAGACGCAGGCGACTTGGTCGGCCGGCTATCGCGCCGAATCAGATCCTGTTTCATGATTTCGTGGTCGTATCTTCGCGCCATCAGCTACCCGTCCCACGCGGTACATCGATTTGGGGCGGCCTCAGCTGGAATTCGGGGCTCGAGTGCACGGTAACTATTGACGTGATAGCAATTCACCACCGAAACACACACATGAGCTTGGTCGTTGGGGAGTATTATATTGATCCGCTTACCACTCAGTTCTCCCCCTGTACCCAATTCACTCGGGAGGCGATTAGAGTTGAGGGTCGAGATCAAGACCACTTTGTCGACTTACTCATCAGCCCTGAGGGGGGTGTCGAACCACTGGCGCGCGCGCTGCAGCTGTCGGGCGCGACATACGTGTCCGAGAAGAGGGACGATTCCTTATCCACCTGGAGACGTCGCTAGTGCTCAAGATATAGAGTGCATCATCGACGGGTGCGGGCGTAGCGGTAGGCTCGCCAGGGTCGCTGCGACTGACCCAGCGTTCAACCTCCTTATTCGGCATGCGTCGGGCTTGACTTTGCCGGGTAATTCGCGAAATACCTGGTATATGGGGTCGCGCCGCGATGGTGTTTCCACTACGCGCGCGATGAACGCCCAGCTCAGCCGATCGCGGCCTGGTCCCAGTCGCCGGTGTCGACGCGAAATGCCTGCAGGACGGCCTTCTGTAGCGGACTCCGCCTGGTCGTGACCTCGACGGTGTGCTCCCCGGCGATCAGCACCTCGCGTCGGATATCGGCGAGCTCGCCGACGGTCGTGCTTGGGGTTGCTTGCGTTGCAGGCGTAGTGCTGATTGTCGGTGCCGACAACCACGCGTCCTCGAATCGCCCGTCCTGGACGGCGGCGGCGATCGGAAGTACCGGACACCCCACAGTCGCGGACATAATCGACCAGTTCGCAGTCGATTCTGCCCGGAGTTTGGCGCGACCTTGGGCTGACGGGACACCCTCAAGCTCCTGAGCTGGGCTGATACTTCGGAACCGGTGGTCTGCGAGCTGAAATGTAGGGGCGACACAATCCACTGCGATGACCCAAGATATGCGTAAGATACGGGTGTGTTCGTAAAGCGGACGGTTCGGCGCCGTGGCGACAAGAGCTACGAGTACCTCTCGCTCGTCGAGGCGGTGCGGGTGAACGGCAAGAACACCCACACGACGCTGCTCCGCTTGGGCGAAGTGAGCGAGCTTCGCGAGTCTGGCCAGCTCGACCGGATCGTGAAGGCCTTGTCGGCCTATGCGAACGGCACCTACGTCGATGCCGGCGATCTCGAGGCCCTCGGTGCGCCCAGCCTCGGTGCGGTGGCAGCGGCGTGGGCCTACTTCTCCCGCCTCGGGCTCGAGGAGCACTTCTCCTCGCTCGGTGACGGGCGGCGGTCTCATGGGTTGTCCGACACGGTGTTCTCGATGGTGGCGAACCGTCTCACCGATCCTTCCTCCAAGCGCCGGACGATCACCGAGTGGCTCTCCTCGGTCGCTCTTCCTCATGGCGTGGGCGCACCGAGCCTCGACCAGTGCTACCGGGCGATCGACGCGCTCTGTGAGCACAAGGACGCCACCGAGGCCCATCTCTACTCCGAGCTGTGCAACCTCGCGAACTTGGACCTGCGCCTCGTCTGTTACGACCTCACCTCGAGCTACTTCGAGACACTGAACGTCGGGAGGACGTCGTTTCCCTCCCTCGCGTTCGGCTACAGCCGCGACAAGCGAAGAGACCGCCCCCAGGTCGTGATCGGCCTCCTCGTCACCTCGGACGGCATCCCGATCGCCCACCACGTGTTCGCCGGCAACACCTCGGACGTCTCGACGCTGCCGGGAGTGATGGAGGACCTGAAAGAGCGCTTCGGTGTCGGGAAGATCGCGCTCGTGGCCGACCGCGGCCTCATCAGCGAGGACAACCTGGCCGACGTGGCAGCGAACGGCTTCGACCATGTGATCGCCACACGGCTTCACCACGACCAAGACGTGGCGGCCGTGCTCGAACAGGCGAACGCCCCGACGACTGTGTGGCAGGCGGTGCCCGAGACGCGTAGCTTCTGTGCCGAGGTCGCCTTCGAGGAGCGCCGGTATGTCGTCGTCTTTTCTCCGGTGCGCTACCGACGCGACAAGATCCGCCACCTGAAGCTGTGCGAGAGGATCGAAGACGGCCTCATCTCCATCGAACGGCGGGTGCGCGAGGGCAAGCTCACCGACCCGGCCAAGATCGGCGCTGTCGTCGACAGAGTCCTTCGGTCCTCGCCCGTCGGGCGATGCTTCGAAGTCACCATCAAGAAGGGCTTGTTCTCGTGGGACTTCAACGAGAAAGCCCGCCGTTACGACGAGGAGCTGTTGTGCGGGCGGTATGTCATCACGACTTCGCTCACCAAAGAGGAGGCCCCGGCTGCTCAGGTACTTCGCTACTACCGGAACCTGCAGGCAGTCGAGCGACGCTTCCGGGTGATGAAGGACTTCTTGGCCCTTCGCCCGATGTTCCACTGGACCGAGGAACGCGTCCGCGGACATGTGGCACTCTGCGTTCTCGCAGCGACGATCGAAGCCGTCATGGCACGTGACCTCGTGAACGCGAAGGTGATGGATCCCGACGTCCCCTTCCAGTCGATGTCACCTCGTCGGGCACTCTCGGCGCTGAAAGACGTCCGTGTCGAGCTCGTGTCGGCCGGCGATCGCACCGTCGAGCTCGTGACCCGCAGGAACCCAGTGCAGGCCAGGGTACTCAAGGCCTTCGGAGTCGACACCTCGACCTGGGACAAGGCCACAATCGCCTGATCAGGGAGTGCATCTCACGCGTAGTGGAAACACCTCATCGCCGCGCACCTATCTACCTGGGACGACGCGAAAGTCGCGCCAAACTCCGGTCTGCCGCATCCGATGGCAACGATATGACACCTACGTCAGTGACATGGGTGGCGACGAATCTTATGAGTGCGCGACAAGTGTTGTTGCACGACGACAGCCCTAACACTGCTTCCACCGATGTGTATGCGCTTGAGATATCCGGTACCTTTACCGTGCAGCCACCTTATGGTGCGCCGGTTTCAG
>JBKQLZ010000062.1:0-4993 GCA_052146895.1 Acidimicrobiales bacterium
GAGACGACACCGATCGAAGGCGAGCCTTCCGTGGCGACCGCTCCGTTGCCAGGCGCGAGCCAGGGCGACGAAGCGCTCGAGCGCTTGCTCGCCGAGGAAGAGGAAATCGAGCGCCGCACGCGCGATGAGCACCATGACGTGCCGCACTTCCGCAAGGAGAACGACTGATGTTGATGCCGCGGAGGGTCAAGCACCGCAAGCAGCAGCGCGGGCGGAATTCGGGGATGGCCAAGGGCGGCGAGACCATCAGCTTCGGCGACTACGGCATCCAGGCTCTCGAGCCCGCTTGGGTCACCGCTCGCCAGATCGAGGCGGCTCGTATCGCGATGACGCGCCACGTCAAGCGTGGTGGCAAGGTGTGGATCCGGGTCTTCCCGGACAAGCCGGTCACCCAGAAGCCGGCAGAGACCCGCATGGGCTCTGGCAAGGGCAACCCCGAGCACTGGGTTGCAGTTGTCAAGCCTGGCAGGGTGCTGTTCGAGCTCTCCGGGGTCGACGAGACCCTTGCTCAAGCCGCCATGGAGCGAGCCATCCAGAAACTTCCGATGAAAGCGCGTTTCATCGTCCGCCCAGGTCTCGGTTCTACTCCGGAGGTGCAGGTCTGATGCCAACTGCTTCCGAACTTCGCGAGCTTGACGAAGACGAGCTCCAGACACGGCTCGACAACGGCCGGAAGGAGCTGTTCAATCTCCGCTTCCAGGCGGCGACAGGACGGCTCGACAACTCCGCCCGCGTTACCCAGATCCGGCGAGAGATCGCCCGTGTGCTGACGGTTCAACGCGAGCGCGAGATCGAGCAGGCCGAGGCGCTAGGCATCGGCGCCCGGAAATCGAACGAGGAGAACTGATGGCCGAGAACGAGAACCCGACGGCCGACGAATCCGAGACGACGGCAACGGCCATCGCAGCGACGCCAGCCCCAGCTGCCGCACCGGCGACCGAGGGCTCGTCGGAGCGCGCCAACCGGCGCAAGGTCCGTGAGGGCATCGTCCTGTCCACGTCCATGGACAAGACGACGGTTGTGGCCGTGACCGAGCGCGTCCGGCACCCGAAGTACTCGAAGACCGTGCTGAGGACTCGCAAGCTGTACGCCCACGACGAGGACAACCAATCCAACCCCGGCGACCGCGTGCGTGTTGCCGAGACGCGGCCCCTGTCGAAGCTCAAGCGGTGGCGGCTCGTCGAGGTAGTGGAGCGTGCCCGATGATCCAACAAGAGTCGAGGCTCCGCGTGGCCGACAATTCGGGCGCCAAAGAGGTCCTCTGCATCAAGGTGCTCGGCGGTTCGCGCCGCCGCTACGCCCGGATCGGCGACGTGTTCATCGCGACCGTGAAGGACGCTGTGCCCGGCGCAGCGGTGAAGAAGGGCGAAGTCGTCCGCTGTGTCGTAGTGCGCACCAAGAAGGAGAACCGCCGGCCGGATGGCAGCTACATCCGTTTCGACGAGAACGCAGCGGTGCTCATCAACGACCAGCTCCAGCCGCGAGGCACCCGGATCTTCGGGCCGGTCGGCCGCGAGCTGCGCGACAAGCGGTTCATGCGGATCGTGTCGCTCGCCCCGGAGGTGATCTGACATGCGTATCAAGAAAGGTGACCGGGTCCAGGTCCTTCAAGGCAAGGACAAGGGCCGGATCGGCGAGGTCATGAGGGCGATGCCTACAGAGTCCAAGGTGATCGTGGAAGGCATCAACATCGCCAAGCGCCACCAGAAGGCCACCCGCCGCACCATGCAGGGCGGGATCATCGACAAGGACATGCCGGTCCACATCTCCTCGGTCGCGATCGTCTGCTCGCAGTGCGGGCCGACACGGATTGGCTACCGCCTCGACGACCAGGAGCGCAAGATCCGGGTCTGCAAGAAGTGCGGAGGTGTGCTGTGAGCGCTGTCGCCGCACAGGCCAAGCCCCGGCTGAAGGCGCGTTACGAGGCATCGATCCGCGCCGAGCTCGGCGAGCACCTCGGTCTTTCGAACGTGATGCAGGTCCCGAGTCTCGAGAAGATCGTCATCAACATGGGCGTTGGGCGTGCCACGCAGCAGCAGTCGCTGCTCGAGGGCGCCGTCAAGGATCTCGAGATCATCTCCGGCCAGCATCCCGTCGTGACGAAGGCCCGGAAGTCCATTGCTGGTTTCAAGCTCCGGGAGGGTCAGTCGATCGGCTGCATGGTGACGCTTCGCGGTGATCGCATGTGGGAGTTCCTCGATCGTCTGATCTCGCTCGCGATCCCGCGTATCCGTGACTTCCGCGGGCTCTCGCCCCGGTCGTTCGACGGTCACGGCAACTACACCTTCGGGGTGACCGAGCAACTCATCTTCCCCGAGATCGATTACGACAAGGTCGACGCGACCCGTGGTATGGACATCACGATCGTCACGACCGCACGCACCGACGACGAGGGCCGCGCATTGCTCGTGGCCTTCGGATTCCCGTTCCGACGCGAAGGGCAGTGAGCCGGACATGGCGAAAAAGGCACTGATCGAAAAGCAGCAGCGCACGCCGAAGTTCAAGGTACGGGCGTACACCCGGTGCCGGAGGTGCGGGCGACCGCACTCGGTCTTCCGGAAGTTCGGCCTGTGCAGGATTTGCTTGCGCGAGCTGGCCCACGCCGGCGAATTGCCCGGCGTGACCAAGGCGAGCTGGTGAGAGGAGGCATACAGATATGACGATGACAGACCCGATTGCCGACATGCTCACGCGCATGCGCAACGCCAATGTTGCGATGCACGACAGCGTCCGTATGCCGAGCTCGAAGTTGAAGGAGTCCCTCGCCGCAATATTGGAGCGGGAGGGCTACATCGCGGGCTTTGCCACCACCGATGAGCCCGGCCACCCTGGCAAGGTGCTCGAGATCCAGCTCAAGTACACGACCGAGCGCGATCGCGTCATCGGTGGGCTGAAGCGCGTGTCCAAGCCAGGCCTGCGCATCTACGCACGGGCGGACAAGCTCCCCCGAGTGCTGGGCGGCCTTGGCGTGGCTGTGCTCTCGACGAGCCAGGGCTTGATGACCGACCGCGAAGCGCGCCAGCGCAAGGTCGGCGGGGAGATCCTCTGCTATGTCTGGTGAGCTCATGACGAGCCTCGTTGCGAAGGAGGCACGCTGATGTCCCGCGTCGGCAAGTCGCCAATCGCGCTACCGAGCGGGGTCGAGGTCCAAGTGACCGACGGCCACGTGACGGTGAAGGGCCCGCAGGGCACCCTCGAGCGCGAGATCCCCGGTGAGATCACGCTTCGCCAGGAGGACTCGACGCTTCTCGTCGAGCGTCCCGACGACGAGCGGCGTAGCCGTGCCCTGCACGGCCTCACGCGTTCGCTCGTGGCGAACATGGTCACCGGCGTCACCGCCGGGTACACGAAAGACCTCGAGATCGTGGGCGTGGGTTACAGGTGCACTCCGAAGAGCCCTGAGCAGATCGAGCTCGCCCTTGGTTTCAGCCATCCGGTGATCGTGAACGCGCCGGAGGGCATCTCGTTCGAAGTGCCGGTCCCGACCCGTATCACGGTGAAGGGCATCGACAAGGAGAAGGTCGGCCAGGTTGCCGCCGACATCCGCAAGATACGCAAGCCCGAGCCCTACAAGGGCAAGGGTGTGCGGTACGCGGGTGAGGTCGTGCAGCGCAAGGCCGGGAAGGCTGCGAAGTAGACATGAGCGGCAAGCTACGCACACACGAACTGAAAGAGCGCCGTCACCGCCGCGTGAGGCGAAGGATCGCAGGGACCGCCGAGCGGCCCCGTCTCGCGGTCTTCCGCTCGAACCGCCACATCGTCGCCCAGGTGATCGACGACCGCCAGGGGCGCACCCTCGCAGCCGCATCGACAGTCGAGGCTGAGCTGCGCGGCCCGGGCACGGGCAACGCCGAGGCGGCCGCCAAGGTGGGGCGCCTCATAGCCGAGCGTGCCCAGGCAGCCGGGGTCACCAAGGTCGTGTTCGATCGGGGAGGGTCCCGCTACCACGGACGTGTCGCGGCGCTTGCCGACGCGGCGCGCGAAGCCGGATTGGAGCTGTAAATGGCCGAGTCTCAATATGAAGAGCGGACGATCAAGGTGAACCGGGTCGCGAAGGTCGTGAAGGGTGGCCGACGCTTCTCCTTCACTGCCCTCATGGTCATCGGTGACGGCAATGGACGCGTCGGGCTCGGGTACGGCAAGGCGAAGGAAGCCGGCCTCGCTGTCCAAAAGGGCATCGACGAGGCCAAGAAGAACATGTTCGACGTCCCCCTCGCCGGCACGACCATCACGCACCCGATAATCGGGCACGCGGGTGCCGGCCGTATCCTGCTGAAGCCGGCCGCGCCCGGCACGGGAGTCATCGCCGGCGGGGCTGCCCGCCAGATCCTCGAGATGGCGGGGATCCACGACGTCGTGGCGAAGTCACTCGGCACGTCGAACGCGATCAATGTCGCCCACGCGACGATCCACGGGTTGAAGAGCCTTCGCCGCCCGGACGAGGTGGCGCGCCTCCGCGGCAAGTCACCCGACGAGGTCGCGCCTGCGGGCATGCTGCGCGCCTACGAGGAGCGCCGCCGGCTCGGCCGGGCAACAGCGCAGATGGAGGCGGGCTGAGATGGCTCGCTCCCCCAAGTCTACGGAAGGTCCGATGATCGTCGTGACCCAGGTGAAATCCGGAATCGGCACGAAACCCAAGCACCGCGGCACACTTCGCGCGCTCGGTCTCGGCCGGATCGGCAAGTCGAACGTGCTCCCCGACAGGCCTGAGATCCGTGGGATGATCGCCCGCGTGCCTCACCTCGTCACGGTCGACGCTGCTGGTGGGCACGCTGAGGAAGGAAGCGCTCGATGAAGGTCCACGATCTAGCACCGGCTCCCGGCTCCCACCGCTCCAAGCGGCGGGTGGCGCGCGGCACTGCCGGCAAGGGCGGCAAGACCGCAGGCCGTGGCACGAAGGGTCAGAAGGCACGTGGCCAGGTCCGATTGGGCTTCGAAGGAGGCCAGCTGCCACTCACCCAGCGGATCCCGAAGCTGCGCGGCTTCGCGAACC
>JBKQLZ010000063.1:0-20721 GCA_052146895.1 Acidimicrobiales bacterium
TCCGGCCACAGGGTGGTAGTTCTGCCCTGAATTGCCGGCAATGCCCGCCACGAGCACCACTCCGATCATGACGACCGGGAGAGCCAGCAGGAATTGCTTGCGAGGCCGCTCGCGGAACCACGACCACGCGATGAAGGTCACGAAGAACACCTGCAGATTGCCGAGCACCGTAGCGATCCCGGCGCCGACGTCGTAGATTGCGTGGGTCCACAGGACGAGGTCGACTCCGAGGAACATCCCGGCGAGTACGGCGCGCACGCGGGTCCGCGCCGGCCGTGCGCCACGGCGTCGCTGCTCGAGCGCCGCCAGCACGATGAGGCCGGGAAGAGCAAGGCCACAGCGGAAGAACGTCGTCGTGCCAGCGCCGACATGCGCCAGCTGGACGAGGATCGCCGACGACGAGATGCAAGCCGCCCCAATGAGGGCCGGTAGTACGGGGTTGACTCGCGGCTGCTCAGAGACGGGCGTACTCCTCGATGTCACCCTCGAACTCTTCGATCATCCGGGGGGTCAAGGTCGGTCGCGTCGTGGCGATGCACTCGAGCACAACCTCCGTCGTCGCGACGGCGTCAGGTTCGCCTGCGACGGAGCGCTCGAACACGACCTGGGCTGCGCGGCGAGCAGCGAACTCGATGTCTGCCGGTGTGAGCATCTCCGAGCGGGACACGATCGCGGCGAAGTCGAGCCCATCGTGGGGAACGTCGGTGAGGTACCGGTCCCAGATGGCGCCTCGTGCTTCCGCGTCGGGCGGCCCGACGGGGATCACGTAATCGAAGCGCCCATGCCGGAGAAACGCAGCGTCGAGCGCCCGGACCGAATTCGTCGCACACACGAGCAGCCGCCCGTCCCGTTCACGGAAGGCCGGGATCAGCTTCAGCATCTCGTTCGTCACTCCCTGAGTGGTGGAGGACGCTGCATGGCCCCGGAGAGAGGCGATCTCCTCGACCTCGTCGATGAACAACACGACGGTGTCGAGCTCGGAGACCTGTGAGAACGCCTCGCGCAGCGCCGCCGCCAGGCCGGCGGGCGACTCCCCGGCGAGACGCGACGGGAACAGCTCTACGAACGGCCAGCTGAGTCGTGAGGCGACCGCTTTCGCGAATGTCGTCTTCCCGGTGCCGGGCGGCCCGAACAAGACGATGGCTCGCGGGGGAAGCAACCCGGCGCGCGCTGCCATCTCCGGGTGAGCAAGCGGCAGCACGACCCGCTGCTCGATCAGTTCCTTCTCCCGCGCCATGCCCCGCAGCGAGTCCCACAGGTCCGGGCGGAGGAGCCTCCCGCCGAGCTGGCCGAGGAGTCCGCGGTCCGTCGGGGCGGCTGTCTCGAGCTTCTCGAAGAAGACGACACCGGACCTCGAGCGGTAGCCCTGGTGCTCGAGCGCCTCGGCCCCGATCTCCGAGCCCGACGAGAGCAGGCAGCTGATCCTTTGTACCCCTGCCGCAAGCATGCGCTCCTCGAGTCCGCTCAAGAGCGCGCTGCCGATGCCTCGGTGGCGCCAGTCCGGTGAGAGGCTGAGGCGCAACAGCCACGCTCTGTCCTTGTCGATCTCAGCCACGGCGCAGGCAACCACCTCGTCCCCGACCGTGGCCACCACGGCAGGCTCGTTCGAGCGGACCGCCGCTACGAGTTCGGAGAGTGTGAAGACCGGCTCACTGTCCCCCGCGTTCGGGTCGTCCCAGAGCCGGATCACCGCGTCGAGGTCGTCGTCGTGAAAGTCGCGGACCCTCCACATGGCCATGCCCGAGTCTTGCCCATGGGAGACCGCGGCGACAGCGAGCACCACAGGACCCGCTGCCGGTGAAGATTAGATACTCTAAGTATGTGGGCATCGAACGAGACCATCCCGATCACGGCGGCGAGCCTCGGCTGTCGATCGCACGGATCACCGCCTGGCTCGGTCGCCAAGCGGAGCTGGCGCTCGCAGAGAGCGACCTCTCGCTACCGCAATATCGAGTGCTCGGCCTGCTGGGCGACGCAGTCGCACTTCCCTCCTCGATGGCCGACAGTCTTGACGTCCGCCGCCCGAGCATCACCGCCGTAGTTGACGGCCTCGTCGCCCGCGGGCTCGTCGTAAGAGAGCACGACGCCGAAGACCGGCGCAAAGTCACGCACTCGATCACGAAGGAGGGACGGCGCCTTCTTCACGCGGCCGACCGAGCGGTCGAGGATCGCCTCTCGGCGATCGCCGGCACTCTGGCAGACGAGGACCTCGTAGCCGGCGCGATCGACGGCCTCGCCTGCTGGGGGCCGGCACTCGTCGAGTGGCGCAACCTGAAGCGAGCACAAGCGGTGACGTCGTGAGCCGTCTCGCGACCCGCGCCCACGGGCACGCCTCGGAGCTGGAGACCGATGCCTTCGTCCCGATAGCGGAGGCGTCGCGCTACGCGCCTCCCCGCGCCACGATCGACACGGACAGTTCCAAGTCGTGGCTGCGGCGGGCGATGCCGATCGTGAAGGCGCACCGCGCCGGCTTCCTCACGGCACTCTCGCTCTCGTTCCTCGGGCTGATCCTGCAGGTGCAGATCCCGAACCTCTTGAACAAGGCGATCAACAACTCGATCGTGTTCCACACCGTCCCGATCCACTTCTACGTCGAGTGGATCCTCGCTCTCGGGCTGACTGGCGGCCTGGCGGGTTACATCTCGCGCCTCGCCATATACAAGACCGCCTACAGCATCGAGTTCGACCTTCGGAACATCATCTACGAGCACCTGACGAAGATGTCGTTCTCCTTCTACGACAAGGTGCAATCGGGTCAGCTGATCTCGCGGGCCAACTCCGACATCCGCTCGGTTCAGATGTACATGACCTTCGCACCGCTCATCTTGCTGCAGTGCGCGATCGTGTTCGTGGCCTTCGGCTTCATGCTCTCGATAAGCGTGCCGCTCGCGTTCATCGCGCTCGTCACCATGCCGGGCGTGTACTTCGTGAGCGTGCAGATGAGGAAGTCGATGTTCCCGGTCTCCTGGCTCATCCAGGCTCGGCTCGCGGACGTTGCGACAATCGTCGACGAGAACGTGAACGGCGTCCGGGTCGTCAAGTCCTTCGCTGCCGAGGACCAACAGCTGAAGGATCTCGCGAAGGCGGCCACAACCGTCGAGTGGGCCTACATCAAGGACGCCGATCTCCGCGCACGATTCACTCCCGCGGTCCAGAACCTGCCTCAGCTCGGGCTCGTCCTCGTCCTCTTGTTCGGCGGCTGGATGGTGCTGCAAGGGCACCTCGGCATCGGTGCCATCGTCGCGTTCAACTCGTACCTGCTCATGATGCAGATACCCTTCACGATGCTCGGGATGCTGATCATGATGGGCCAGCGGGCCGCCGCTTCGGCCGAGCGGATCTACGAGATCCTTGACGAGCGCTCCGAGATCATCGACAAGCCCGGAGCCATCGACTTGATCAACTGCAGGGGCGACGTGCACTTCGATCACGTCGACTTCGGGTATCCCGGCGGTGACCGGCCACGGGTGCTCGAGAACTTCGACCTCCGCATCCGACCCGGCGAGACCGTCGCTCTCGTGGGGAGAACCGGATCGGGCAAGTCGACGGTGGCACGACTGCTGACACGCTTTTACGACGTCACGGGCGGATCGGTCAGGGTCGACGACCACGACGTCCGCGACCTGACGGTCGCGAGCCTCCGAGCGAACATCGGCATAGTCCTCGACGAGCCCTTCCTGTTCTCCATCTCGATCCGGGAGAACATCGCGTACGGCAAGCCGACGGCAACGCTCGCGGAGATCCAGGCGGCCGCACGAGCGGCCAATGCCGCCGAGTTCATCGAGGAGCTACCCGAGGGCTACGACACGGTCGTGGGCGAGCGGGGGTACACGCTCTCCGGTGGCCAGCGGCAACGCATCGCGATCGCCCGCACGCTGCTCGTGAATCCTCCGATCCTCGTGCTCGATGACGCCACGAGCGCGATCGACGTCCACGTCGAGCAACAGATCCACCGCTCCCTCAGCACCCTGATGCAGGGTCGCACGACGCTCATCGTCGCCCACCGGCTGTCCACGATCAGCCTGGCGGACCGCGTCGTCCTTCTCGACGACGGCCGGATCGTCGCCGACGGCCGGCACGCAGAGCTGCTCCAGAGCTCGCCGCTCTACGCCGAGGTGCTCGCGAAGGCTGCAGAAGAGGATGGGACCGAGTTGACGGCCCCCCCACTCACAGGGGGGCCCGCCTGATGGCCTGGGGTGGCGGTGGGGCACCGATGTTCGGCGGTGGGGCCCGCCCCGGCGCACCTGGCGCGCCCGGGCTCCCCTTCGGCGGGATCCCGACTGAGCTGCAAGGCGGCGTTGACAGGTTGCTCAAGACCGAGCCTGATCACGGCGACCCCACGGTCGAGTTCACGCAGCTGCCCACTGCGCAAGAGACGCAGCGCCTGACCCTGTGGAGCCTGCTCACTCGATACCCGCGCCTGCTCTGGGCCTCGGCCTTCTTGATCGTGTTGATGAGCGTCACCATGCAAGCCGGTCCGTTCCTCACCGAGAAGGCGATCGACCACGGGATGATCCCGCACCATCACTCCCTCACGGTGATCGTGGTTTGCGCGGCTGCGTACTTCGCGCTCGCGCTCACGACGGCGCTCGCCCAGCGCTCGCAGGTTAAGGTGACCGGTCGCCTCGCTGCCGGAGTGATGAACGACCTGCGCGTCAAGGTCTTCGCCCATCTCCAGCGCCTCTCGCTCGACTTCTTCACCGAGGAGAAGGCGGGCGTCCTCATGAGCAGGATGACGAGCGACATCGAGAACCTCCAGCAGCTCCTGCAGGACGGCCTCGCCCAGTTCGCCATCCAGGGGCTCACGATGGTCGTGATCACCATCGTCCTGTTCACGATGAACGTCCGCCTCGCGATCATCACAGTGCTGCTCATCATCCCCGTCCTTACCGCCGCTTCTCTCTGGTTCCGGGTCGCTTCCGAACGAGGCTACGACCGTGTCCGCGACGGCATCGCCAACGTGCTGGCGGATCTCTCCGAGAGCCTGCACGGCGTGCGGATCGTGACATCCCACAATCGCCAGCGTCACAACGTCATCCACCACCGCAACGTCGTGGGCGAGTACAGGGATGCCAACAACTACACGGCCCAGATCAACGCCGTGTACGGCCCGGGCACGCAGATGCTCGGCGTGCTTGGGCAAGCCGCACTCGTCGGGATCGGTGGGGACATGGTCATCCACCACACGCTCACCATCGGAGCGCTCGTCGCCTTCTTCTTGTACTTGAACCGCTTCCTGCAGCCGATCCAGCTGCTCGTCCAGCAGTACAACACCTACCAGCAGGGCCAGGCTTCGGTCTTCAAGCTCCGCGGGCTCCTCGAGACGAGACCGGCCGTCGACGAAGGACCCGAGTCGACCGAGCTCCCTCCGATCAACGGTCGCATCACCTTCGAGCACGTCTCGTTCGGGTACGACCCCGATGTCCCGGTGATCCACGACGTCGACATCACCATCGAGCCGGGCGAGACGGTGGCGTTCGTGGGTCCGACCGGAGCGGGGAAGTCGACTTTGGCGAAGTTGATCACGCGTTTCTACGACCCGACCGCGGGGCGCGTGCTCATCGACGGCTACGACATCCGGCACGTGACCTTCGCGTCGCTGCGGCGCCAGCTCGGCGTCGTGCCACAGGAGCCCTTCCTGTTCGCCGGGTCCATTCGCGACAACATCGCCTTTGCACGCCAGGGCGCGACCGCGGCGGAGGTGAACGAGGCCGTCTCCGCAGTCGGGCTCGAGGAGATGATCGACCGCATGCCGGACGGGCTCGACACGATCGTCCACGAGCGGGGCCAGTCGCTCTCCTCGGGCGAGCGCCAGCTGATCGCGCTCGCCCGCGCCTTCCTCGCCCACCCGCGGGTCCTCGTCTTGGACGAGGCGACCTCGAATCTCGACCTGCAGTCCGAGACGAAGATAGAGAAGGCGCTCGACGTCTTGCTCGAGGCCCGCACTGCTGTCCTGATCGCCCACCGGCTGTCGACTGCGATGAAGGCTGACCGGATCGTCGTCATATACGACGGCGAGGTGGTCGAGTCCGGCTCTCACACAGAACTGGTCGAGGCGGGCGGGAAGTACGCCGCGATGTACGAGACCTGGATCAGCCAGGCCGAGACGGAGTCAGCCGGCGCGAGCGCCGTTCGCTGACCTCGCCGGGCGCAGCGCACCCCGGGCGCAGCGCACCCCGGGCGCAGCGCACCCCGGCGAGGCGCACCCGGGCCAAGAGCCCTATCGGCCGCGACGCGCTATGCGAGTCACCAGCCAGAAGGCCGCAGCGATGACTGCCACCACCACGGCGATCTTCACGATCTCGAAGACGATGCCCACGACCGTGGAGAAGATGGCAAAGGCAACGACCACCGCCACGATCGCGACGGCAGTCACGACCAGGTAGTGACCGATCCTCATCACTCCCCCGCCCCCGCTCTTGCCTTGTGGTTCGATCATCTGTCCTCCTGTGCCCGACGCTAGCCGGGCCTGCATACTGAGCGCGGTCACTGCCTCTACGCTTGCGTGCGTGCAGGCGGGGGCGGGAACAGCGGGAACGAGTCCGGGTCATGCGCCCTCTCCGCTACGAAGCGCTCGCGACAAGCTGTCGGCCGAGGTCCTGAGCGGCGAGCTGGCACCCCACGAGTTGCCACCGCGTTACGCCAAGACTGCCGACGACTACCTCGCTCGTCTCCTCGACGAAGCGACCTCGTCCAAGCCCGCCGGATACGCCCTCGTCGCCGTGGGCGGTTACGGACGAGCCGAGCTGTGCCCCGGGAGCGATCTCGACGTCGTCCTCTTGCACGACAAGCGGCGGAACGTCAAGGAGGTCGCGAACGCCATCTGGTATCAGGTGTGGGACACCGGCGTGCGCCTAGATCACAGCGTGCGCACGCCGAAGGAGATGCTCTCGGTCGCCGGGGAAGACCTTCGCGCGCTCCTCGGCCTCCTCGACGGCCGCGTGATCAGTGGGGACCGCGCGTTCGCAGAGGCGGTTCTCTCGAAGATCGCCGAGCTCTGGCGCGCCCACCACCGAAGGTGGCTTCCCGAGCTCGCACTTGCCACTCGGGAGAGGCATCGCTCCTTCGGGGAGTTGCCCTACCTGCTCGAGCCCGACTTGAAGGAGTCGGCCGGCGGCCTTCGCGATCTCGAAGCGATGTCGCTCACTGCCCGGGCGCTGCCGGCGTTGGCAGACGTCATCTGTCCGCCTTCTCTCGACGGGGCGCACGACTTGCTGCTCTCTTCCCGCGTCGCCCTTCAAGCCCGCACAGGCAACGCGTCGGACCGGCTCCGCCTGCAGGAGCAGGACCAGGTCGCGGCGGTCCTCGGATACGCCGATGCCGACGCGTTCGCGGCAGTGCTCGCCGAGGCGAGCAGAGAGGTCATGTGGGCCTCGGCCGACGGTTGGCGGCGGATCGAGTCCCTGCTCCGGGGACCTCCCGGTCGATCGGCCGGCCGGGAGACCGAGGTCGACCGCCACATCTTGCTCCGCGACGGCGAGATCGCCCTTGGCGCAGAGGCCGACCCTGCGACGGATCCGACTCTCGTGCTCCGGGCCGCCGCGGCAGCGGCCCGCCACGAAGTGCCGATGGCGGTCTCTTGCCTCGACCGGCTCGAGCACGAGAGGCCCGAGCTCACAACCCCTTGGCCCGACGGGATGCGGGACGCATTCGTCTCTCTCCTCGAGTACGGCCACGCCGCCACGCCGGTGATCGAGACCCTCGACCGGCGCCGCCTCTTCGAGTGGCTGCTCCCGGAATGGAGCTTCGTGCGGCACCGCCCGCAGCGCAACGCCTACCACCGCTTCACCGTCGACCGTCACCTGCTGGAGGCCGCGGCCGAGGCCGCCTCCCTCCTCCGCAACGTCGAGCGCCCCGACCTGCTCCTCGTCGGTGCGATGCTCCACGACATCGGCAAGGGCCGCCCCGGTGACCACAGCGAGGTGGGCCGCGACCTTGCAACCGGCATCGCCCGGCGGATGGGTTACCAGTCGCGAGATGTCGCAGTGATCGACCGCCTCGTGAAGCGCCACCTCTTGCTCGCCGACACGGCCACGCGACGCGACCTCGACGACCCGGAGACGATCGAGCTCGTCGCCGAGGCGGTCGGCGACCGCCTCACGCTCGAGCTCCTCGCGGCCCTGACCGAAGCAGACTCGATAGCAACGGGGCCGGCCGCCTGGGGAGGCTGGAAGGCATCACTCGTCCATGCGCTCGTCGAGAACGTCCGCGCACTGTTCGAAGGGCGGCCGGCCGACAGCTCGGCAACCCGCCAGGTGAACCCGAAGATCCTTGCTCTTGTTGCGATTGGCGAGCTGGCGGTGCACGTCGACGACTCGACCGTGGCCGTCGTGGCGCCGGACCGTCCTGGCCTGTTCGCGCTCGTAGCGGGCACGCTCGCGATGCATCGCCTCGAGATCCGCCGGGCGACGGCCCTCGGGCTCGCCGCCGACATGGCCGAGCACGAGCGCCCGGCGATGGCCGTCGAGGTGTTCGAGGTCGACCGCGATCCCACGCGTCCGATCGACGAGAAGCGACTCCTCGCCGATCTGGAGCGAGCGCTCTCGGGCGAGCTCCCGATCGAAGCGCACCTCCGCACCGTCGAGGAGGCCTACGCGCGCTACCGCCGCCCCGCGACGGCGCGCGGCCCGGAGGTCGTTGTCCTCGTGGACGAGTCGGCCTCGTCGGGTGCAGCCGTCGTCGAGATCCGGGCGCCAGACTCGAGCGGTCTCTTGCACCGCCTCGCCTGGGCACTCGCCGAGGCGGGGCTCGACGTCGTGTCGGCCCGGATCGCGACGCTCGGGCACGAGGTCGTCGACAGCTTCTATGTGAGAGAGCAACAGACCGGCGAGCGACCCACTGCCGAGCGCCTCGATCAGCTCCGCCCTGCCCTCTTCGACGCGGCCCGAAGCGGGCCACAGACACCCGCCACAACCTGACCAAACCCGCGTCTGGATCGACCCCGAGACGGGTTACGATTTGCGCCGTTCCGGCGTTATCTGGCGCCCGCAGTAGCGGGCTTCGGTGCTCAAGGCGAGACGTCGGCTCTCCGAGGTAGGGCCACGATGGGCAGCAACTCCGACACTCAGCGCTCCGGAGCCAAAGGATTCCTCGGCGTACCCACGCTCGCGATCACTTGCGCCGTCGTGCTCGCGATCGCGATCGGTGGCGCGATCATCGCAACCCACAGCTCCGCCAGCGGGACGCCGCGCACGATCGCGACCGGCACCGCGCAACAGGGCATGGGCAAGCCGCACCATTCCAAGCAACATGTCCGCCCGCCGGAGCCCCTCAGGGTCGCGGCAGTCGTCCCGTTCCCCGGCGCCTCGAGCGTCGCGTGGGACTCCGACGTGACCGTTCGCTACAACGAGCCGCTGAAAGCTGACTCCCTCATGCCGATGATCCGCCCATCGGTGTCGGGCAGCTGGGACCGTGTCGGCCCCGAGACCGTCGTGTTCCACCCGACCGCGCGATGGGTTCCTTTCATGAAGGAGACCGTCATCGTCCCGACGGACTCCCACAGCACGGAGGGTACGACGCTCGCTGCGCCGTCGATCTCCACCTTCACGGTCGCCGGCGGCTCGACCCTGCGCTTGCAGGAGCTCCTGGCGGAACTCGGCTACTTGCCGGTCTCGTTCACGCCCAGGGCCGGCGCCGTGCCCGCTCCCGCGTCCGGCGTTCGCACGCGACCGACTCCCCCGTTCACGCACCCCTCTTCCGCTCCAGCAGGCACCGCCTCGGCCGTAGCCGCAGCTCCTGGCCCGGGGACCACGACCGACACCGAGCCCTCGGTCGCCGGAGACATCCCCCGCGAGGCGCTCGCAGGCAGGTTCGCCTGGCGCTTCACGAACATCCCCACGTCGCTCGCCAAATTGTGGACCGCGGGCCGGTGGAACGAGGTCACAACGGGCGCCGTGATGGCATTCGAGGCGGCCAAGAATCTTCCCTACGACGGGGTCGCCGGACCAGAGGTGTGGCAGCTGCTCCTGCAAGCAGCCGCCGCCCATGAGATCACGACTGCTCCCTACGACTACGTCTACGTCTCAGAGGGCTCGCCCGAGTACGTGACCATCTGGCGGGACGGCGTCAACGTCTTCACGACGCTGGCCAACACCGGGATCCCGCAGGCCCCGACGGTCGCCGGTACCTGGCCGGTCTACGTCCGCTACACCGTCACCACGATGAGCGGGACCAACCCGGACGGGTCGACGTACAGCGATCCTGGGATCCCCTGGGTGAGTTACTTCCACGGTGGAGACGCGCTCCATGGATATCTCCGCTCCCAGTACGGCTTCCCCCAGAGCCTCGGCTGCGTCGAGATGCCGTACGGCTCGGCGGAGACTGTCTTTCCCTACACGCCGATCGGCACTCTCGTAACCATCGAGTGACGTCCCCGACGTCACCACCCAGAGGTAGTCAGCCGCCAGCTGCCACTCCAGCTCGGGTGGTCGGAGCTTGCCGGGCCGAGTGCCACGATGCTCTCCCCGGTGCGCAGAGCATTTGGCGGGCAGCTCATCGGCTCGACCGCGATCGCCCGGCGACGGTCGGCGTCGCCGAGCGTGTCGGCCGTGAAGCACATCACGTAGGGGAACTCGGTCCCCGCTGAGAGGGCCACCGACCGGCCGTCGCCCCGCTCGAGGCTCACGGTCCACGCGGTGCCGCCGGCCGACCCGCTTGACTGGAACCCGAAGAAACAATCGTCCAACCGCCTCCCACGGAGCGACCTCCCGCGCGAGAAGTCGTACTCGCTGCCGGCCACGTCCGTCGCTCCCGTCGGCAACCCGCGCACGTCGGCGACGAGGCGTCGCTCGGCCGCGAATGAGAGGCGGCACTCGTCGACGCCTCCGTCGCCGGCGTGCAGGTAGGGATGAAAGCCGATCCCGAAGGGCGCCTCTTGGTCACCGTCGTTGGTCGCAGTGGTCGTCACAGTCAACTCGCGCTCCGTCACGAGCGCGTAAGTGACCTCGAGCGTCAGCCGCCACGGGTACCCGGGCTGGGGCGGCAGCTCGACCGCCGCGGTCAAAGAGTTGCTTCCACGCTCGATCACCTGCCAGTTCATCCATCGCACGAGGCCGTGGATCGCGTTCGAGTGTGCCGGTTCGTCGAGCGCCGCAGCACCTGCGACACCTCGCCATGAATAAGAGCCATCCTGCAGGCGGTTAGGCCATGGAGCGAGGACCTGGCCCTTCCCACCCGAGCAGATCTGGTCCGGTGGGTATCCGAGCAGCACGGGCTCACCGTCGATCTCGAAGGAGCGAAGACCACCGCCCACCTCGGCGATGACGACAACAGCCGATCGGTTCGCGATCTCGAACTGGCGCCCTGACAGGACACGAGCCGGAGCGGGGTCGGGCTGGGCAGGCTCCAGGTAGGCGGGCACGCCTCGATATGGTAGTGACGTGCGGGTTCTGGTCACGAACGACGACGGCGTGGACGCGACAGGACTTGCCGTCCTCGCGCGGGCGCTTCGCGACGCCGGGCTCGACGTGCTCGTCGCAGCTCCCCTGCAGGAGGCAAGTGGAGCTGGAGCCGGCGTCGGACCACTTCACACCATGAACGACGGCATCGAGGTCGAGGTTCTCGACCTGCCCGGTCTCGAGGGAATCGAGACCCTCGGGGTGGAGGCTCTTCCGGCCCTCATCGTCATAGCGGGGTGCTTGGGCGCGTACGGGCCACCTCCCGACCTGATAGTGGCCGGGATCAACCCCGGGCGGAACGTCGGGCGTGCCGTGCTCCACTCCGGGACGATTGGCGCGGCCCTCACCGCTGTCCATTTCAACAAGCGCGGGCTCGCCATGAGCATCCAGTCCGGCCCGTTCTCATCGTTCGAGTCCGACGAGGGGAGCCGCATCCATTTCGAGACCGCGGCGGCCATCGCGGCGGAGCTCGCCCCGAGGATCGCGGCGGCACCCCCGCGTACCGTCGTGAGCTGCAACGTGCCCAATCTCCCCATCGACCAGCTCCTCGGCCTCAGGTGGGCGAAGCTCGCACGCAGCGGATTGATACGCGCAGCCCTCGTCGACGCCACGCTCGGGTCGAAGATGTTGCTCGAGCTAGGCTTTGGTGATCCACCGCCGGGAGACGAGAGTGACGAGACCCTCACCGCCCTCGGGTATGCGACCCTCACCCCGCTCGCGAGCGTTGCCGAGGAGCAACGACAGGACGTGCGCAGTGCGGTGGCTGTCGCCCTCGACGAAGTTGGCGCCGCTCTCGGCATCGACACTGACGCGCGCAAGCAGGCGGACGGCCCGGCCGCCTAGCCACCAGATGCAGTGGCCGCCCGCCACGCAGCCACCAGATCACGTGGCGTAGACCGCCTGGAGCCGGCGGAATGTGGCGCTTGCCTGACGAGACCCACTTGGGCGTGCTTATTCTCACGGAGAGTGGTCGATTCTGGGCGCTCTGCGGTCGATTCGCCCCACCACGGACCGTGTCTTCTCAAAAAGATCTCTTCTACCAGCATATTCGCGGCACAGCTCCTGGTCAGGGCGCTGCCTTTGACCACCCTGAGTGGTAGAGTCAGTTGCCCTGCCTTAATGTGCTCGCTAAAGTAAGCAACACATAAGCAACACAAACGTCAACGACGGACGGTGTCGCAACTTCCAGGTGAGTGGGATCCCGGGGAGTGGGCCTCAAGTTTGGCCCGTGCTCAGCACCTCTTGAAAACGCAGTGGCTTTGCATCACGCCGAGCCCGCGCCCGTCCCGACCAGTCCACGGACCAAAAGGAGTCGCGCCACTACCAGCACACAGGGCCCTACCCGTCTGCACCTCGCACGGTCGCCAACGCGCCCGGCACGAACCGCCCTTCCGGCGCCGTGCCACGAGCCGGATGCACCAAGACGGACCGCCCGCATCAGAGCACCCACCTGGAGCCCACGGGTTTCCGAACTCCCAAGGAGGAGCACGATGCGCAAGCACCCCCTGATCGCGCTGACCGCGTTCACGGCGCTCGGAGCGAGCGCCATCGCCGGTTCTACGACCGGCTCATTCAACTCAGTACTCACCAGCGCGACAAGTGCTGGTCATCACAGCGTTAGCACGCACGCCGCCCCTCAACGGGCAAGCATGCGGGCCGAGTACCCAGCTCTTGTACCTGAACCGAAGTTGTCACTCAACGGAAGTCTGGAAGTCATCGTGGGACTCCGCGATGCACATCTTGTCGACCGGACCACGCTCGGCGCAGGACCAGGAGTCACATCAGTAATCGCACCGCAACATTTGGTCGTCACGAAGACGGCAGCTGTGGCTCCAACGCCGCCAGCTGTGCCCGTCGTCACGACGCCCGCGCCCGTACCCGTCGCCCCAGCAGGCGGCGCATGGTACGAGCTCAGGCTTTGTGAGTCTGGCGACAACTACGCCGAGGACACCGGAAACGGTTACTACGGCGCGTACCAGTTCTCTCTCTCGACCTGGTACGGCCTCGGCTACTCGGGTCTCCCGAGCGAGGCATCGCCGGCCGAGCAGGACCGAGCGGCAGCAGAGCTGCAGGCGCGTTCCGGCTGGGGCCAGTGGCCTTCGTGTGCAGCAGGCCTCGGCTTGTACTGAGCGAGGTGCAACACGTAGTGAGGTAGTACCGCAGCAAGATATCAAGCAGGACCGAGTCAGCATTCTGGGAACAGCCGGGCGCTTCGAGCGCCCGGCTGTTGCGCGCGCGGCCACATCGGGCCCGATTCGGGGGCGTCCGTGCCCGACGTGCAAGATGGGAGGAGGCCCGGGCGTCTTTACACCTGACCGGTCATACGTAATGCGAATCCAGGAGCAGGCGGCTTGCGAAGCGACGGTATAGGACAAGACGTCTCCGCTGATCCGCACGCCCCGCGAGCGCTCGCGCGCCGCTCGGTGCTCGTCTCCCTCCTAGTGGTTGCGACCGTGATAGCGACAGGCGTCACAGTGTGGGCATTCCGCGTGTCGCGGACGTCCGCACCTGCCGTGCCTCATTTGACCGCGGCGTATCCACCGCCGCCCTGTCGCACCCCTACGACTTCGTCTTCCGCCATCTCGCCGACCGCACTCGGGTCGTGGTCCTATCACTTGACGCGGCACGGCGACTTCCAGACGATCACCGCCGCCAATGGTTCGCTGTTCGCTCTCGAAGCTTGCGGCGCCGAGGAGTCGTCCCTTCGTGTCGTCGAGGTGAAGGCGGGCGACGGACCCGCGATTGCCTCGCAATTGTTCGCCCGAGCGGCGCCGGTCGCGAGCGCGATAGGTGTGGTGAGCAACACCGTGTTCTTCGGCGAGAGCCGGCTCGCTCTCGGCGGGTCGGCCGATCAGCCTCCGTACCGGTTGAGCCTCGTCGAGCTCGACATTCGCACGCTCGATGTCTCGAAGACAATCGACCTCGGCCGCGGGTACGGGCTGGCCCTCGTTCCCGGACGCGACGGCTCGCTCCTGGTGGCGACCGGGCGGACGCTCGTCCAGGTCTCCGCGACAGGCACGGTCCGCCTCATCGCCTCGTTCGGGGGAGTGGTGCTGCAGCACACTGTTCTTGTCCCCGGGACCGACGACGCCCTCGTCACTCTCTTCACACCGAGTGCTGTGGCACCGGCGCCGTCGACTCAGCTCGCTCTCGTCAACCTCGCGACCGGCTCGGTCGTGTCGCGTCTCGAGCTGCCTGCCGGGGACGAGGTGCAGTCACTCGCGGCCGGGCATACTTTCGCCCTCCTGGCAGTGAGCGATGGCGAGGCCACGAAGGTCGAGCTCTACTCCGACGGCTATCCCCTGCGCCGCTCGAACCCTCCCCCTCGCACTCGGCTCCTGCCGGAGACCCTCGCGCCCATATCGCTCCTCGCGTCCGGACGGGACATCTTCGCGGCAGGGATCAGCACGCTCGCATGCGCGAACGCCTCCACCGGCGACACCCTGGCATCGACGAGCCCGAGGGGAGCCACAGAGGTCATGACAGGCATTGCCGAGATCAGCTCGAGCACGTATGCCCTGACGACGGCAGGCATCGGTCGGCTCCGCCTTCCGCCGGTGTGCACGGCCAACTGAGCTGATCCGGTAATAAAGGGGCATGCGTATCGGCATCTGGATCGCGTCCGAGCGGCCTTTTGACGAGCTGCTCGCTTCGGCGCTCGAGGCGGAGCGCGTCGGCTTCGACTCGGTGTACATCGCCGACCACTTCATGCCGCAGGACAACCCGGGTCAACCACGCCTCGAGGCGTGGACGACACTCGGTGCGCTCGCCGCCCGGACCGAGCGGGTCCGGCTCGGCGTCCTCGTCACTGGTAACACCTACCGCCACCCCGCGGTGCTCGCCAACATGGCTGCCACCGTCGATCGGATCAGCAATGGGCGAGTCGTCCTCGGCCTCGGCGCCGGGTGGCAGCGCAACGAGCACCTCGCCTACGGCATCGACCTGCCGGAGGTTCCCGAGCTGCTCGGTCGCCTCGACGAGGCCTGCCAGGTCGTCCGCACGCTGCTCGACAACGAGCGCTCCGACTTCGACGGTCGCTGGTACCACCTCGCAGATGCTCCCTGCGAGCCGAAGCCGGTGCAAGACCACCTCCCGCTGCTCGTCGGCGTCTCGGGCGAGAAGATAGCGATGGGCATCGCAGCACGGCATGCCGACATCTGGAACTACTGGGGAACGCCGGACGGCATCGCCCACAAGATCGAAGTGCTCGACCGGCATTGCGAGGCGGTAGGCCGAGATCCTGCGACGCTCGAACGCTCCACTCAAGCCCTAGTCCGGATGAGCGATGACGCCGGAAAGCTCGCCGCCTGGGCGACCGAGGCAACGCGTCAACCCTCGATCACCGGCACGCCCGCTCAAATCACAGCAGAGCTCGCCCGCTACGACGCTCTCGGAGTCGGCGAATTCATACTCTCGGATCGCACCCTCGGTGAGGGCACACAGGAGCGGTTCGAGGCGATGGCACGCTTTGCTGGCGAGGTCGCTGCCCCCTTCAGGTCGTGAGAGCCTGAAAACCGCTCATCCGGGCCGCATTCGCCTGTCCATTAGGCTCGACGACCATGCCAGGCCCGACCGAAGACCTCCTCGACTCGTTCGCGCGCACGACCGACGAGATCGTCACGCTCGAGGAGTTCAAGGAGAAGCTCGCCTCCGGTCGCAAGCTCCGCATCAAGTACGGCGTCGACGTCACGGCGCCTCTTCTGCATCTCGGCCACGGCGTCAACCTCTGGATGATGCGCGAGATGCAAGACGCCGGTCATACCGTCGTGTTCCTCATCGGCGACTTCACGACGCGCGTAGGGGATCCGACCGGGAGATCACAGACCCGCCCGGTCATCTCCCGTGACGAGATCGAAGCAAACGCAGAAGCCTTCATCACCCAGGTCTCGGTCGTCCTCCGGACCGAGCCCGAGGTGTTCGAGGTCCGGCGCAACTCCGAATGGTGGGACACGATGTCCCTCGACGAGTTCATGTCGATTCTCTCGATGGTCAACCACGGCAGGCTCATCGCGCGTGACATGTTCCAGCGCCGCATGGACGAGGGCAGCGAGATCCAGATGCACGAGTTCTTGTACCCAGTGCTGCAGGGCTACGACTCGTTCGCGTTGGAGTCGGACCTCACGATCGTGGGCACGGATCAGCTGTTCAACGAGCTGATGGGGCGTTTCTACCAGTCGAGACTGGGCCAGGAACCCCAGGTGGTCATCACGACGAAGATCACCCCTGGCATCGGTGGCGGCGAGAAGATGAGCAAGAGCCTCGGGAACTTCATCTCGCTCGCCCACAGCCCACGCGACATGTTCGGGCGCACGATGTCGATCCCGGACGATCTGATCGTCCCCTACTTGGAGGTGTACACCCGCGTCCCTACCGGCACCGTCGACGGCATACGGGCAGGGCTCGCCGACCGCAGCACCCACCCGATGGACGCCAAGCGCTTCCTCGCCCAGCAGATCGTCGCCCGCTACTACGGCGACGACGCTGCCAAGGACGAGAGCGAGTGGTTCACGCGCACCTTCTCCCAACGCGAGCTCCCGACCGACGTGCCGACGATCGCTGTTGCACCGGGGACCGGCCTGTTCGATCTCCTCGAGGCTGCGCTCGCCGGGACCAGCCGAAAGGAGATCCGGCGGCTGCTCGCGGCCGGCAGCGTCTCGATCGACGGGGAGAAGCAATCCGATCCCGAGCTCGTCCCGGCTGACGGCTCCCTCCTGCGGGTCGGCAAGCGGCGCTGGTTCAAGGTGTCGCACGGGGCCGAGTAGAGACCCCGACCCCGAGGGCCGCCAGGTCGTCCCACCAACCCGGGTAGGTCTTGGCGACACAGCCTGGCGACGCGATGCTCACGCCCGGCACGACCGCTCCGAGCACGGAGAACGCCATCGCCATCCTGTGGTCGTCGTAGGTGTCGACAACGCCACCGTGCAGCGACCGGCCACCTCTGATCACCATCGCAGCCGAGGAAGTCTCGATGTCGGCGCCGAGCTTGGAGAGCTCCGAGGCCACGGCCTCGACGCGATCGGTCTCGTGCCCCCTCGCGACGGAGAGCCCGCGCAGGCTCGTGACGCCGTCCGCGAGCGCTGCGAGCACCGCCACGGTCGGGAGCTGATCCGGAGTCTTCGAGAGATCGGCCGAGACCGGGCGCAACTTGTGCGCACCGGCCCGCACCGTCGTGCCCCGTCCCCGGAGCTCCGTCACCTCGGCCCCCATCGTCTCGAACAACTCGACCATCGACGCGTCCGGCTGGAGCGTGGGCACGGCGTTGCTCACCGTCACCTCGCCGCCGGTGGCGAGGGCGAGAGAGTAAAGGTGGGCAGCCGCGCTCGCGTCGTACTCGACAACTTCGTCACGGGCGACGTAGCGCGCCCCCGCCGATACGCAGTACAGGCCGTCGCCCCGTCGCTCGACGGCTGCTCCCCATCGGTTCATCGAGTCCATGGTCATGTCGACGTACCCACCCGCGCCGAGGTTCTCGACGGCGAGCTCGACGTCGCGGCGGGCGTACGGCGCGACGAGCAAGAGCGCCGTGGCGAACTGCGAGCTCGCGCCTGCGTCGACCACGAGACGGCCACCGGGCAAGCCGGCGGCCTCGATCACTACTGGGGCGTGACCGTCGGCGCTGTGGACCACCGCACCCGCCTCGACGAGGACGTCCAGCAAGGCCCCGAGGGGACGGCGCCGGAGCGGCGCCTCACCGTCGAGCGTCACCGGCCCGGGAGCAAGGAGGCACAAAGCCGCCAAGAAACGCAACGTCGTCCCCGACAAACCCGCCCCGACCACTCCCGGCGGCCGCTCGAGCAGACCCCCGGTGCCCGACACCGAAGCCACCTCGGCCGACAGGGTGATCCGAGCGCCGAACAACTGCAGCCCGGCTGCCATCACGTGGGTGTCGTCACTGATAAGCGGCCGGCCGAGCGTGCTCTTGCCCTCGGCCAGCGCGGCCATGACGAGGAGCCGGTTCGTGACGCTCTTGCTTGGCGGGGCCGCCACCGTCCCAGCCACGGGGCCAGCCGGCTCGATCAGAAGAGGGGAGCTGGTCATTCCGGCGGGCGGAGACGGGTCTCGTCGAGGGTTCCCCCGCCCGGCGAGCGGTGCGGTGGGCGCTTCGGCAGCATCAGTTCCTCCGACAGGTGGCGACGGTCACCCGACCACGGAGCCCGGGGTGCCACGACGCGGTCGGCGAGGCGGTACGCAAGGGCCTCGTAATTCACCCGCCAGCCGCGGAAGTGCGGCCAGGCATCCTCGGCGGTGCGCTCGAGCGGGACGCCGGCGTTCGAGATGAGGTCGACCGCGTACGCGAACTCCTCGTAGCTGAGCTGAAGTGGGGCGTCGGGGTGCGGGTCGGCGTCGAATGTCCACCCGAGCACCTGCGCGATACGCCGCAAAGCGGTGAACCCCATGCGGAGGCAGAACTTCGCCTCGGTCGGTGCATTCGTCGGCATCAGCGCGAGCTGGAGGGCGGCGGCATCGAGGACCGCCAACAGCGCGAGGACGAAGGAGTACCCCGGCTCCGGAGACCGGAAGAAAAGCAGGATCGGGTAGCTGACATGGCTCTCGGCGAGGTCGGCGGACCACAGTTCCCAGTCGCGATAAAGGCTCGGGAGCGCGTCGAGGCTCGCGACGAGCTGGTGCCGGACGAGCAGCTCGGGTCCCCATGCAGGGATCCCGGCGCGGCTCTCCATCAACGTCACGAGCGCCTCGCGCCGGTTGAATGCCTGGTAGATCGCCGGCAAGTAACCGATCTGGAGAGCGATCGTGACTGCGCCCGTCACCGCCGCGAGGACCTCGAGCGCCGAGTTGCCGGGAACGCCGGCGTGAGCGAGTCCAGCTGTGAACAGCTGGCTGGCTGCGAGCTTGAGCGCCCCTCCGAAGGAGCTCGTGTAACCCCACAGCGCGACCGCGTAGCCGACGAGGAACATCCCGAGGAAGACCGCCAGCTGTCCGAGCAGCGCGACCGGCGCCATCGTCGCCAGCACGGCGTCCTTGCGCTGGTAGCTCCGGATCGGTCTCGCTATCGCGACACAGACCAGTCGCACCGAGCGGTTGACGACGATCGCCACCCGCAGGCCCCACGAGTTGCCGCGTGGCGTCACGAGGGTCGCCGTCACGCTTCCTGCGGTGGCGAGCACTATCGCCATGCCGGCGATGACTTTCAACGCGGTCATTGTCGCTTGATCTTTGCAGGGTGTCAGCTGACTCGTGGTCGGTCATCGTCAGAGTCCCCCTACGATGCTCCGATGCCCGACCGTTCCGGACTCACCCTCATGGCAGTGCACGCGCATCCCGATGACGAGGCCTCGTCCACGGGAGGGATCTTGTGCAAGTACGCGAGCGAGGGCGTCCGGACCGTTCTCGTCGTCTGCACGAACGGCGAGTTCGGTGACGTGAGCGGGGGTATCAAGCCCGACGATCCCGCGCACGACGGCGCCGCGGTCATCGCTCAGCGCCAGCGTGAGCTCGAGCGCAGTTGCGAGCTTCTGCAGGTGAGCGACCTCGAGCTTCTCGGCTATCGCGACTCGGGGATGATGGGCTGGCCCCAGAACGATGCTCCTGACGCGTTCTGGAACACCTCGGTCGAAGTTGCCGCTGACCGGCTCGCCGAGCTCATGGAACGTTACCGGCCACAGGTCGTGGTGACCTACGACGAGAATGGTTTCTACGGGCATCCGGACCACATACAGGCGAACCGCATCACGTTGGCGGCCTTCGACAAGACCGGTATCGCCTCCAAGCTCTACTACCCGGTGATTCCGAGATCGGAGCTCCCGCGTTTTGCCGAGGTGCTACGGACTGCCGGCTTCGAGCCGCCGCCCGAGGCCGCCGACGCACTTGACTTCGGGGCGCCGGACGAGATGATCGCTGCGCGCATGGACTGCTCCGAATTCGCGGAGCGGAAGTTCCAGGCGCTCGAGGCTCACGGGAGCCAGGCTGACAACGCCTTCTTCCTTCGGCTCGGCGTCGAGGTGTTCGCGCAGGTGTTCGGGACCGAGTCGTTCGTGCGAGCCCGCGACGTGACGGGAGCCCCTGTTCCCGAAGCGGACCTGTTCGACGGAGTCGCCGTCTTATCGGAATGAAAACCACGCTCAGGTGTTTCATATGCGCGACGCTGGGTATCGAGGTACCTCGCCAAGGTGGCGGTTCCGAAGGAGGTAGTCATCCCGGTCCTGCACGCGGTTCGCCTTCGTGAGCCGAACGATCTTGGTGCTGGTGTGACCCGGTGAGCACAACGCGCATCGTCAGCTTGAGCGAGGGCACGGGCCGACCGCGTCTTTGCCTCGCCACGCTGTCGCTCGTGCTCTTCCTGACGTTCCTCGACAACACGATCGTG
>JBKQLZ010000064.1:0-12215 GCA_052146895.1 Acidimicrobiales bacterium
GCAGCTTCTTCAGCGCTCGGTCCAGGCCGACCATCATCGCCGCGCCAACTCCGTGTAGAAGTTCTTCATGAGCGTCTCGGGTGAGGCGAGCCGGCGATCAAGCGCGACTCGCACTGCGCTGATGAGATAGCGCGCCGGAACGACACCAGGGTCGGTCCCACGCGCGAGCCGCGCAGCCGCTTCTGCGATCATCTGCTCGTCCTTCGGCTCGAGGCGCAGCACCTCGGCCAGGCTGCGATTGCCGAGCGAACGGTAGCGCTCGAAACAGATCGCGTCTACGACGATCGGCATCGCCTCCGCGAAGCTCGCGAGCATGGCCTTCGGGATGCCGGAGAGCGTCGACGGCGGGTAGAGCCGGCGCCACATGTGCTCGAGCTGGCGAGCTCGCTCGCTGAAGCCGAGACGGTCGAGCAGGCGGCAGCTGATAAAGGTCCGCAGGTATGGAGTCGGGTGGAGACCGCGAGGGCTGAAGGCCGTTGCGAGCCGGGGATCGCGACCGAGCACGTCCATGAGGCTGCCGACGAACGACTCGCCGCCGAAGAGGACGCCGCAGAGGTCCGCGAACGTCTCGCGGTTCCAGCGCACCCAGGTCGCCACGACCGCCGGCGGCATACCTGCAGCCTCGAGGCGGCGCCGCAGACGCTGCGGAAGTGCGACGTCGAGCTCGAGCTCGGTCTGGAGGGTGTGGCTTACCTCGTGCAGCATCGCGCCGAGCGTCCAAGGGTTGACTAGGCGGTGATAGGGCAGTTGCACGATCGGAAAGGGGTTGATCTGGCGGCCGAGGCGCCGCAGCGGTATGCCTCGGCGAAAGGTCGCTGGCGAGAAACCCGTCCTCATATACGCAAACGGCGGAGGAGCCGGGACCGACCGTGCCGAGCCGAGATTGACCCATGTGTGCTGGTAGCAATCGAGCGCGACGCGGTCGCAGCTGAGAAGCCAGTCCGCGTAAGGGGATTGTCGCTGGCCGAACATCTCGAAGTAGAAGTCCCAGACCTTCTCTGTCGCACGCACGTAGTCGTGCGCTTTCGACTTGCGCCGGAGAAGGCGAGCGAGCGCAGCGGCGTTCGGGTCTGCCGACGCGCTTGCCGCAGCACGCCCGACTTCAGATGTCATCTGCCGCAAAGGCTTGCGGAGGCGCTCGAGGAGCTCGTTCACCGCCAAGATGTGACCGTCGCTCGGTGCAGCGGCTCCGGTCCCGAACTCCTCACGGGTAAAGGGGCGAAGCGCCTTTCGGTGGCGGTCCACGTTGATCGCCTGGGCATCGAGCCAGGGACGAAGCGGCGAGGCAGCCGCCCGCGGAGGGCTCTTCGGCCCAGGAGGCGTCGCCCAGAGGACTTCCGCCACTGCGGGCAGTGGCGATTCAGCGACAGCGACAGTCATGGCGGTGGTAGCGGGAATCGGAGCGCTTGGAGCGGCGCAGCGCGGCCCTCCTGGCGACCGGGTCGCAGAGAACGGCGTCTGCTTGGCGAGCAAGCGTCCGCCTCGCCCGAGAAGGCGTGATCCGCCGGCCGCGCCTCGACTGCGCCGCGAGGCTCCTGGCGGTCTTGTCGACGATCGTCGGGACGGTTCGGACTAGACGGCGCCCTTGCGGGGTCTTGCGGAGCTTCCGCACGAGAGTGTTCAACGGGCGGGTCACATGGGGCGCTGCCTTCATCACCGCTGGGGCGTGCCGCGGGATTCTGGAGGAGGCGAGTGGCATCAACAAGGGGAGGAACGCTTCGGCCTCGTCCTCGTATTCGGCCTCCGCGGCGGCCTTTCCAAGATGGGCCATGAGGCCCTCGGCATCGGGGTAGACCCGTCTTATCGGGTTGACGAAGTACTCGCTCTCGAACTCGCCCTCGTCTTCGAACTCGAGCTCGAGCTCGTCTTCCAGCTCGTCCTCGAACTCATCTTCGAGCTCGAACTCGTCTTCGTCCTCGAGCTCGAACTCGTCCTCGAACTCGAACTCACCCTCGATCGTCGGCCACCGCGTCGAGATGCTCATGAAAGCCTCCTTCGTCGCCGGAAGGCGGAGTCAATGCGCTCGGGTCCGGACGGCCACTTTCGCCGTCTTGGCCGCTGGGCGAGCTCCCTTCGGGACCGGGACGTGGGTCACGACTCTCACGACCCGGGCCGGGCGAGTCGCCGTCGCCGGCAAGCGGACCGGAGTCGCCACCCTGATGTGGCTCGCTCCCCGGACTCGGCCGACTGGCGGCACGTGCACCGTCCGGATAGCGCCCGGGCGCCGTATCGCTCCGCGCCGGGCGACTCCGACGGGGTAGCGACCGGCCGGCCGTCCCCGTACCACTCCCGGCCTCCGAGCCCCTGTGTAGCGGACGCCCGGCCTCCGAGCCCCTGTGTAGCGGACGCCGGGCACGCGGGCCACTCGGCGGTGCGATGGTGCCCGCCGGTAGCCCGGGCCGTACCCGGCTCGAGTAGGGCGGTAGCGGACACCCCCGGCCGCCGACAGGGCGCGCCGGTGGTTGATCCGCCGCGCTGCGCGGGATCCGACGACGTTGCGCTGCAGGCCCCGGGTCGCACGCCGTGGGCTGCCGATGACCCGCCTCGTCGCCGTCGCCATGTGAGTCGCGGCGGCGCGCCGAGAGATCGGCCTGCCCCGTCTTGCCCGGCGGGAAAGGCCCGTGGTGGTGCGTTGCACGACCGAAGGTACGAGGCGCACGCCTTGGCGCGTGCCTCGCCGGCCGTAGAGCACGCGGGTCAGCACCGCTGCTCCGCGGATGATGTTCGGCAAGACGTCACCAAGAATTCGTTGATCTTCCGGAGTGAGGGCGACCATGACGGACGCCCCGACGAGTGCCTCTGCCTCGGCGGCGGATCCGCTCCGCGCGGCCCGCGCGGCGAGAAGCTCGGAGATCGCCTGGTTGAGCGTCAATCCGGCCTCGTCCTCGTACTCGAGCTCCTCCTCGAGCTCCTCTTCGGACTCGCCTTCGCTCTCGAGCTGTGACGTCAGTTCGCCCGCGACCTTGCCGAGCATCGGTCCGCCGACGGCGGTCGCCACCATGGGCGCCGCGACCTTGGCGATGCTCTTCAGGACAGGCAATGCCTTCCTGAACAGGTTGCCGAAGAACTCCTCCGCCTCGTCTTCATCCTCGAACTCGCCCTCTCCGAGCAGCCCTGCGGCCCCCTTCAAGAGGTTGGCGAACATCGCCTCCGCCTCGTCCTCGAACTCGAGCTCGTCCTCGAACTCATACTCGAGCTCGTCCTCGAATTCCCCCTCGCCGAGGAGGCCGGAGACCCCCTTCACGATCCCGCCGAGGCCGCCGAGAAAGTCCTCGCCCTCGAACTCGTCCTCGAACTCCTCTTCGAACTCGTCCTCGAACTCGAACTCGTCTTCCTCTTCGCCTTCGCCGAGGAGTCCGCCGACGCCGGAGGCGATGCGGCTCAAGAACTCCTCGCCTTCGAACTCGTCTTCGTACTCGAACTCCTCCTCGCCCTCGAACTCGTCTTCGAACTCTCCCTCGCCGAGGAGGCCACCCAGGCCCTTTGCGAGACCGCCGAGGAAGTCCTCGCCTTCGAACTCGTCCTCCGCTTCTGCCTCGAACTCGTCCTCAAGCTCTAGCTCAGTCGCCATTGCGAATCCTCCTTGGGACACCGACGCCTCATTAGTAAGCCCGCACGGCCACGCCCGCCTAGTCACACAAACCGAGGACCGCGGACGCGTGTCACCCCATTGGCTGTCGCTAGAAGATGTGACAGGCGAGAGACAAGCCCGCCGCAGTACCATGACCGAGCGCCGGGGTCTACCGGCGGCAACAAGGCAGACGAGTAGTCCGCACAAATCGGTGAAAGTGCTGTAGATGGTTGTGTCTGGCGACCAGAAGCCATGGCAGCGAGGGTCCTCATCAGAGCGGAGACGGATCCGTGAACCCACAAGCCTTGACAGCAAAGCCCGCACCATCGTCTGCTGTTGCCGTGCCCAAGGTCGTCGCCCGGCGCGCGGCGAACGAGGAGCCCGACCACGTCCTGAGAGCCCTCGAATGCCTCGTGGTGGCCCTCGAGACTAACGGGACTCCTACCGGTAGCGGCGAGGACGGCAATCTGCTCCTCGACACCGAGGTCGATGGCGTGCGCTGCACGTTTCGGCGGGTCGGTGCCGCCCGGCCGACACTGGCTCTCAGCCCACGTGAGCGCGAGATCAGCCGGATGGTCGCGAGCGGGTACACGAACAAGATGATTGCGAAGGTGCTCGAGATCAGCCTCTGGACGGTGTCAACGCACCTCCGGCGTATCTTCGCGAAGCTCGGTGTCTCGTCGCGGGCGGCGATGGTCGCCGTGATAGTCGAGGCTCGGATCGGTACCGACGCCTTCGACCACCCTTAACAGAGCGCGAGCGGGCGGAGCGCTCTCACTACACTGAACTCGTGTCCACGTATGCGATCCGGATCTTCGGCGACCCCGTGCTCAGGCAGCGTGCGGCCGACGTCGAGAACGTCGACAGTCGCCTCGTTCACCTCGTCGAAGACATGATCGAGACGATGTATGAGGCCCCCGGCGTGGGGCTGGCCGCTCCGCAGGTCGGTGTGGAGCGGCGGCTTTTCGTCTACGACGTCGGTGACGACGAGGGCCCGAAGGCGATCGTGAACCCGGTCATATCCGAGTCGCGCGGTGAGTGGGAGTTCGAAGAGGGGTGCCTCTCGGTGCCAGGGCTGCACTGGACGATCATCCGGCCGAAGGAAGTTCACCTCACCGGGTACGACCTCGAGGGCAACGAGATCTCGATCGAAGCTGACGAGTATCTTGCCCGCGTCTTCCAGCATGAGCTCGACCATCTCGATGGGGTCTTGCTGCTCGACCGGCTCGACAAAGACACACGCAAGGAGGCGATGCGGACGCTGCGCGACCGGGTGTTCACGGGCGCAGAGGTTCGAGGTGGCGCCCAGCCGGGCGCGCTGGAGCGCGGCGCCCCGGCTCTTTGAGCGTCGGGACATGAGCCGGCTCGCGTTCCTCGGGAGCGCGGCTGTCTCCGCGGGGTGCCTCAGGGCGCTCCACCTGGCCGGTCACGACGTCGCACTTGTCGTGACGGAGCCGGACAAAAGGCGCGGACGCGGGGGAGCGCTGATCCCTACGCCGGTGAAGCTCACGGCGACCGAGCTCGGCCTTCTCACCACCGACCGTGTGGCGGACGTTACGCGGGCATCGGTGGAGCTCGGGGTCGTGGTGGCGTTCGGGCGCCTGATCAAACCTGAGGTCCTCGGCGTCGTCCCGATGGTGAACCTCCACTTCTCCTTGCTGCCGCGGTGGCGAGGGGCGGCGCCCGTCGAGCGAGCGATCCTCGCCGGTGACGACCGCACCGGGGTCTGCTTGATGCAGGTCGAGGCAGGGCTCGACACAGGTGGCGTCTATGAGCGTGTCGAGACGGCGATCGGGCCGGATGAGACTGCCGACGAGCTGCGCGAGCGATTGGGATTGCTCGGCACGGAGCTGCTGGTGGACCGGCTGCGGCTGGGCGTCGAGCAACTAGGCGAGCCGCTCCGGCAAGAGGGAGAGGCGACCTACGCCGCGAAGCTCTCCGTCGAAGATCTGCGCCTCGACTTCACCCAAGGCGCTCCGGCTCTCGTGCGCATAGTCCGTGTGGGCCGTGCGTGGACGACCTGGCGAGGCGCCCGGCTGATCGTGCACCGCGCGCAGGTTGAGCCCGCAGATGTCGGAGGGAACGAACCGGGCACGATCGTCGCCGGCCGTGTGGCGACCGCCGAGGGGTGGTTCGTCCCACGAGAAGTCCAGGGCGAAGGCAGGAGGCGCCAGAGCTTTGCCGAGTGGCTGCGAGGATCTCGCCCCGGTGAAGGGGAACGTCTCGGCCTCGACGGGATCGTACGACCCGGGGATACGGTGTCCTGATGGCACCGGTCGAATCCTCCGCGACACACCTGCCGCACTTGCGGTCGCAGGAAGTCCGCGTTGCGCCCTCCATTCTCGCGGCGGACTTCGGGCGGCTCGCCGAGGAGATAGCCCGCATCGCCCCGAGCACGGACTGGCTCCATGTCGACGTCATGGATGGGCACTTCGTACCGAACATCTCGCTCGGCGTGCCGGTCGTCGCCTCGGTCCGCAAGCACACGTCGCTCTGGCTCGACTGCCACCTGATGATCAGCGATCCGGCGCGGTACCTCGAAGCGTTCGCTGAGGCGGGAGCAGATGGCTGCTCGGTTCACATCGAAGTGGGCGGCACGCCGGCGCTCTGCGAGAAGATGCGGTCGCTCGGCCTCGGCGTTGGGCTCGTCGTCAATCCGGAGACGCCGATCGAGGAAGCGTGGCCTTTTCTCGAGCTCGTGGACTACCTCGTCGTGATGTCGGTGCACCCGGGCTTCGGCGGGCAGTCCTTCATCTGGGATGCGGTGCCAAAAGTCGAGGCAGCGCGAGCCTGGATCGACGATCACGGCCTCGATGTGACCCTGCAAGTCGACGGCGGCATCGACGAGGTGACCGGTTGTGCCGTCGCCAAGGCCGGCGCGCGCTGCCTCGTGGCCGGATCGTCCGTCTTCCGCGCCGCCGACTCGCTCGAGGCGTCGGAGCGGCTGCGCGATGCGGCGTCTGAGGCGATCGCAGGCGGGTGAGCCCGATGACCGACGCTTCCGGAGGGGCGCCCGCCGGCACTTTGCGTGCGAAGGTGCTCACCGTCTCCGACGGCGTGTCGGTCGGCACGCGCGAGGACCTGAGCGGCCAAGCGCTCGAGATGTTGCTCGTCCAGCGCGGCTACGAAGTCGTGGAGCGCCGCGTCATCCCTGACGGCGCGCGGGAAGTGGCCGCGGCCCTCGAGGTGATGGCGTCTGGCTACTCCGGGCTCATCGTCACCACCGGAGGCACTGGATTCGGGCCGCGCGACGAGACGCCCGAGGGCTCGATGATGGTCATCCAGCGTCCCGCTCCCGGCCTTGCCGAGGCCATGAGGCTCGACAGCCCCCTCGGCCGGCTTTCCCGTGCTGTCGCTGGTGCTCGGGCGGAGGCCCTCATCTGCAACGTCCCAGGCTCGTCCAAAGGGGCCGTCGAGTGTCTCGAGGCGGTGCTCGACGTCATACCGCACGCTCTCGATCTCCTGAGCGGTGGCCACCCGCATTGAGCATCGGTCCGGACGACGGCCGGTTCATGCGAGAGGCGCTGGCCACATCACACATCGCGCGCCGGAGAGCCTCGCCGAACCCGTGGGTGGGCTGTGTCATAGTCGACGCGGCGGGTCAGATCGTGGGTCGGGGCGCGACCGAGGCGCTTCCGCCGAACGGCACCGGGCGCCATGCCGAGGCACTCGCGCTCGACGAGGCCGGTGACCTCGCTCGGGGCGCCACTGCCTATGTGACGCTGGAGCCTTGCTCGCACCAAGGCCGGACGCCGCCTTGTGCGGAGCACCTGGTGCGTGCCGGGGTGAGAAGGGTTGTCGTCGCCCTGCTCGACCCGGACCCGAACGTCTCCGGCGGAGGCATGGAAATTCTCGTATCAGCGGGAATCGAGACCGTCCTCGGAGTCGGAGCCGAGGAGTCAGAGGGGTACCTGCGCCCATACCTGGTGCATCGCCGCACCGGCCGCCCCTTGGTGATCCTCAAGCTCGCAGGGACCCTGGACGGCCGCTTGGCGGCCCCGGACGGCACGAGCCGGTGGATCACAGGGCCGGCAGCGCGGGAAGACGTCCACGAATTGCGGGCCGACTCCGACGCTGTCCTCGTCGGCGCCGGGACGGTCAGAGCCGACGACCCCGAGCTCACGGTGCGCCTCGACGGAGCTCCGGCCGACGTGCGCCAGCCCTTGCGCGTCGTTCTTGGGCGGGCTCCGGCCGAGGCAAAGGTGAGGCCGGCCCTCGAGATCAGCGGTGACCTACGGGGAGTCCTCGACGATCTCGGACGAAGAGGGGTCCTGCAACTCCTCGTAGAGGGGGGTGCCCGCGTCGCGGGCGAGTTCCACCGCCTCGGACTCGTCGATCGCTACGTCTTCTATCTCGCCCCGGCCCTCCTCGGCGGAGATGACGGAATACCGCTCTTCGCGCGGCCCGGCGCACCCACGATGGCAAAGGCATGGCGAGGACGGCTCATATCGGTTCGCCAGCTGGGCGAAGACCTGCGCGTCGACGTGGAGCCAACCGTCTCAGCAGATCCCGGAGAGAGGGCCTTCGATCGCTGACCAGTAGGATCCGGCGGAGAAGGAGGCACTTCGCCGTGGCGTTGTCGACAGTTGAAGAGGCAATAGAGGCGATCGGTCGCGGAGAGATGGTCGTCGTGGCGGACGACGAAGACCGCGAGAATGAGGGCGATCTCGTCATGGCAGCGCAGTTCGCCACGCCGGAGGCGATCGCGTTCTTCCTCGCCCACACTTCCGGAGTCATCTGCGCTCCTCTAATGCCCGAACGGATCGACGAGCTCGAGCTGCCGCTGATGGTCTCCCAGAACACCGAGTCGCAACGGACGGCCTTCACCGTGACGGTGGACTACCGGCCCGGCACGACCACCGGTATCTCGGCACACGACCGGAGCGCGACTATCCAGGCGCTCATCGACCCAGGCACCAAGCCGAGCGAGCTCGCCCGTCCGGGGCACATCTTTCCTCTCCGCTACCGCACTGGCGGCGTGCTGAAGCGAGCCGGCCACACCGAGGCGACGGTCGACCTCGCTCGGATGGCCGGCTGCTACCCGGCCGGCGTGCTCTGCGAGATCGTCACCGAGGATAAGCAGTCGATGATGCGGCTTCCCGAACTGGAGCAGTTCGCCGAGCGCCATGCCCTGCCCATCATCACGATCGCGGACCTCGTCCGTCATCGCCGCCGCAGCGAGAAACTCGTCGAGCGCGTCTCGTCAGCCCGCATCCCGACCCGGCACGGTGAGTTCGTCGGCCACGCGTACCACTCGCTCATCGACGGTGAGCATCACTTCGCCCTCGTGTGCGGCGAAGTCGACGGAGCCGACAACGTTCTCGTGCGCGTGCACTCCGAGTGCCTCACAGGCGATGTCTTCGGCTCGCTGCGCTGCGATTGCGGCCTCCAGCTCGACGCCGCCCTCGAGCAGATAGCGCTCGAGGGAGCAGGCGTCGTCGTCTATCTCCGTGGCCACGAAGGAAGGGGCATCGGCCTCGCGCACAAGCTGGCGGCCTACACCCTGCAAGAGCAAGGCCGCGACACGGTCGATGCCAACACCGAGCTCGGTCTGCCCGTCGACAGCCGGGAGTACGGGATCGGCGCGCAGATCCTCGTCGATCTCGGGATCACGACGATGAGGCTGCTCACGAACAACCCGGCGAAGAAGGGTGGACTCGCAGGCTTCGGGCTCGAGATCGTCGAGCGCGTCCCTATCCAGCCGGTCCAGAACCCCGAGAACGTCGAGTACCTCCGCACCAAGCGTGAGCGCATGGGCCACATGTTGGACGGGCTCGGGGACTGATGCCGGAAGCCACCCATCGCCTCGGGGACCCGACGGGATCGCAACGGCGACCGGGCGAGCTGACCGGCGATCATGACGGCTCAGCGCTGACCGTCGCCGTCGTGTGCGCCAGGTTCAACGGCGAGATCACTCTCCGGCTGCTCGAGGGGGCCTACGAAGGCCTCGACCGCCTCGCGGTAGCGCGTGAGCGCCGGCTCGTAGCTTGGGTCCCTGGCGCGTTCGAGCTCCCCCTCGCAGCGAAGGCACTCGCAGAGAGCGGGCGGTATGACGCCGTGGTGTGCCTCGGCGCTGTGATCAGGGGCGAGACCTCGCACTACGACTTCGTGGCGGGGGAGTGCGCGAGGGGTCTGCAGCGCGTCCAGCTCGACACGGGCATCCCCGTCGTGTTCGGCGTGCTCACGACCGAGAACACCGACCAGGCCCTCGACAGGTCGGGCGGGAAGCTCGGCAACAAGGGCGACGAGTCGGTCGTGACGGCCGTGGAGACGGCGAACTTGCTCGCCCGCCTCAAGGGCGACACCCCTGCCTGAGGCGACCTCCGTCTGGCGGGCGGACTCGCGACGCGGCAACCTAGTCGGATGCTGAGGCTCGTCCTCCCGAAGGGCTCGCTCGAGCGAGCCACTCTCGATCTGTTCTCGTCGGCCGATCTGGCCGTCCATCGTTCCTCTGACGTCGACTACGCCGCGACGATCGACGACCCTCGTGTCACAGACGTGCGCATCCTGCGACCGCAAGAGATCCCGACGTACGTCGCCGAGGGGCTCTTCGACCTCGGCGTGACCGGCCGGGACTGGATCGAGGAGACGGGGGCGGACGTCGTGTCCCTCGGCGAGCTCGCCTACTCGAAGGTGACCAACTCACCGATCCGGATCGTGCTGGCGGTGGCCGCTGACTCGCCTGTCGAGAAAGCCGAGGACCTACCGCCCGGCAGCCGGGTCGCGACCGAGTACCCGCGGTTCACCGAGCGTTGGTTGGGCGAGCGCGGCGTGCGGGCGGACGTTCGTTTCTCGTACGGGGCGACTGAGGCCAAGGTGCCCGACATCGCCGATGCAGTCGTCGAGCTGACAGAGACCGGCCGGGCACTCAGGGCCGCCGGGCTCCGAATAATAGAGACCCTCCTCGTCTCCAACACAGAGCTCATCTGCCACAAGCAGTCGGCTGCCGACCCGGAGAAGCTTCACGCGATGAACCAGCTCCTCGTGCTGTTGCAGGGGGCGCTCGAGGCTCGGGGCAAGGTGCTCGTGAAGCTGAACGTCTCGGCGGCCGACTTGGACGGCGTGATCGCCGTCCTGCCTTCGATGAAATCCCCTACGGTCTCACAGCTGTTCCGCGAGGAGGCGTTCGCAGTCGAGACCGTCGTACCGAAGTCGGAGATCAACGTGCTCATCCCAGCCCTGAAGGACCGCGGTGCGACCGACATCATCGAGCTCGACCTCTCGAAGATCGTCCACTGACCGCCATGGCGGCTGTCCACCTCGGCGTCGTGAGCGCGTATGAGGCCGCTCGCGGGCTCGGGACAGTGCGGGAGGACGGGCGCGAGCATCCTTTTCACTGCACTGCCATCTCAGACGGGACTCGTGAGATCGACGAGGGCACGGCCGTCGCGTTCGTGCTCGCCGCTCGGCACGGCGGCGTGTACGAAGCGCGGTCTGTGTCCAAGCTCGGGTCTTAGGGCAAGCGAGGCGAGCAGGTGGAAGGAGAGCCGACTGACGAGGGCATCACCCGCAGCTTCGGTTGGTCGGACATGTTTGTCGCCCCGGAGGACGACCCCCGTAGCGAGGGCGGATTTACCGACGAGCGCTCGACCCTCGTCGCATACCTGCGCGACTACCGGCTGACGATCGAGTTGAAGTGCGCCGGCCTTGACGCCGAGGGCATGGCGCGCCGTTCGGTCCCGCCCTCGAACATGTCGCTGCTAGGGCTCGTGCGCCACCTCTCGGATGCCGAGCGTGCGTGGTTCCGTCGCACGCTCGCCGCTTTGGATGTGCCATGGCTCTACCGGCGCGAGGACGACAAGGACGCGGCGTTCAACGACGCCGTGGCCGATCCCGATGTCGTGGCGTCTGCATGGGCCGCCTGGCGGCAAGAGGTGCGATTCGCAGAGACCTTCGTCGACGAGGCTCCCAACCTGGACATTTCCGGGGTGTACCGCGACGGCAAGGTCATCAGCCTGCGCGAGGTACTCGTTCACATGATCGAGGAGTACGCCCGCCACGCCGGCCACGCAGACCTGCTGCGCGAGCGCGTCGACGGACGCGTGGGGCAGTAACCGAGTGCAACTCCAGCGTTTCCTCCGTACAAGGCAGATTTGTAGCGGTGCTTTGTAAGCGGTAAGATGGCGGCATGGATGTCGTGGAGTTCCGCGTCTCTGACCGAGGTCAGATGGCACTGCCGGCCGAAGCTCGTCGCCGCTGGAACCTGACCGAGGGCGGTGCCGTCGAGATAGCGGACCTAGGCGACTCTCTCCTCATCGTGCCGGCTGGACGTGGCGGCTTGAGGGCGTTGTTGCGCGATGCAGTCGATGAGGCCGGCGGCTACGCCAGCTTGGCCGCCAAGGTTGCTGCCGCCGAGTCCGATCTCGCCTGATAGCTCACCGTGGACGTAGTCGTCGACGATCATCTGCTCCTGCAGGTGCTGCTGGATGAAGAGCCGATGGAGCTTCGCGTCCCTGGCGCACGACTTTTCACGACGGGACTCTGGTACCACCGGCTCTGCCGGGCGATGGCGGACCGCGCCGTCACCGGTGTCATGGCGAGGATGCTCGGCCAGGCCGAACAAGCTGTGGCCGCATCTGCGATCCAGGCCGTCACCGACTTGCCCGAGGCCATCGGCCTGTGCTCGCTGAGAGAGCTCGCCTGG
>JBKQLZ010000065.1:0-32555 GCA_052146895.1 Acidimicrobiales bacterium
ACGCGACGACGACCGAGGCGAAGGTGAGCGCGCTCGAGGCCTGGATCGGAGCGAACACCCAGTACTCGACGTCGATTCCGCCACTCACCCGCGGTGAGGATGCCGTGAACGCCTTCCTCTTCGGCAACCGGAAGGGCTATTGCGAGCAGATCTCGACGGCGCTCGCCGTCATGCTCCGTACCCTCAACATCCCGGCTCGCGAGGCGATCGGCTACGTGCCTGGGCCGTTCGATCCACTATCGGATCTCTACGACATCCAGGCAAAGGACGCGCACGCCTGGGTCCAGGTGTACTTCCCGCGCTACGGCTGGCAGAACTTCGACCCGACGGCGCTGGTCCCCCTCGCCGCCGAGAATCCAGGCTCGGTCATCCTTCACGATCTTTGGGACCGCACAGCCGCTCTCCCCTGGGTGCCTATCGGAGCACTCGGCGGTGCGGGCGTGGCCGGTTATGGCTACCTAACTTGGGAACGCCGGAGGCGCCGCCGTCCCACGACCTGGGCTGGCCAGATGGCCTTCCGCCTCGAGCGGCTGGGTTCGCGAGCTGGCATCGGCCGCCAGCCCGCCGAGACCCTGGCCGAGTACGGCGCCCGTCTCGACCAGGCGATGCCGACGCTAGGTCTCAAGAATGCGGCTTCGATTCTCGAGGCGAGCGCCTACTCCCCGAAAGGTGGCCGCGACGGCGCACCTTCAGGAGTCCCGCCAGAGGAGATGGAGGAGGTTACGGGAGCGCTCGACCGGCTCGGGCACCAGCTCGGGCGCTGGCGACCTTCGCTTCGCCCTGCCTCCTGACGCGCCGTTCAGGCGAGCAAGGCGAGCGCTTCGGCATACGGAGTGGGTGAAGTCAGCATCGGTCGGAAACGCATGATGGAACGGGGCATCGAGAACCCGACGACTGCGCTCAGCAACCCGTCCCGCCCGTACGCCGCGACGAAACGCCCGTCGTCCTCCCGGCCGTCCACCACCACGACCTCGTCGGTCGGGTCCGGGATGCCGAGCACCTGGATCTTCACGTCGTACTGGTCGGACCAGACGTAAGGCACGGTCTCGAAGGGCTCTTTGGAGCCGAGCAGCGTAGCGGCGGCATGATCTCCCTGCTCGGCTGCGTTCGTCCGATGCTCGAGGCGGACCGACTCCCTCCCCGGGCCGAAGGGCCACAGTGCAATGTCGCCGGCGGCGACGATTCCGGGCGCCACCTGCAACGTCTCGTCGCACGGCACGCCGCGCGGACTGAAGTCGAGCCCCGAGCCCTCCAGCCATCCGACGTTGGGGACGGCGCCGATTCCCACCAGCACAGCGTCGGCCTCCAGCGCCGAGCCGTCCGTCAGGACAACCGACATCGTCTCACCTGTGCCGCTCCGCGTGACCGACTCGGTCGCGGATCCGAGCAACACCCGGACACCGTGATCGAAGTGGAGCCGGAGGCAGGCCTTACCGGCCAAGGGTCCGAGTACCCGAACGAGCGGGTACTCGAGCGGCTCGACGACGGTCACCTCAGCTCCCAGCCTGCGTGCCGTTGCGGCGACCTCCATTCCGATGAAACCTCCCCCGACCACTACGAGACGGGCGCCTGGCGCGGCGACGACAGCACGGAGGGCCAGCGCGTCTTCGATCGTTCGCAACAAGTGGACACCAGGCCGTGGCTCGAGGCCCGGCACTGTCCGAGCCCGGGCGCCGGTCGCGATCACGAGACCGTCGAAGCTGAGATGCTCCCCCGAAGCCAGCGCCACGGAGCGTGCCTCGGCGTCGAGACTCGTCGCACGACTCTCCGGCCCGCGCCGGCAGTCCAGCGCGAGCGACGCGAGTTGGTCGTCCGGACGAAGCCACACCTTGTCGAGCTGCCACTCGCCGGCGAGGAATTGCTTCGACAGAGGGGGTCGGTCGTAAGGAACGTGGACCTCGTCGCCGAGCAGAACGATCTCGCCCCGGTAGTCGCGCGCCCTGAGCCCCTCGCACGCGCGAAGGCCGGCCAGCCCGGCGCCGACCACCACTACCCGGTCCATCAGCTGCGCACCTTTCGCCTCGGATCGAGCGCCTCATCTTTTCTCGCGCGCCAGTGAACGGTAGCCTCCAGTAATAATGGCCGATACTTCATCACTGGTAGGGGCACCTGCGGTCTCGAACGGCTGGCCCGCTGCCGATCCGGAGCTCGACGCGCTCTTCGCGGAGGTGATCGGGACGCCGGAGGGGCGCCGCGATCCATACACCCGGTACAAGGCACTGAGAGAGGCAGCGCCTGTGTACGCGAGCGGCATGGGTCTCGTGATCTGCACCCGATATGAGGACTGCCAGTTCGTGTTACGCGATCCGCGTTTTGGCAAGGCAGAGGGAGACAGAGCGGACATCGCGCAGGCACGCTTCGGGCACCTCGAGATCTTCCCTCGTATCGAGGCGCTCCTGTCGGATCGCCGCTCGCTTCTGTTCCTGAACCCGCCCGACCACACCCGGTTGCGCTCGCTCGTCTCGAAGGCGTTCACGCCGCGGACGGTGGAGCGACTTCGTCCCGAGATCCTCGAGCTCGTCGACGGTCTGCTCGATCAGGTGAGCTCCGGCGACATGACGGACGTGATGAGCGCGCTCGCCTTCCCGCTGCCGGCCAACGTGATCAGTCACATGATCGGCGTGCCCGAAGCGGACTGGCCGCGTTTTCGCACCGTCGTAAGTCAGGCGACCGCATTGCTGGAACCGATCGTCCCCGACGATGAGCTCGAGCTCGCTCTGCTCGCACAGCTCGAGCTGGAGGAGTACTTCCAAGGTCTCATCGCCGAGCGCCGGGAACGCCCGCGGGACGACTTGCTCAGCCAGCTGATCGCTGTGCAGGAAGGGTCCGACCGCTTGAACGAGAGTGAGCTCATCTCAACGGTGATCTTGTTGTTCGGGGCAGGCTTCGAGACCACCACCAATCTCATCGGGAACGGCCTCTACGCCTTGCTGACGCACCCCGACGAGCTGTCGCAGCTCCGGAGCGATCTCGAGACCGGCGTCCGGAGCGCTGTCATCCGCTCGGCAGTCGAGGAGCTGCTCCGTTGGGACAGCCCCGTGCAGTTCGACGGTCGGCAGCCCTTCGAGGACGTCGACATCTCGGGCGTCTCGGTCGCCGCAGGTCACGAGGTCGTGACGGTGCTCGGCGCGGCGAATCGCGATCCCGAGCACTTCACCAACCCCGAGGAGCTCGATCTCCGTCGCGAAGAGGGGCCTCCGATGAGCTTCGCGAGCGGGATCCACTTCTGCCTGGGAGCTTCACTCGCGCGCGCAGAGGGGCAGGTCGTGTTCGACAGGTTGCTCGATCGTTTCTCGTCGATCGAGCTTGCCGACGAATTGCCGGAGTGGAAGAACCGCATCACGCTGCGGGGCCTTGCAGCATTGCCGGTCGTCTTCTCGGAGTGACCGACGAGAGCAGCCTCGGCGCTATCCAAGAGGCCACGTTCGCAAGAGCCGCTTCCTACACCGCTGCCTCGTACCCACCCGAGAGCCGGCTCTCGGCCGAGCAGATCAATCGCTACTTGGACCAACGAGCCTTCGCTGTCGTCGGATCAACCCGCCCGGACGGGCGGCCCCACTCAGTGCCGACTTCCTACCTGAGGCGGGGCGCGACGCTTTGGATGCCGGTTGGAAAGGGGTCGACCCGAGAGCGCAACATCAGGGCGAACCCGAACGTGAGCGTCGTCGTGACCGAAGGAGATCACGACCGCCATGTGGCAGTCATCATCGAGGGGACAGCCGATGTCGTCGACGGAGACAGCGCACCGACGGATGTGCGTGCCCACATGGACGGCGACTGGATCGAGAGCTGGGTCCGCTTGCGGGCCGAACGAGTGATGTCCTACGCGTCTGCCGGCATGGTCTCCTGAGGTATCACGGCCCTCGCCACCAACTGGTCTCGACCTCGGGCCGGAGGACCGAACGATCTTCACGCGTGACGCTCGGTCCGATGCTCCCCTCGTAGGTGAACGTGAAGCTCTCAGAGGTGCCACCGGCGTTCTCGACGCTCACCTGGACGCTGGAGCCGGGGGTACCCGCAGGCGTCTTGAACTCGATCGAGTCACCACCGGATGCGACGAGCGGACGAAGCAGCCTCGTACCCCAGAGGACTTTCGATCCCATCACGAAGCCAGAACCCGTCAAGTCGATCTCCGTGCCGCCCGCGGCTGGCCCTGCGTCTGCTGAGTAGCTGAGGATCACAGGTGCTGCCTCGAACGTAAACGTCTCGATCGGGCTCGTGAAGCTCTCGTCTTCCAGCGTGAAGCTGACCAAGCCCGCCGAATCCTGCGCCGGCGCGTCGAAAGTGCACTTTCGCGAGATGCAGTTGAGGTCGGTGATCACGTCGGCTCCCCATGTGACGGTCATGTGGCCCGGGACGAACCCGCTGCCGAGCACCTTGATCAGCGGCCCTGTCCCAAGTGGTCCCGCTGTCGGGGTGACCATCGTCACCGACAGCGGCCCTTCGTAGGTGTAAGCGTTGCTGACCTCGTCGAATCCACTCCCGAGCGACGTCAGGACCTTCACGTGATAGAGGCCGGCTGCATTCACCGACGGCCAGGTGAGGTCGATCCGCGTGTCAGAGACCACGTCGTAAGTGGTGACGGGCACGGACTGCGAACCGTGGACCAGAAGGATGCCGGTGACCGACGGCGCTCCGCTGAGCGGGTCCGTGAACCCCGAGCCCGACACGGTGCCGATGTTGCCGCCGCCTATCGGCCCAGCCCCCGGCGACGTGCCGGTGGTCGTGTCCGAAGTGGTCCCGACCGACGGAAGGAAGGTGTACTCGTCCGTGGGAGACAACTCAGACTGGATACCGTCGACCGAGACCACCACGTCGTTCGTGCCGTACTGCTCGCCCGACGGGGTGACTGCCTCGATCTCGGCTCCGGCTCCGACGACCGTCACACTGCCAGCTGGTACTGAGCTCCCGGTCTCCTGATTGACGAAATCAACTACGGGCGTGGCGCCACCAAAGCCGAGACCCTCGATGTCGATCGTCTGACCGCCGTCGGTCGGGCCGGCGGGAACGTGGTTCGTGTCGAAGACCGGAGAGGTCGGCTCGACAACGCCCGCTACGACGGGTCCCACTTCGACGTCCAGCGCCTGTGACGAAGTCCCGGCGCTGCTGGAGGCAGAGATCTCGAGCGGGAAAGCGCCCGCCACCGTCGGCGTGCCCGAGAGCGTGGCCGTGCCGTCACCATTGTCGGTGAAGCTCACGCCGCTCGGGAGTGACCCGCTCGCGCTCAGCGTCGGATCGCTTGGGAAGCCGCTCGTGGTGACGGTGAACGTGCCTGCGCTGCCTGCTGTGAACAGCGTGCTCGAGCTGCTCGTGATCGAAGGCGCCTGATCGACGGTGAGTGTGAATGGCTGAGTCGCGTTCGGCGACACCCCGTTCGCGGCAGTGATCGTGAGGGAATACACGCCGCCCGAGCCACTCGCGGGCGTCCCTGAGAGTGTGGCCGTGCCGTTGCCGTTGTCGGTGAAGCTCACGCCGCTCGGGAGTGACCCGCTCTCGCTCAGCGCCGCTATAGGTGATCCGGATGTGGTGACGGTGAACGTGCCCGCGCTGCCTGCTGTGAACAGCGTGCTCGAGCTGCTCGTGACCGAAGGCGCGCCGACGATCGGGATCGTGAACATCGAGCCGGTGGGAAGCGGCGATGGCGGTGTGCACCGGATCGTCGCATTGATCGTGGTGCCACCGACGTCGAGTGGCGAGACCAGTGTGATGTCCCCCGGGAAGAGGGAGATCGTTCCGTTGCTTCCAGCGGTAAAGGGCCCTACGGACTCCGGCGTGGCCGGCGCGATGACCGTCGCCGTCTTGTTCTTCTTGAGCGGGACTGGTCCGAATGGGATAGGCGTTGCTGCCCCGTTGATGCTTGCAGGCGTGGCGTCCGTCGCGTCGACTTCGAAATCTGTGACGTTGCCTTGAGCAGCTGACGTCAGGCTGAGGAGCGAGTTCACCACGGATGCCGGAAGGACCGTGGTCGACTGTACGCCGGTGATGCTGAACGTTTGGCCGGGGGACACCGAGGTGGGTGCCGTGCCTGCGACGGTGATAGGGATCGTCTGATTCCCTATTCCTGGAAAGGCACACGTGTAGTCGATCGTGGCCAAGTTCTCTGCCCCCACGACCGGGCTGGCGAGCGAGATCCCAATCAGGGTCGTACCAACTAGGACCGCCGCTGTTGCCGCCACGAAGCTTCGGCTGAAGTGCGGATGCATCTCGAACTCCCCCTATTCAGCTAGACGGGATCCCAGAGCCGCCGGCGGCTGAGCACACCTCCGAACCGCGGACAGGTCAGTTGTCCGCTCACTGCCATGTCAGTTTCCCGCCGGAAACTAGGGGCGGCGAACAGTCAATCCCGGTTCGGGCCGATTGTCCAGTTCACTCACCAAGCGGCGGCTTCGCGCCACTCAAAGTGACGAGCGGCCGGGAGAAGCTGTCAGCGGGCGGCGGCTCTGGCGCCGTACTCGTAAAAGCCTCTCCCAGACTTGCGCCCGAGCAGGCCCGCCTCGACCATGCGGAGAAGCAATGGCGGTGGTGCGTAGAGCGGTTCCTTGAACTCCTCGTAGAGGGATTCCGCAACTGCCTTCATGGTGTCGAGTCCGATCAGGTCCGAGAGAGCGAGCGGTCCCATCGGGTGCGCACAGCCCTCAACCATGCCGGCGTCGATGTCGTCCCGGGTGGCGAAGCCTGACTCCAGCATCCTCACCGACGAGAGCAGGTACGGAATCAAGAGCGCGTTGACGATGAAACCGGCCCGGTCCTGCGAACGGATCACGCGCTTGTCGAGCGTCTCGGTGGCAAGCGCTGTGGCGCGTTCGATCGTCTCGTCGCTCGTCATGAGCGACGTGACCAGCTCGACCAGCCGAAGCACCGGCACAGGATTGAAGAAGTGCATCCCGATGACCTGCTCAGGACGGTTCGTAACCGTCGCCAGTTTCATGATCGGGATGGAAGAGGTGTTGGACGCAAGAATGGCGTTCTCAGACTTGACGAGGCGATCGAGCGCCCGGAACGTCGAGATCTTGGCCTGCTCGTCCTCAGTGATGGCCTCGATTACAAGCTCCCGATCTGCGATCGCGCCAAGATCGGTCTCGAACCTGATCTGAGCGAGCGCTCGCTCTGAGTCCTCCTCGGCGAGCTTGCCGCGCCGCACAGCCGTGGCGAGCGATGCCTCGATCCGGGCTCTCCCTCGTTCGGCTGCCGCGGCGTCCACCTCGACGACCGTGACGTCGAGTCCAGCGCGAGCGCAGACCTCCGTGATGCCGGACCCCATCAGGCCGGATCCGATCACGCCGATGTGTTCGAACCTATCTGCCATGGTCCGCGACGCTACCCAAGCGGCGGCGACGGTGGCGGCATTGCGGCTGCGTCCAGAATGCTCGGGAGCCGTCAGCCCGCTGGCTGCTTGCCCAGTAGCGCCCACATGGCCCTCTGCTCGGTCTCGCTCATGTGAGGGTCCCTGACCTTCCAAGCAACGAGGTCGGCCAGCTGGGCGCTCAACTGGGCCGAGTCGAACGGCGCGATGAAAGCGTTTACCAGAAGGTCGCGCCCCTTCGACAGCAGGGTGCCTCTGAGGCCGCCCCCCGGCACCTCGCCGGCGGAGAGGAGTAGCCACGTGAGAGCGACGTCGGTGTTCGGGTCGCCCCTTCTCGCGTTCGGCCAGTCGATGACCACGGGGCCTCTTGCGGAGATGATCACGTTGAGAGGGTGCAAGTCGAGGTGGACGAGCCGATCGCCTTCGCCGCACGGTGCCGGCCGGAGCCACTCGGGTGCTTCCATCTCGTGCAGGCGCTGATGCAGATCTGCGAGAACCTTGCCCTGCTTGCGCACAGTCCAGGGATGCCGGCTGATCTCACCAAGCATCGACGGTCCGTCGACCCTTTCCATTACGAGGTCGGTCCCATCGTCACTGATCTCGACCACAGCGGGTACCGGATAGCCGAGACCTCGCACGTACTCCAACGTCCGGGCCTCGATCGCCATCGAGTTCCCTTCGCGTGAGCGCCGGAGCACGAGGCCGCTCCCGTACTCGAAGATGTCGGAGTCACGCCCCGAGGCAAGCAACGCACCGGGTTCTCTCACCGATGCAGCGTAGTGCGGTCAGGTCGAGCTGCGGAAGAGACTGCAAGCTACGACCGGCGGCAGGCGTCACTATTGCATGAGGCAGCTCACGCGCCGCGATCGGCTTTTGCTTGGCGCCTCTGGGACAATTGGGCGCTGGCCGGGCACGACCAGACGGAGGAGGGGGACGCCGCGATGAAGCGTCAAATCGGAACCGTTGTATCCATTGCAGTCCTCATGCTGGCGGGAGTCCTGATCCCTGCCGCTACTGCTAATGCGAGCGCCAAGGCACCTCGTCTGAGTGTCGCGCCGTCGACGGCTCTCCGTCCCGGGCAGATCGTGGTCGTCAAGGTGTCGAATGTCCCCCTCAAGCGCGATGTCACCATCGTGGAGTGCGCCCACAGCACCAGCCCGGTCAACGACTGCAACGGAATCGAGAGCGCGTTCTTCATCACCGGTAAGACTGGGACGTTCTCGGTGCCGCTGCAGGTGGTCCGCTTTCCCTCCGGGCCGAAAGGCGCCGACTGTGCGACTCGGTTCGCGTGCGAGATCGCGGCGATCACGTTTGAAAGAGGCCGACGCGAGTTGCTCGCCCACGCCAACATCCAGTTCAGCGCGACCGCCAAAGCAATAGTGCCTCGATTCACGGTGTCGCCCGCGAAGGATCTGACGCCGAACCAGTTCGTGACTGTCAAGGCAACCGGTCTCGCCCCGGATGCGGGCGTGCGTCTCTCGGAGTGCGCCGGCCTCGCCAAGAGCGACCGCTTCCCGTTCGAGCACTGCAACTTCTACTACTACGGCCTAGGCGGAGGGGGAATCGGCGTCGACGAGACGAATGCCGAGGGAACACTGTCGGTCCGCCTCCGGGCGAACAGCAGCGTTCTCCTCCAGTTCCGGCGTCCGCTCAGGCCGGCGAACTGCGAGGTGTCACCGGGTTGTGAATTCGCCATCTCAACCTTCGATCCCGCCGACCCGGGCTTCTTCGCCCGCGCCCCGCTCACGTTCAACCCGGCGGCCAAGCCGATCACGCCCGTCATGACGGTCAGCAGCAGCGCCGCCCTTGCCGACGGCCAGATGGTCACCGTGACAGGCGGTCCGTTCACACCTGACGCCGTCGTACAGGTGCGGGAGTGCCCGACGGCCACCTCGGTCTGGTCTTCGTGCCTCATCCGCGACGACGTGGAGGTGTCGGCAAACGACGCGGGTTACATCGACGTGACGTTCCCGGTGGTCGAGAAGAGCCGCTCGGGTAAGAGCGAGGTCGACTGTACGCAGGAGCCGTGCTCCATATCGATCATCGAGAGCGGCGACATCTGGTATTCCGCCTGGACCCCTATCAGCTTCGATGCATCCCTTCCGGCCGTGAGGCCGGCCGCGACTGTCTCACCGACCACGAACCTCGAGAACGGCACGCTTGTAACGATCAACGGTTCCAAGTTCGCGCCAGGTGGGTCGGTGGATGTCGAGGAATGCGTTCGGCACACTTCGGACTGCGAGGGCCTCGAATTTGGTATCCCGACCGACGCGGCAGGGGCCGTCGAGTTTGGAGCAGAGGTCGTGAGCGCCATCGCCGTCTTCAATCGGGACGGATCGGGAAGTACGACTGTGCCGTGCGGGAAGACAGGTTGCGTATTGGGCATCGCCAACTCGAGCGACCCGCAGCAGAGCGTCACCGTCCCGATCAGCTTCGCCAAGAGTTAGTCAGAACAGGCGGGCCCCTCAGTCCAAGAGCTCCACAAGCGGAAATGAGCGATGCACCCGTGGAGGAGTCAGGAAGTTCTGGCGGTGCGTGGTCTGAAGGATCTCCATGAACGCGCTCCTTTGCGCCGCCGCCCCGAGCCCGGGCTGGCCGGTGTACTCGCCATCCATCGCCTCTCTGATCTGCTGGAAGAGGAAGCTCGAAGGCACGAACATGAGGAAGTGCAAACCCGCCGCCGGGCCCGGCCCGTAACCATCAAGCTTCGGGTCCGAGGTGTACGCGAACGGGTGGTCGACAGTGTTGAAGTCCGCCCTCACCGGAATGGCTGTGCCCGCCGGGTAGACGTTTCCGTGGGGATCGGTCACGGTCGAGGCGAGCCGGGAGACGGGTTGCATCGAGGACGAGTGACCGACCGTGTGGAACCTGGCAGCGTCAGCGATCACGTCGGCCTCGGTCTCGGTGTTCCCGGGCGCTGACTGCGGGATTGTGAGCGTGCCCGTTGGTGTCACCGCCGCGTTCGCTATCCGAGGGCTGAACAGCGCCGCCACCCGGCGGTCGTACTTGCGGCCGTACCAGGCAGCCAGATCCTCGTAGATGTGCGAGAGCGCCAGCGTCGTCCCGTTTGCGAAGTAGCTCGTCTTCGTCTGATTCGTGAAGCCGAGTGATTCGAAGTTGGCGATCAGGCTTGGACCGAGCGCTGCCTGCTGGGTCGAGGTGAACCCGAGGAAAAGCTCGGCTTGATCGGGGATGAGGTGCGCCGCCGGGAGCTTGTTCGCGAGAGCGAAGCGTTTCGTCAGGCTCTGGTGAGAACTGGCGAGCCGGGACGCGTCCACGAAGCCCATTCGTCTGGTTGTCACCTTGAAGATCTCACCTACGGTGCCGGAGAACAGGTGGTCATACGCAGTCGACAGGTTTGCTCGGGTGTCGCTCGCCATGGTGATGCACACGTCATTTCGTTCGAGCAAGCTCGTCGCTGGATCTGTCGTGAACCTGACCGAGTCGAGAAGCACCGATGTCGGGGCGCCGAGGATCTCGGAGGCACGGAGGTCGATAGGCCCGTGCCTTGCCCACGCCCGAGCGATGAGGGGCGCGGTGAGATACGGAAGGCCCCAGCTCACCGACAGTCCCAGCCCCGACGGCTTGAAGTCGAGCAGGCCGCTCGCCTCGAGCTCGCGAAGCGCTGCCTCGAGCTTGCGCTGCGCCGCCTTGAGAGCGGGGAGGGTCTGCTCCACCTCTAGGGAGGCCGTTACCACCTCGTGGTATAGGGGAGGCACACTCACCACCACGCCGTTGTCCGTCACGGTGGCAGTCTCGAAGAACAGGTACTGCTCAGCTGGCAAAGCGGTGGCGGAGGCGACGCGCGGCCCGGACGACAGCCGCTCCGGTGGCCGGACCAGCTTGTCGATCACGCCGTATGCCCTTCCGGGGCTGGCCAAGGCGGCGCCCGTAGTGGCTGCGGCCGCTACGGACAGCCCGAGAAACCCTCGCCTACTGACCGCATCTTCCCCCACTTCCGGGCCTCCTCGCGTAGACACCCCAGGCTGACTCTAAACAAATGACGCTTGGAAGGGTCGTCTCCTTGCGAGGTAGGAGTCGCGCTACTCCTCGGGCTCTCTATCGCTCGAACCGACCCGCTCGAGGCGAGGAAGGATCGCATCGACTCTCTCGCGTGCGCCGCGGATCCTCCGGTCGAGCTCCTCGACGATCTCGACGGCTCGCGAGAGCCGATCCTCGAGGAGGTCGACGTCCACGACGCCACGGTCGAGCTCTGCGATGATCCCGTCGAGCTCTGCGGCAGCGTCGCTGTAGCCGAGGTCGGCCACAGCTGTCCTTGGCTCTTCTGTGCCCGTCATGTCGTCACCTTCCATGATGCTCCTTGGCACGCTCCTGATTCGCGGGCGAGGCGACTGTTCGCTCGCCGATTGACTGGGCAGCCGAGATGATCGTGCCGTCCGCCACGAGAGTCACGAGCTCGTCGCCAGGAGACACATCGGTCACGGAGCGGACGACACCGCCGTCCGGTCCCCTCGTCAGCGACCAGCCCCGCTCCAATTGCCGCCGCGGGTCGAAGGCGTCGAGGATCGCCCTTCGCTGAGTTAGCTGCTGTTCACAACCTGCGAGGTGGTGCGCGGCCTGCGATGCGAGGTGGTGTGATCGCCGCGACAGCGCCGACGCGCACCGCTCGATCGTGAGCATCGCGCCCCGCTCTGTCCTCGCTCGCGCCGTGGCGATGACGGAATCGGCCCGCTCGAGCTCGTGGCGAGCTGCGCGAGACAGGTCGGACCGGCTGCTCCGGAGCTCACGAGCCGCGTTGTCCATGCCACGCGCGCTCGCGTTCAATATCTGCGTCACTCGATCTCCGAGCGCATCGAGATATGCGAGCACGACGTCGACCACGGCCTCACCACACGCCGTCGGCGTCACAAGCGATCGATGGGCGATCTCATCGGCGACGGACCGGTCCCCCGTGTGGCCGATGCCGGTCCACACCGGGCAACGCGACGACAGGATCGCTCGCGCGACGAGCTCGTGGTCGAATGCAGCGAGGTCACCCTTCGCCCCCCCTCCCCGTACGACGACTATGAGATCCAGCTCTACCTCCTGCAATCGGTTCAGAGCAGCGGCGATCTGGCCGGGTGCGTCGACGCCTTGCACCAGGGATGTCTCAAAGCGCGTCTTGAAGGCCAGGCCGGAACGTTGGAGCTGGCCGGTGAAGTCACGATAGGCCTCCGAACCGGCGCTCGTGACAAGCCCGATCCTAAGCGGCACCAAAGGCAGCGCAAGGCGGCGGTTCGCGTCGATCACGCCTTCGGCCTGGAGCGTCATCAGAAGCTTGCGCCTCGCCGCTGCGATGCCCCCGACCAGGGCCTCGACGTCGAGGTCGGTCATGGAGAAACGCACGCGAGCTCCCGCCTCCCACACCGAGACCTTCCCGCGGACCCGCACGACCAGCCCAGCGGTGAGCTCCACGCCCACGGCAGCTAGCGCCGCCGCGATCGTCGGCCACTCCCGCGACCAGCACGCGACCTCGAGCGTGGCCCCCGAAGCCCGGTTGCCGTACGGATTACCGGCGCGCGCCTCCGCAGCTCCCTCGGAGTCGTGATCAGCAAGTTCGATGTAGCGATGACCCTTCGACACGGTGACCTTCCGGATCTCACCGGTCACCCACACCTCGTCGGGAAACTCCGCCCGCAGAGCGATGCGCAGGCGCTCGTAGAACGCCGCCACGCTGAGGGCGGAGTCCGAAGCTCCCCCCGGCGAGATCTCGGAGAACGACCCTCCTTCGTAACTGATCTCGGCCGCGAGTCCAGGCGGCCGCCCGGACGCCAGCGCCTCGCGCGCCAGCTGCAGGCCTTGCACTCTCCGATCGAGGCCCGGCAACGGGTCCACTCGGCCGGGCGAAGAGTCGGCCGGGCGGGGTACCGAGGCAGGCGGGCCGTGCGGCAGGGCCCGCGGTACCTCGACGAACGTTTCCGGCTCGAGCCCTAGCTCTGCCGGCTCCTCGTCCTCGATGCCGAAGTCGAACTGAAGGGCGTCGACTGCCTTCTTCCGAGCCACGAAGTCAGGCTACTGCGAGGGTGTGCCACTTCCGCAGGACGCTCGCGCGAACGGCGCATAATGACCCATGGCTTCAGTGAACCCCTCGGCACCATCCCGCTGGTCGCTCTGGTCGGAGAACTCGATGTTGTCGATTGGGTCGAAAGGGTCGTTCATGTCGATCGGCTCGATCGGATCGGCCTTCTCGATCGGTTCGATCGGATCGGTCGGCTCGGCGTTCTCCATCGCCTCGGCGGTGTCACTTCTCTCGGTGGTGTCCGCTCTCTCGCGTTTCGCGGTGATGTCCTTCAAAGCTCGGCGCGCTGTCCTCACGGCAGGCTCCAGCTGACGATCGGCCCGCGTGGATCACCCCCGCCCGAAGCCGAACAGTCGCTGAGCGACCCGCCGCATCTGGATCTCCTCTGAGCCCTCGGTTATTCGGTACCGGCGGTGGTGCCTGTAGATGTGCTCGAAGGGTTCGTGGCGTGTGTAGCCGAGACCGCCGAAGACCTGCATCGCGCGGTCCGCCGCGTCACACACGAGGCGATTCGCCCTGTAGTTGGCCATCGACACCTTGTCGGAGACGGCGAGGTGGTGGTTGCGATCGAGATGCCACGCGGTCGAGTACACGAGCAGACGGACCATCTCGCATTCGCTCGCCAGCTCCACGAGCGGCCATTGGATGCCCTGGTTGACCGATAGCGGCTTCCCGAAGACGACACGCTCCTTCGCGTAAGCGACCGCCCGGTCGATGCAGTACTGAGCCGCGCCCACGCCGCTGGCAGCCTGACGGATTCGGTTCTCGTGCGTGAAGGTATTAGCCACGTCGAGCCCGCGCCCGACGTCGCCCAACACGTCGTCTACCGGGACGATCACGTCGGTCAGGGTCACCTCGGCGTGGTCGGTCGGCATGTTGAAGGTCCACCAGTAAAAGGGCACGTCGAAACCGGGAGCGTCGGTCGGTACGAGTAAGGCGGTGATCCCGGAGGCATCGCCGGCGTCGCCGGACGTCCGGGCGAACACGAGGTCGTGGGTGGCGTGGTGGATGCCGCTGTTGAACCTCTTCGCGCCGTTGATCACCCAAGCATCACCTTCCAATCGTGCCGTCGTCTCGAGCCAGGTCGCGTCCGATCCGTGACCCGGCTCGGTCAGACCGAACGCAAGGCGTCGCGCGCCGACGACCATCGCCTCGGACCACTCCGCCCGCTGCTGATCCGTTCCGAAACGCTCCATCATCACGACCATCGGGTTGTTCGCCACTACCGACGACTCGTTCTGAAGGTCATTGTGGAGCCCGAGGCCCTTGTGGGCGAGATGCTCCCGGATCACCGCCATGTCCAGGTTGGTGCCATCGCGCCCGCCAACAGAGGCCGGCAGCCCGTAGCGGAACCAGCCGGCGGCGTCGGCCCGCAGTCGCATCTCCCGGAGCTGCGCCTCCCACTCAGGCCGCGGCAGTCCCCCGTTGTCGAAGTCCGTCCGCGCCCATTCCCTCCGGTGGTCGAAGAACTCCGGGTGCTCGGCTTCGAGAGGCACGATCTCACGCTCGATGAATTCGTCGAGCTCAGCAAGCAGAGGCGGTAGGTGGTCTGGCAGGTCAAAGTCCACGGGTCGCGCTTCCCTTCCGAATCGGATGTCGGTGACAGCTTGTCAGCTCGGCCCCTCCAGGGGTCTACGTTGGCCGACATGGAAACGGGCGAGACGGTGGATTACTTCTTCGCCTCCGAAGCGACGATGGCCCGCCTGAGATACGAGCCTCGCCGGCCGATGGGTGAGCGTTGGCGACTCTGGTTCTTCGGGCCGAATCACGTCTACGACGTGCAGGTCATCGACCCCCAACTGACCGGCGAGCACGATTGGGCCGACGCCGCTCCCGTCGTCGAGGAGGTAGAGAAGCACCTCGCCGAGCGTTACTCGCAGGCACAGCGCCGCCAAGTGCCGACAGGCACGGACGCAGTCGCTGAATGGGAGCTCGCCTAGGAACGGTGGCGAGCCGGCCTGTAGGCGGGGTTCTGTCCGCCGGTTGCCCGGCGGGGTGGCCATCCATCTAAGCGGCCTACCTGGGAACATAGGGCGGGCAGCCCGTCCCCTGTTTGACCTTGCTCCAAGTGGGGTTTACCAAGCCGCCCGGGTCACCCCGGGCGCTGGTGCGCTCTTACCGCACCGTTTCAACCTTGCCTGTGCGATGCCGAGGCACCGCCATCGGCGGTTTGTTTTCTGTGGCACTGTCCTGCGGGTCGCCCCGACTGGCCGTTAGCCAGCACCTTGCCCTGCGGAGCCCCGACCTTCCTCAGCCACTTGGTCGTAAGACGACCAGGTGCACCGCGACCACCCGACCGGCTCGCCGCGGCCATTCTCGCGCACGCTGGCGCGGTTGCCGGCACTTGGGGCCTCCGGGGTTCAGCGAACCCCCGCGAGATGACCGGCCTCGCCGAACGACTGGAGCGACGGAGCGCTCGTGGAGATCCGCGTTATCGTGGCGACTCCGAGGGAGAGCCGCCAGGAGAGCTCGGGCCCGCCGTTGAGCGCCCAGATCGCGGCGGCCTTGATCGGGGACACGTGACTGACCGCGATGACATCTCCCTCGGCACCCCCGGCACGCAGTGAATCGCACCAAGTCGCCACTCGCTCTTGCAGCTCTACGAGCGTCTCCCCGCCCGGCGGTCGCCAGGACGGATCTTCCCGCCAAGCCGCCCAGTCCGGAGCCGCGATCTGACCGAGCGTCAACCCGTCGAACTCGCCGTAGTCGAGCTCAATCAACTGCTCGTCGACGTCCACCTCGACGTTCTCACCACACTCACGTGCGACGATCTCGGCAGTCGCGCAGGCCCTCTGCAGTGGGCTCGAGACGATGAGCAGCGAACGTGGAGGAGTACCGTCATCGCTGCCCTGCCTCTCGGCCGCGAGATACCGACCGGCAGCCTCCGCCTGGCGCACGCCGAGCTCGGTGAGTGGCGGATCGCTCCGGCCGACGAGCAACCCGGCCGCGTTCGATTCACTCTGGCCGTGCCGCAACAGGATCAGCTTCGGCCGCTTCGTCTCAGGCGACAAGGATGCGTCCGCATTGGTCGCAGTAGACGACCTCGCCGGGCGCCGAATGAAGCAGACGCTCACGTTCCCCGCTTGGCAGGTGAAGGTGGCACCCGCCGCAGGCACCGTCGATCAGCTTGGCGGCCCCGATCCCGCCTAGCCGCTGGCGCAGGCGCTCGTAGGTGGCAGAGAGGTCGCTCGGCAGTCCGGTCGCAAGGGTGTCCCGCTCGGCGTGAACCTTCGCGAGCTCGGAGTCCAGCGAGGCCTCAGCCCCCGCTAGTGCTGCTGCGGCCACTTCACGTTCGCCGGCCAGCATCGACAGCTCGCCTTCGATCGCCTCGAGCTCTTGTTCCACCGGCTCCAGAAGCTCCATCACCTCGAGCTCCTTGTCCTCTAGCTCGCGCCGGTGGCGGGCGAGCGAGCCAGTCTCCTCGCTCATGGCCTGCACCTCGCGATACGCGCCGCCCTGACGCAAGCGGTTCTCGATGGCGGCGATCCGGTCTGTGTACGTGACGACCTGTGACTCGATGTCGGCTTGGCGCTGTCCGAGATGAGACGACTCCGACCGCACCGTGTCACCGCGTATCTCGAGAGCTTGGATGCGCGCATCGATCTCCCCCAGAGCCTTGCGCTCTTGGAGCTCGCGCCGGCGATAGCTCAATTGGTCGATCAGGAGGTCGCGCTGCTGCACCTCGAGCAGCAGGATCAGTGGCTTTGTCCCGGTCTCGGCGCTCTCGGTGTCAGCGGGGTCCGCCATCGGGTCTGGAGGCTAGTGCGGTCCAGCGAGCCTCAGTCGCTCATGCTGGGAACATCTACTAATCGGTCGCTCCCTGAAACGCTGCTCGTCGCGAGGCGAGTAGCTCCTCGAGCAACTCCGCCGTCGCAGCAGCGACCGGAGCGCGGCGAGCGGCGAGGTCGAGGACGAGCAGGTCGCGACCTGCCGCGTCCGCGATGAATGCGCCTGCTTCCTGGCAGACGAGCAGGCCGCCGAGGTAGTCCCAGACTCCGTGGCCGTCAGGCCCGCAGTCGGCGTACGCGTCGAGGGTGCCGTCGGCGACTGCGCACAGGTCGAGGGCGGCCGCACCGAGGGCTCGGTATTGGCGCCACCCGAGATGGCGCGGCGGGTAACCGGCGAGACCAACGATCGCCTTCGACAGGGCCTTCTCGCTCCGGGGCTGAATGGCCCGGCCGTCTCTCGTCGCCCCTTCACCACGGATCGCCTCGTAGCGAACGCCGATGGCCTGGTTGACGACCAGCGCCGCCAGCGGACCCGCTTCGTCCACCACGCAGATGCTCGTGGCGAACCAACCGATGCCCCGCGACGCGTTGGTCGAGCCATCGACCGGGTCGAGGACCGCGAGAAGAATCCCTGGTCCGACCCTCCCCGTGCTGCCCGACTCTTCGCTCAGCACCGTGATCCCTGCCGCCGCGAACACGGCGAGCGCAGCCTGGTCGGCCGCCAGGTCAGAGCGGTACTGGCCGGGCTTGGTCCCGGCCGGGCCCCAGTCCGACAAACCTCCGAGGGCGGCGTGGACGGCAGCCGCCGCTTCCCTTAGGACCTCCATCAAAGACCCGGTTTGCACGCTGGCACGGTACTAGTGGACGCGGCGTACACTCGCAACGACATGGCCGTCATCGACGTCGCGGGCTACGTGGCCGAACTCAAAGACCATGCCGTGGACCACGGCTTCCATGTGCACGACGAGCGCCATTTCGTCGAGACCTACTCTCTGCGCCAGTTCTGGGAAGTAGACCTCCATCCCGAAGAGGGATGCGGTGGCCCGATCGACCTCCACCTCGCCCTCGAGGTCGAGCCGAGGAGCCTTCTGTCCTTCGAAGACGCAGTCATAGCGCTGCCCGATGACGCAGAGCCCGAGGACAAATGGTTCTTCCCGCTCACGTTCAACTGGGGCATACCGCCATTGCCGAACGGACCGGACCTGCTGCGCCTCGCGCTCGACCTCTCCGAGATAGGAGGGCTCGAGCTACCACTTGAGATCTCGGCGACCGACGCCTACGGCTCGGTCACCGATCCCCCCGTTCGGAGGCTGACGATCGTGGCACGCCAAGAGGTGTCGCTCGCGCGGGTCCTTGCCGGCGAAGAGCTCCTCTGTGAGACGTTCGATCGGGCTCTGGGAGTCACTCGTTTCTTGCTGGAGGGAGCTCCGAGTTGGCTCGCGCCGCTCGGCGACTGAGGCACACAGCGCTGCTGCGTACCCGCGCCGCTCTGGTCGGCCCGCTCGCCGTCGCGGCAGCCGGCGTCGCTCTCACGGGCTGCGGATCGAGCGCGGCGACGTCCCTCGCGCACCAAGCATGTGCGTACGTAACGAAGGCCGCGAACCTGCAGCGCGAGGCAAACCTGGCCACCGGCGCCCGCGCGAAAGCGCTCGAGTCCCAAGCGACACGGCAGCTGGAGCTGGCCGAGCCCCTCGCTGCCGAAGCCGCTGGGGACGACGGATCCTGGCAGGCGCTCCAGGCCAATCTCGCCGAGACGAGCGAGCTTTCCGCCTCCATGATCGTTCCCGCCGCAAAGGCCGACTGCGTGTACAACGGGGCCTGAGCGCGGGTCAGTGCGTGAGGGGGTGCTCCCAGAGCTTGATCCCGCCGAGGATCCCAGCCACGTTGTCCACGATCGTGATCGAGGGGTCGATGTGGCCGGTCATGTGACGGGCGTTGCCGCCCCCTAAGTAGAGGCGGTCGTAGTTGACGAGGGTCTCGAAGGTCGAGATCGCCTCGAGGACCCGCTTGCGCCATTTCTTCGTGCCGATCCGCCGGAGCGCCGCGTCACCGATCTGGCCGTTGTAGGTCTCATCCTTTCGAAACGGAGCCTGCGCCAACTCCAAGTGAGGTGCCAACCTCCCGTCCATGAAGAGCGAGGTACCAACGCCTGTCCCGAGCGTGACGACCATCTCGAGGCCTTCGCCGCTCACGACGGCCCAACCTTGCAGGTCGGCGTCGTTCGCCACCCTCACAGGGTGGCCGAGCCTCTCCGCGAGCGCTTCCGCGAGGTCGAAGCCACGCCAAGCCTTCGCCAGCTCTGGCACCACTCGCGAGCCCGGGCCGGACTCAGTGACGAAGTGAGGCGCCGTCAGCACCTTCCCCTTGCGCACGACGCCCGGGAACCCGGCCGACGCCCGGTCTGCAGGCGGCAGAGGTGCCACCAGAGCGACGAGCGTGTCCACCATCTTCTCTGGCGGGCAGGGGTACGAGGTCGCGACCCGGACCCGGTCTGCGAGGAGACGTCCGTCGGTGGCTAGAACCGAGGCCTTCAGCCCGGTCCCGCCGATGTCGATTGCGAGGGTCGTCGGATGGAGGTCTGACGCCTTCGGCGCCGATACCGAACGCACGGCCCTGACCGGCGACGCAGCCCGCTTGGCGGTGGTGCGTGTCGTCGCCCGCGTAGCGCCAGTCCTCGAGGTAACTGCCTTCGTCGCCGCGGCCTTCGTCGCCGCGACGCTCTTTGCCGCGGCCTTCGTCGCCGCGACGCTCTTCGCAGCGGCCTTCGACGCGGCAGCCCGCTGAGTGGCGGCCTTCGACGAGCCGGTGGCCTTCGTGACCATCAGCCCACCCCAATGTGATCAGCCATACGCACCTCTGCGCCTTCGATCGGTCGGAATTCCTGGACGAATTCAAGCAGGGTCCGGACGCCGAAGCCCGTGGCGCCCTTCCGGATCTCGTAGCGCTCGTCGTCAGAGTCCGAAGGCCCCGCTATGTCGAGGTGCGCCCACGGCCGGTCGGCCACGAACTCCTCCAGGATCAGGCCGGCAATCAGTGCGCCCCCTTGGCGCGCCTTGCCGGTGTTCTTCATGTCGGCTATCTGGGACTCGAAGTCCTTCGCGTACTCGCGCGGCAGCGGGAGCCTCCACACGGGTTCCCCTGCACGGCCGGCCGCCTCCTCGACGGAGCCGACGGCGTGGGAGTCGTTGCCCATGAGCCCGGCGACCTTTGTCCCGAGCGCGATGATGCAAGGGCCGGTGAGTGTTGCGATGTCCACGATCACGTCCGGCTCGAGCTCGGCAGCGAGGGCGAGGCCATCGGCGAGGACGAGCCTGCCCTCGGCATCGGTGTTGAGGACCTCGATCGTCTTGCCGTTGCGGGTCGTCAGGACATCGCCCGGCTTGATCGCGCGCCCGCCGGGCATGTTCTCGGTTATCGGGGCGATCGCCACCACACGTACCCCGACGCCGAGCGCCCGGCATGCGCCGACTGTCGCGATCACGTCGGCGGCTCCGCTCATGTCCATCTTCATCCCGACCATGCCTTCGGGGGTCTTGAGCGAAAGCCCACCGGAGTCGAAGGTGATGCCCTTCCCCACGAGCACGACCGTCGGCACCCGACCGCCCGAGTCCGGGCGGGCCACCGCCTCGTCGGGCTCGTAGGTCATCCGGACGAGCCTCGGAGGCTCGGAGGAGCCACGCGCGACGCCCAGCAATCCGCCGAGGTGCTCCGCCGTGATCTTCTCCTCATCCCAGACCTCGATCGTGACGGCTCCCCGCTCGGCCACCTCGCCGGCCTCCTCGGCCAGCACGGTGGGGGTGACATCTCCCGGCACCCGGTTGGCGAGGTCGCGGGCCCACGACACCGCTGCGGCGATGACAGAGCCGCGCCCGATCCCGCGCCGAGCGTCGTCTAGCCCTTCGTCGTCGACTACCACTGCCATCGATTCGAGGACACTTTCGGGCTCGCGACTCTTGTACAGCTCGAAACGGTAGGCCGCTCCACCCGCACCCTCCACCGCCGCCTGCACGAGCCGCTCGGTCGTAAGGCCTCCTGCCGCCACACCGCGAAGGTCGAGGGCGACATTTGAAGCCTTTCCCCTGGCACGGACGAGGCTCGCCGCCGCCCGACGCACCTCGAGCGAACCGAAGGACTCGCGGGGCCCGGCGCCCACGAGGATCTCGATTCCGGAGTCGAGCGGTCTGACGAGGGTCTCACCGACCTTGCCCGTGAAGCCACGGAGCTCCGCGAGCGGGCCTGGAACGTCCTCGCCCGCCGTCATCGGCGTGAGGTCTGCCGCGACCAGCCTTCCCACCGCCTGGACCGAATCCCGTGGCGTGAGTGTGGCCTCGAAGGAGGGAAGCATTTCAGGTCATCTCGCTTTCGGGGGCTTGGCGGGCTTTGCGGTGAGGTGTTCCGCCTCTACAGCCCTTGCGAGCAGCCAGCAGAGGTCGGAAAGCCGGTTCAGGTATGGCACCACGAAAGAGTCGCTCGCCGAGCCGAGACGAACGGCCTGACGCTCTGCCCGCCTGACGACGGTGCGGGCGACGTCCAGAAATGCGCTCGGAAGGGACTGCCCCGGCACGACGAATTCCTTCGGCATGATGTTCGCCGCCTCGAGCGCGTGCACCAGGTCGTCGATCGTGTCCACCATCTCCTTCGTCACGAGAGACATCCCGGCCACAAGCTTCGAGCGCTTGGCCGGCGGAGTGGCGACTTCAGCCATCAGCACCCAGAGGTCGCGCTCGATCCCGACGAGGAGCCGGTCGAGCTCCGCCGTCCCGTATCCGGTCGGGCCGCTCGCGGCGGCGCCGGCGATGGTGGCACGGGCGAGCCCAAGTGCAGCCTGAGCCTCGTCGACCGAGCCATTGCACTCGATCCTGATGGAGTCCTTGCGAACCCTGCCGCCGTACAGGAGCCCGGTCGTACCCCCGTCTCCCCGCTTTGTGGCGATGCTCACGGGGCCGAAATCTATCGAGGTACGAGCCCCAGAGGTAACCGGTGCCCGATCGGGCTCTCCTCAACGGGCCTTGAGGGCCGCCCGTGTGCCTCGCGCCGAATAACCTGTGCCGATCGTGGCCGTCGTCATCCTCAGCCTCTCCGCCGCCCTCGCGTTCGCGTTCGGCGCCGTCCTGCAGCAACACGCCGCTGCGGGCCAGCCCCTCGAGCACAACATGCGGCCCAGCCTCGTGATCCGGCTCGTTCAAAGGCCGATGTGGCTGGCGGGCATCGGGATGAACGGGGTCGGCACTCTCTTGCAACTCGCGGCCCTGTGGAAGGGCTCGCTCGTCACTGTTCAGCCGCTGCTCGTGTGCGGACTGCTCTTCGCCCTCCCGATCAATGCCATCTGGCTCCACCGGCGTCGCCCGGGCGTGCGCGAATGCCTCAGTGCGGGAGCCGTGTGCGTCGGCCTGACTACGTTTCTCCTCGCCACCGCTCCCACGCCGGGGCGAGGAAGCGCCAGTCCTCTGTCTTGGTTCATCGCTCTCGGCGCCATCGCAGTTGTCACAGCTGTACCGATCGCGGCCGCGCTGAGATCACACGGGCCCCTACGCGCCGGGCTCCTGGCGGTCGCCGCCGGCGTCGTCAACGGGCTTTCGGCAGCCTTCATCAAGGGAATAGCGCGCCAGATCGAGCACTCGATGCACGCCGGCGTCGGGTCGGCAGCTGTGGGACTGTTCCAGAACTGGGAGCTCTACGCGTTCGGCATGACCCTGCTGTCGGCAACATTGCTCGTCCAGAGCGCATTTCAATCGGGGCCGATCCGATGGTCGCTTCCCGCGTTGACCGCCGCCAACCCGGTGACGAGCGTGATCATCGGCGCGTGCGTGCTTTCCGAGCAGATCCGCACAGGCCCACTCGCCATCGCGGGAGCCGTCGTCGGACTGGGCCTCGTAGTCGGGGGAATCATGGCGCTCTCGTCCTCGAGCCTGATAATCGGCGAGATCGGGCACCCGGACACCGTCGTCGAGCCTGCCTCGGCGGTCGAGAGCCCGAGCAGCGAGCCCGCTACATCAGCCGTTTTGGCGGTCGATCCCGGGCCCGCCACGGTCGACGCGACCGACTGAGGGCCACGGCCAGTACCACCCTCGCCACCCAAGGCGCCCTCCGGCCGTACGATTGTCGACGTGAAGGTCTCGACGCGTGGTGATTATGCGAGCAGGGCGCTGCTCTCGCTCGCGTTGCGGGCCGGGGAAGCCACCCCCACGTCGGTCCGGGACATCGCAGAGCGGACTGGATTGCCGCAGCCGTATCTCGAGCAGATCCTGCTCGCTTTGAAGGGAGCCGGCCTCGTTCGCTCCAAGCGGGGCGTCGGCGGCGGCTATGTGCTTGCCCGCTCGGCGAGCGACATCACCCTCGGTCAGATCGTGAGCGCCGTCGACGGTCCGATCATGGTCGGCGACTTCGGGCAACCGCACGAGAACGGAGCCTGTGACCACGAAGGTCAATGCGTTCTGTTGAGCGTCTGGTCCGAGGTTGGCGAACACATGCGTCATCACCTCGATTCGTTCACGCTCGCTGACATGGTCGACCGAGCAAGGGGAACGGTGCTCCAGCCCGTGGGGCCGCTCACCTGATCGAGGGTGGCAGAGGCCGAGCCGCGCCCTCGCGGCCCCATGTTCGGCGCTTAGATGTTCCAACCGACGAGCGCAGGGTCGTCGCGGGCCCAGCCGAGCATCCCGAGTGCGCCCGTCTCGAAAGGCAGCCCGCGCCCGGCCTCCGGTCCGAAGTCACACCAGACCGCCGTCAAGACCCGCAGCACGTGGCCGTGAGCGAAGATCAGCGCCGGTCGCTCGGTGAGCAGGTGGTTCGAACGCAGCCGGCCGATCACGCGATTCGCCCTCCGAGCGACGTCCGAGAGCATCTCACCCCCGGGGCAGCCGTCGCGGAAGAGCTCCCAGCCTGCACGCTGCGCTTGGATCTCGGGCGTCGTGAGACCCTCGTACATTCCGTAGTCCCACTCCTCGAGATCCTCGTCGAGCTCGACCTCGCCGCCGTAGCCGGCCAGGCGGCAGGTGTCGAGCGCACGCCGGAGCGGGCTCGAGAGGACGAGCGCTGGGGGTCGGTCGCCGAACACCTCTTCGAGCTTGGCCCGGAGCGCTTCGGCTTCGGCCTTGCCCTCCTCGAGGAGCGGCAAGTCAGTCCTGCCGGTGTGCTGGCCGCCGATCGACCATTTCGTCGCCCCGTGCCGCACGAGAACAATCTGTTGCGGTATGCGTGCTATCGGTTCCATGCTGGCAGTGGCTCGCACGCACGCGGAGGCTAACCATTTGTCGGCACATTCCGACCTCGTCAGGAATGTCCTGGCCCGTACCGGCGTTGAAGGCAACAAGAAATGAATGAAGGGAGCTGGGACGATTCCGGCCAACTCGACGATGGAGTACGCGTCCTCCGCTGAGGGCGCAGCAGCCGACCGGGCGGTCGGCGGTGGCGATCGTGGCGGCACCGCGCCCGATCTGATGCGCTTGTTCCTCGATGACCTGGGCAAATATCCGCTGCTGAGCGCGGACGCACAGGTGGAGCTCGCAAAGCGGATCGAGCAGGGCGACCAAGAAGCCCGCGAGCAGATGATTGGTTCGAACCTCCGTCTGGTCGTTCACTGGGCACGCCGCTATCAGGGACGGGGCGTCGACCTCGTCGACCTCGTTCAAGAGGGAACCTTCGGATTGATGCGCGCGGTGGAGAAGTTCGATTGGCGGAAAGGATTCCGTTTCTCGACCTATGCCACGTGGTGGATCCGTCAGGCCCTGCAACGGGCCGTTCAGTCGAAGGGCCGGGCGATCCGCCTGCCTGAGGACGCACTCGCGGCCGAGATGGAGGCAGATCCCGACCAGGCGCGGCTCCCCCGTGTTGTCGCGAGCCTCGACCAGCCGCTCACGAGCGAAGCCACGGCGACGCTCGGGGACGTCGTCGCCGGCAACGACATTCCCTTCGAGGAGGACGTCGTCCACTCGATCAGCCTCGGTCGGCTCGAGAACGCCATCGGCCGCCTCCCTGAGCTCGAGCAGTCGGTCGTCCGTCTGCGCTTCGGCCTCGATGGAGCGCAGCCTGCCTCGCTCGAAGCGACCGCCAGGGCTCTCGGTATCGGGGTGCGCCGTGTACGGCGCATAGAGGCCTCTGCTCTCCAGTTCCTTTCCGAGCAGCCCGAGGTCGAGGGCGTCAACAGCGCGGCTTGAGCCTCAGGTTCTGGTTCAGCTGAGTTGCGCGAGCACCCGGGCGAAGTCGCCCGGTGGCTCGGCTTCGACGTTCACCCGCACACCCGTGACCGGGTGCTCGAGAGAGATCCGCCACGCATGCAGCATCGGCCTGCCCACCGGCAGTATCCCCCTCGCTCCTCCGTAGCGCTTGTCTCCAAGCACCGGGTGCCCGATCGCGGCAACATGCACCCGGATCTGGTGCGTGCGCCCGGTCTCGAGGCGGAGCTCGGCATAGGTGGCGGGTAGGGGTTTGTCGAACCTCTGGCGAACTTGGTAGTTGGTCCGAGCGGCCTTGCCCGAGCCCGACACCGCCATGCGGGTCGGATCGCTCGTCGAGCGGGCGATCGGCGCGTCGATTATCCCGGTCGCTGCGTCTATGTGGCCGAGCACGACGGCTAGGTAGGTGCGACCCATCGTGCGCTCCGCCAGCTGGCGGGTGAGGGACCGGTACGCCTCAGGCGTCCGGGCGACCACGAGCACCCCGGACGTGTCCTTGTCGAGACGGTGGACGATGCCTGGCCGGTCGCGGTCACCCGCCCCCGCGGCCGGGAGTTCTGCCAGCTCGGGGTATCGCATGAGGAGCCCAGCTGCCAGCGTGTCGAGTCGGTTGCCGGCGCCAGGATGTACGACGACGCCCGGCGGTTTGTCGACGACGATGATCTCCTCGTCGGCAAAGAGCACCTCGAAGGGCACAGGAGCCTCGGCCCGCGGGAACTCACCAGCCTTGACGGCCTCAGTGAGCGACGCGACGTCGATCGTCAGGCGGTCGTGCTCCTTCAGGCGCCGAGATCGATCGAGCACAGCTGTCCCGCCTACGCAGACAGCCCCCTCGTCGACGAGTCGAGCCGCCTCGGCCCGCGTCACGTCGGCGAGGAAGGCGACCGCCCTGTCGACCCTCACGCCGGCAAGCGCCCCCGGCACGTCGATCACGCCGCCTGGCTCGTCACCGTGGCGCGAGGTCACTCCGAGGTCCGGTCGCGCTCGGCATTCAGGTCCCTCGGGGGTGTACCAGCCGGCCCGCCCCCGTCGCTCGCGGATAGGCCGGAGACGCTCGCGTCGCCCACGTGTCGCGGTGATCCAGCCTTCAGGAAAGACCAGGCCACGAGCGCGCAACCGCACACGACCGAGGAGTCTGCGAGGTTGAAGGTCGGCCAGTACTTCGTGTACAGGAAGTCCACCACCGCTCCGTGGTTGCCCCGGAACAGCCGGTCGGCAAGGTTGCCCACGGCTCCGCCCAGGATGAGGCCGACTCCGACAGCCGACAGGGTCGTCGGCACGCGCCGCGCAAACCATGCGACGGCGAGCACGAGCACGATTGCAACCACGATGATCGGGCCCGTCAGGCTCGTCCCAATCGAGAAAGCAACGCCCGAGTTGTACTCGAGCCTGAGCGCGATCGGCCCGACTATGTGAATCTCGTGGTGGCTCAGATGGCTGACCGCTAACGACTTCGTGATCTGATCGAGCCCAACGACGACGAGCGCCACTCCACCTACGAGCGCGAGCCTGCGGCGGCGCTTACTCGCGGCGCTCTCGTCCCTCAACGTCGGGAGAGCCCTCCGCTCTTGCAGTCGATGCACAGCCGGGCGAAGGGGAGTGCCTCCAACCTCGGCTTGGGGATGAGCTTGCCGCAGTTCTCGCAGATGCCGTAGGTCTTGCCGGCCATCTTCGCGAGTGAGTGATCAATCTCGTCGACCGTCTGGAGCGCCTGAGCCGAGAGCGCGAGATCCCGCTCGCGATCGACGGTGACCGTGCCGCCCTCGCCCGACTCGTCGTCGAACTGGATGTCGCCTGGCTCCATCTCCTCGACGAGCGACTCCGCCTCGGCCTTCAAGAGCTGTGCCTGCTCTACGTATGTCGCTCGCTCGGACTCGAGCAGGTGACGCTGATGGGTGAGCCAACGCTCGTCGGCGTATCCCTCGGTGCGCCGCTCGACCGTCTTCTGCCGCCGCGGCAGCAGACCGATGCCGTTGCCACCGGCCGCACCGGCCGCCGGTGCTTCCTTTGACACCGCCCCAGCGCTCCTTGTGGAACCGGCGGGCTTGGCCGCCTTGGTCACTGTCGTCTTGACAGGCGCGGCCGTCGCAGTGGCTTTGGCGGCTGCGGCCTTGATCGGTGACTCCTTCACTGCGGATTGCTTGGCTGCCGGGGCCTTGGCAGCGGATGCCTTTGCGGGGGCTTTGGAAGCCGATTCCTTCGCGGGAGCCTTGGTCGCGCCCTTGCCAGTCGCAGCCGCCTTCGCCGTGGTCGCCTTTGCCGGAGCGGTCTTCTCAGCGGTTGCCTTTGCCGCGACAACTTTGCCGGCCGGGGTCTTTGCGGCCGGGGCCTTTGTGGCCGCCGCCTTGGCCGCCGGGGCCTTTGTGGCCAGGACCTTGTCCGCGCTCACCTTGGTAGCCGGGGCCTTCGCAGCCGGGGCCTTGTCCGCGCTCACCTTGGTAGCCGGGGCCTTGTCCGCGCTCACCTTGGTAGGCGGGGCCTTTGCTGCCGCGGCCTTTGCTGCGCTCACCTTGGTCGATGTCACCTTGGCGGAGACCTTGTCCGACGCAGACTTCGCAGGACTGGACTTTGCCGGCGCCTTTGAGGGCGAGACCGCCTGGGTGGCGGGGGCCTTCTTGACCACGCCTGGCTTCGGGGCCGCTGTCGCCTTGGCTCCGGCCGCTGGCTTCTTGGCGGCCGTGCCCGCCGGCTCTTTGCCCGCGGTCGTCGTCACCCCTGCTTTGCCCGCCTGAGCGCTTGTCTTGGCGGCCGTCTTCTTCTGGCCGCCTCTTACTGGGCTTGCCTGCTTCTTAGTGGCCGGCACGATGGCCGTCACCGCCTTCCGCTTCGTTGGCGACGCGTTCGACTTCGTCTGTTGTCTCGTGGCCATCGGTCCGAAATCTCCATTTCCCCGACGGAGGGTGCCAGAGATTAACGCGCCCTTGAAGGGAGTCCGGCCATCCCGACACCGAGGGCGCTATCTCACTTCCGGCGAGCCCTAACCTAGGGGGATGCCAGACGAGGCCGGTACCGCCGCCAGCAGAGACGACGATCGCCACCACTCCTACCCGGCCGTCGTCGCGCAGCCACGCTACGCCGAGATGGAAGAGGAGACGCTGGCCTTTTGGGCCAAGGACGCGACTTTCGAGGCATCGGTCCAACAGCACGGAGCCGAGACCGAGTTCGTGTTCTATGACGGCCCCCCCTTCGCGAACGGCCTGCCTCACTATGGCCACCTGCTCACAGGGTTCGTGAAAGATGCTGTCCCTCGCTACCAGACGATGCGGGGGCACCGGGTGGAGCGGGTCTTCGGCTGGGACTGTCACGGACTGCCGGCAGAGATGCCCGCCGAGAAAGAGCTGGGACTCTCGGGACGCCAGGCGATCATGGAGTACGGCGTCGACCGCTTCAATCAGTACTGCCGAGACCTGGTTCAACGGTCCACCGACGCGTGGGAGAGGTACGTCACCCGCCAGGCACGTTGGGTCGACTTCGAGAACTCCTACCGGACGATGGACGTCTCGTACATGGAGAGCGTCCTCTGGGCCTTCAAGCAGCTGCACTTGAAGGGCCTTACCTACGAGGGATATCGCGTGCTCCCCTACTGCTGGGAGTGCGAGACGCCGCTCTCGGCCATGGAGACCCGCCTCGACGACTCCTACCGCGACCGGACCGATCCGGCCGTCACCGTCTTGTTCGATCTCGAGCCCTTGGAGGGCGATGCCGCCGGGTCCGACCCGTTGCTCGCGTCCGACCTCCGCGTCGCCGTTTGGACGACTACCCCCTGGACGCTCCCGTCGAACCTGGCGATGGCCGTCGGGCCGGACCTCGACTACAGCGTCGTCGAGCGAGACTGCGGAGAGGGCCGGACCGAGCGCATCGTCGTCGGCTCGTCACGGCTGGGCGCCTACGCCCCCGAGCTCGGTGACGATCCCGTGGTTCTCGGCACTGTCAAGGGGGCTGCCCTCGTCGGGCGGCGGTATCGGCCGTTGTTCCGCTACTTCGCCGGCACCGAGAACGCCTTCCAGATCCTTGGTGGATCGTTCGTCACGACCGAGGACGGGACCGGTGTGGTGCACATGGCGCCTGGATTCGGTGAGGACGACCAGAACGCGTGCGAGCAAGCCGGCATCCCGGTGCTCGTACCCGTCGACGACCGGGGCTGCTTCACCTCGGAGGTGAGCGACTTCGACGGCCTTCAGGTCTTCGAGGCGAACCCCCTCATCGTCGCCCGCCTGGCCGAGGAAGGCGCATTGATGCAGGCGGCTGAGTACACCCACAGTTACCCGCATTGCTGGCGCACGGACACACCGCTCATCTACCGGGCGGTCAGCTCGTGGTTCGTCGCGGTGACGGCCTTCCGCGATCGCATGGTCGAGCTGAACCAGCAGATCGACTGGATGCCGGAGCACGTGAAAGACGGCGGGTTCGGCAAGTGGCTAGAGGGGGCGCGGGATTGGAGCATCTCCCGGAATCGGTTCTGGGGGACTCCTCTCCCAGTTTGGAAGAGTGACAACCCGGCCTACCCCCGCGTCGACGTCTACGGCTCTTTGGACGAGCTCGAGGCTGACTTCGGCGTCCGGCCGACCGACCTTCACCGCCCGTACGTCGATGAGCTGACCAGACCCAACCCGGACGACCCGACGGGCGCCTCGACGATGCGTCGCATCACCGACGTCTTCGACTGCTGGTTCGACTCGGGCTCGATGCCATATGCGCAGTGGCACTATCCCTTCGAGAACAAGCAGCGATTCGAGGAGCACTTCCCGGCTGACTTCATCGTCGAGTACGTGAGCCAGACGCGCGGGTGGTTCTACACCCTTCACGTCCTGTCCACGGCCCTGTTCGACCGCCCGCCATTCAAGAGCTGCATCGTCCACGGCGTGATCCTCGGGCGGGACGGGCGCAAGCTTTCGAAACGGCTCCGGAACTTCCCCGACCCCGAGCAGGTCTTCGCCGAGCAGGGCGCCGACTCGATGCGCTGGTACCTGCTCTCTTCCCCGGTGTTGCGGGGGCTCGACGTGGTCATCGAGGAGAAGGCCCTCACCGAGCCTGTCCGCCTGGTGCTGAACCCGATCTGGCACAGCTGGTACTTCCTGTCGCTCTACTCGAACGCCGACGGTGTCCGTGGCCGCTTTCGCACCGACCAGCAGGGCCAGCTTGACCGGTACGTGCTTGCCAAGGCGCGGCAGCTCGTCGAGTCCGTCACCGAGTCGATGGAGGCCAACGACCTCGCCGGAGCAACCTGGGCGATCGAGAGCTTCCTCGACGTGCTCACGAATTGGTATGTGAGGCGGAGCAGGGACCGTTTCTGGCGGTCCGGAGGAGCCACGGGCGCCGGCAAGGGCACGATCGCCGACGCGGACAAGCTGGACGCCTACGACACCCTCCACACCGTCCTCGATGTCCTGTGCCGCGTCGCGGCACCCTTCCTGCCATATCTGACCGAGGTCGTCTACCGTGACCTCACAGGCGAGCGCAGCGTCCACCTGCAGCCCTGGCCGGAGGCGGCCGGGCTACCGGACGACCCGGAGCTGGTCGCGACGATGGACCTCGCCCGCGAGGTGGCATCTGCAGGGCACTCCATCCGCAAGGAAGCCGGCCTGCGGGCACGCCTGCCCCTTCGTCGACTGACGGTCGCCTCGCCGCTGGCGGCGCGGCTCGAGGGCTTCCGGGGGCTTCTGGCGGACGAGCTCAACGTGAAGCAGGTCGATCTCACCAATGCGATTGGGCCCGACAGCGCCGAAGAAGCGCTCGCAGTCGTGCCCGCCGCCCTCGGCCCACGTCTCGGCGCCGACACCCAGACGGTGATCAAGGCCGTCCGCGCTGGCAACTGGCAGAAGCGGGCCGATGGGAGCATCGAGGCGGGAGGCGTGCCCCTCCTCGACGGTGAGTACACCTTGCGTCTCCGGCCGCTCGACGAGAAAGCCAGCCGGGTCCTACCGCGCGACGCCGGGGTCGTGACGCTCGAGCTCGAGACCGACGACGAGCTCGAGGCCGAGGGGCTCGCGAGGGACGTGGTGCGCCGCGTGCAGCAGGCAAGGCGCGACGCGGGCCTCGACGTGTCGGACCGGATCAGGCTTACGATCACGACGCTCCCGACTGTGGCGGCCTCGCTCGAGGCGTGGCGCGAGCTCATCGCGGAACAGGTGCTCGCGGTCAGCATCGACATCGTGGTCGTCGAGCGCGAGAAGGATCTCGCCGGCAGCGAGCGACTGCCCAGCGGTCAGCTGATGAGCATCGCCCTCACGCGTTCGACCGCGTAGGCACGTCAGCATTCATATCTGGTCCCGGACTGCAGTGATACCGTCAGCGGTGGTCGAGCAAAGGTTGCCCATGAGGAGATTGAGACAGGTTGCAGTCGTTGTGACGATCTGTGCAATCGCCATGACCGCGTGCGGTCGGTCGGCTCCACAGGCGTCCGCGAACGGCTCCGAGCACACAGACGCGTCCGGCTGTTCGATAGGTCACCTCCACCTCTCGGGCGCGCCGTCGACGACGTCGCCGGGCGCGACCGTGGAACTCACTGCGACAGCGCTGCCGGGGAACGACTTCGTGATCGAGGACGTCGGGACCATAGGCACCTTGGCGGGCGAGCGCTACCAGCCTCTTTGGATCATCAGCCTCGACGCGAGCGGCAAGAGCGGATCCATCGACACCCAGGTCACAGGCTCGACGAAGGTGGAACAGAACGGTCAGAACATCGCGAACAACGTGTTCGCGATCAATCTTCCCCAGTTGCCGAAGGGGAAGTACCAGGTCCGCTTCGTCTACGACATACCACCTGCCGGAACCCTGCCGAGTGGCCTGCAGGTGGGCAGCTATACCCTGTGCGCCCCGCTGACGGTCACCTGACGGCGGGCCTCAGCGTTCACGACGCAGGCGAGTCCGCCTTACCGCTCATGTCCCACTTCGCCGTGGGCTCGGTGTGCGGCTCGGGATCGCCGAACTCCTCGAGCGAAGGAAGCGCCATCAGGCTCGGGCGGCTCGCGGGCTCTTGAGCCTCTTGGCCGTCGTCGAAGTCGGGCCTGTGCGGCGGTGGGGAGGGCGCCGCAGCCGCGGCATCCGCCGCGATCGCCGCCTCGAGCTCGTCGACGTCCGGCGCAGCGACAGACCCGGCGGCCGGCGCAGCACCGACCGGCGTGACAGCGAAGCTCGCCAGCTCGGGTGAGGTGAGGAGGTTCTTCTCGACGAAACGCAACATCGTGGACAACGACTCCGTCAACCGCTCCCGTTCCGCGCCGAGAAGCCCTGACAGGACGCCGATCTCGCCTCTCAGACGCTCCCGCACGGCGTAGAGGCGCCCAACCTCGTCCCGGAGCTTCTAGTCAGCGTCCGCCGTGATGCGCTCA
>JBKQLZ010000066.1:0-6216 GCA_052146895.1 Acidimicrobiales bacterium
GTTCGGCGCCAATCTCGCTCGTGCCCGGGAGAGAGGCGGCCTCAGCCAATCCGACCTCGCGCGCAAGGTCGACGTGTTGTACACGTATATCTCTCGACTCGAGACCGGCAAGGCCACTCCTTCCTTCCGGCTGATCGTGCGCCTGGCGACGGCGCTCGACGTTCCGCCCTCGGATCTGTTCGCCGGCATCAAGTAGCACAGACGCCGTCCGGAGTGGCCCCGTTAGCGTCCGCGATCGACGTTGCGGTTGGCCATCGAGCGGTCGTGATTGCGGCTAGAGCGAATCAGGATGGCCGGGACGCGGAGGATTCGCAGCGGCCCGAGGTCGTAGCCGGGGCCGAACGCAGAGTCGTAGGGCTCGTAGGCGAGCGAGGGCTTCTGCGCTCGGCTCGTGCCCATCCTGCGCGCGAGCTGCATGACACGGTCGGCGTCTTGCCCCTGGCTGCCGAGCTCCTCGCGAGCGAGGAACCAGTCGGTGCCCTGGCGGGCGCGGGTCGCCTCGACGTAGGCGCTCTCCTTGCTGGTCTGCCAGCCGCCGGTCACCACGACGGTCCGCTCGACGGTTGCGCCCTGCTGGCGGAAGACGTGTTGGGCGTAGCCGAGCCGCAGCGAGTCGATGTCCTCGCCGGCGAGCCGCACCGAACGGCCTGAGCCGTCCATCTCCACCGTCAGCCTGGCGTCCTCATCTATGCGTGTGACCTTGCCGCGGCTTCCGTTCTCGACCCGTAGCTGGCCTGCTGGGCGGTGTTGGGATGTGAACGCTACGATGTCACCTTCACGCAGCCCGTAGTGGGTGTGTCCGAGCGGGATCTCTCGGTGGCCGAGTTCGCCGCGCTCAGTACGGAGGTGCTGGGCGCGAGCATTGAGTCGGTCAATCTCCTGGTTGGAGGCGTCGGCGATCAACGCGACCTGGCGTATCCCGTGCTTCTCTGCGAGTGCCATCCAGCGCTGGATGGCCGCCTCGCCGGCCTCGTCGCGGGTGTTCGAGAAGTGAAGCTGTGCGCGTTTGAAGTAGTGCGCCATCGCACGCTCAGGTTCGCCGGCCCGAAGGGCGGCCCATGCCCTGCGCTCGTCGGGGTCCTGGGTGCGGCGGATGTCGGTGAGCTCTGCGGTTGGGGTATGGGTGGCGAGCCGGTCGAACATCCCACCCGGCCCGATCGAGGGGAGCTGCTTGCCGTCACCGACGGCGATCAGCTTTGCTCCGGAGCGCTCGATCAGCTCGGTGAGGGCATCCATGCGCTTGTGGTCGACCATCCCGGCCTCGTCGAGAAAGACCGTCGTGGCCGGGCCGATCTCGGCTGTCCCGGTCTTGGCACGGGCGACGAGCGAGTCGAGCGTCAGCGTCCGGTCGGTTAGTGCTGGGCTGTCGGCTCCGAGCCGCTCAGCGGTGGACCCGGACACGGCGATCCCGATCGTGCGGCGCCCCGCGTGCTGCTCGGCGCGGGCGGCAGCGTCGATCACCACGCCCTTGCCTGTCCCCGCCGGGCCAACGAGCACCGCGGCACGCTCGGGACCCGTGAGGACTCGCAGCGCGTGATTCTGCTCCGGGCTCAATGGTCCTCCGATACGCTCGGAGACCATCCGCACAGCGCTTACGCGAGCGTGCTCGCCGACATCCTGGCCCGCTGGCTGAGCGAGCAGCTCAGCACGGCGCTCGATGGCATGCTCCTGAGCGCGCACGGCGAGGGTGGTCATCCGCCCGCCCTCCAGGGTGAGCACCCGCCGGTCACGGACCATCCCGCGAGCTGCCGCGAGCGCGTGCTCCGGTGGCATCTCGCCGGCTGTCTGCTCCAACGCGACGGCGTGCAGATCACGCGCCTGGAAGACGGCGTGCTGCTCGGTCAGTCTCGCCTCGATGCGATCCTCGACGGGGCGCTCGACCCTTGGCCGTTCGGGCGCTCCGATAAGACGCACGGCCTCGTCGGGCCCGAACCCGTGGCGACGACCCGTCTCGCTCCACACCCGTTGCAAGTCTCCGCGGGTCGTCAGCTTCTTAGCGCGACGGTTCTCGAGCGCCAGGTTGCGCAGCTCCCCGCGCTCCGGTGCCCGGCCACGACGGGCACGGAAACGCTCCGCAGCTCGGGCGACCTCTCGGCTGCGTCCCGAGAACTCCTCGGCAAGGCCACGCGGCACCCCCGCGATCTGAAAGTACCGGCCGTCCTTACCTGTCCCGCGCTCGATCTCATAGCCCTCCCCGGACAGCTCCTCAGCAAGCGATGAGCGGTAGAACGCCCCCAGCTCGCGGGCCGAGCGGAAGATCGACCGCGAAGCGACCGCGACGATCCTCTCGTCTTCCCTCACCGCGCCGCTGATCACGACATGACTGTGCAGCTGCGGGTCGGGCGCCTCGGCCCCGCTGACTCCCCTCGCGGTCGTGTGCCGGTACTCCGCGGCGATCACATCCTTGGCGTGCTCCTCCACCACTTGGCCGCCGTAGCGGCGGCGTATCACCGGAACCTGCTCGCGGAGATACCTAACCGCGCTCTCCACGGCCCTGGCGTGCGCGCCCTCGATCTGCTCGCGCTGCCACGGGTCGCCGAGGGCCCACACCGTCGAGACGGACTTCGGAGCGCTGAACGTCACGTCGATCCCGCCGCCCCTGCCGCCGCCGGCGCCCTCGGGTCGCAGCCACCTGCCGGTACCCGGGTGGCGACCATCCATCAACGAGACGAAGTCCGCGCCATCGACCGCCTCGCCCGCCTGCACCCCGAGCCTGGTCAGCGTCTCCTCATCGGAGAGCCAACGACCCGGCGCCTGCGTCATCTCGCCGTCCGGGGTCAGGTAGTAATCCCCGCGCTCGGGCGCCACCGTCTTGCTCTCCAGATAACGCGCGTAGCCGCCACCTCCGGACACAGGGATGCTTGCTGCCGTCATCACATATGTGATGACCCTGAGCGCCCCAGAACGGCCAACGAATTGCACAGCGACCGCACCCCCGTGCATATGGTCTGTTCTGACGAATGCGGTACCGCATTGAGTCAAGCTGCAGGCGAAGCGGCCAGTGGACCCGCAGCGTCGCACGACGCGGGAAGGTCGGCGGAAAAGCGGTCGCGAACGCAGAGCAACGCACATGGTTGAGGGCGTGCTCGCATGCCGGCGCGGGAGGACGCGCGGGTGACTAACGGCGGCTGCGCCAAGGCGGGGTACGGCCAGACTGTGCCGTAGTGTTGACCGTGTGCTCTCACACGACATCGCCCCGTTTGCAAATGGATTGAGCGCAAAGCTCGCGACGCGCTCACGACACGTATGCGCGTTTCTAGGCGCCGGCGCCGCGAGGGCCTGTGGGCTCCCAGATGTCGCAGAGCTTCAGAAGACAGTTCTCGGGTCCTTGAATTCGGAGGAGCGCGCGGCGTTCGAGAGTCAGCTAAACGGGCGGGACCTAGAGCAGGCGCTGAGTCGCTTGCGGCGAATCGCCGCACTGCTCGATGGAAGCGATGAAGAGGTCGCCGGATTGACAAGCACCAAGGCAGCGGAGCTCGACCGCGCCGTGTGTCATGCCATCGTCTCGGCGCTAGATCTCAAGGGCGCCGATAGCGAGCCGATGCTAAAGCTCGCAGCGTGGGCAGCGCGCGCCGACTACCTGCTTCCTCTCGAGTTGTTCACCGTGAACTACGACCTCCTCTTGGAGACCGCGTTGGAGGCACTGGGCGTCCCGTATTTCGACGGCTTTTCCGGTGCGCTCCGGGCCCGGTTTCGGACGGAGGTAGTCGAGGCCGACGCGGGTTCCCCGGCGGCTCTACCTGCGTTCATGGTGCGCGTGTGGAAGCTTCACGGATCGGTCCATTGGGCGTGGGAGGACACCGAGGTCGTCCGCCTGGGGGCGCCGGTCGCTGATCAGCAGCCTGCGGCGATCTATCCGTCGGACGCGAAGTACGACGAGTCTCGACGCGTGCCGTTCGTGGTGCTGCAGGATCGCTTCCGACGGGCAATGCAGCATCCGGAGACGCTGATGATCGTGTCGGGATACTCGTTTCGCGACGAGCACCTCAACGAGCTGGTTTTCGACGCGGCCCGGCGACGGCCGCGATCTGAGTTTGCGGTCTTCTGCCACGGTGAGATTCCTGACGCTCTCGCCGAGAAGGCAACATCGACCCCGAACTTGCAAGCGCTTGCCGGCAAGGAGGCGATCCTCGGCGGTGTTCGCGCGGACTGGAGCACGCCAAGCGACGTTCCCGAGGATCTATGGGCGGACGACGCCTTCGGACTTGGCGACTTCAGGAGGCTCGCCGCATTCCTGGCGCGAAGCTCCCCGCCACAGGGAGAGCTGCAGGCTCGATTGGCTGAGCTTCTCGCCGTTGCCGCAGAGCAGGCAGATGCCTGACAGTGAGCCGACAAAGATCGGGTGGGTGCGCCATGTGCTCGGCGCCCAGATCACTGTTGCGCTGGACGCCGATCTCGCCGGAGTGGCGCCAATCTTCCGAGGACGGCTACAGCCCATCGGCCAAATCGGATCGCTCGTCCGGTTCCCTCAGGGTCTCGTGGACCTGCTGGGTCAGGTCTCACTGCTCGGCATTTCCGAGCTCGCGGGAGCCCAAGCACCGGCGGAGGTCGTGCAGACGGGCGAGCGGTGGCTACAGGTCCAGCTCCTCGGAGAGATCGACCGAGCGACCCGCCGGTTTCAACGGGGCGTCGGCTCCTATCCGGGCCTCGACGACCCGGTGCACTTCGCGACCGCCGAGGACCTCCACGCGGTCTTTCCTCCGGTTGGCGAGGATCACCTGCGCCTGGGTCGACTCGCGGCTGCCGAGGATGTCCCGCTGTGTCTTCAGGCCGGGCGGTTTGTGATCCGCCACGCCGCGGTTGTTGGATCGACCGGGTCCGGTAAGACAAGCGCGGTAGCAAGCATCCTGCAACGCTTCGCGCGCGGCGGGTGGCCTGCGGCGAACGTCGTCGTGATCGACCCGCACGGCGAGTACCCACGGGCCCTCGGAGACGACGCGTCGGTCCTCTCCGTGCTCTCCGCCGAGGACCAAAGCCGCCTTCGCGTGCCCTACTGGGCGCTTCCCGCAGTCGACATCCTTGACGTGTTCGCCGGCTCGCACGGGGGACCAACAACCCGGAGTCGCTTTGAGGAGCTCGTTGCGGAGGCGCGGCGCGCCTTTGTGGCCGATGCAGACTGGCTGCAGCTCGACCCCACCGCCGTTACCGCCGACACACCTGTCCCGTTCGAACTCCGGCCTATCTGGCACCGGCTCGACTACGAGAACAACGAGACGCGGATGGAACCAAAGCAAGCCGAGACGGCCTGTGTGGAGGATTCCGGCGACCCCAGTACTCTCGTGCCGGCACGGTTTTCCGCATACGGGCAGGGTGGCGCCGCGCCATTCAAGGGGCCAATGCACGGCACACATGGCAGCCTGCCCGAGCGACTGCGACTCGGATTGCTCGACGCTCGCTTGCGCTTCTTTCAAGAGCCCGTGGCCGACACCGCCGGGCCTGACCCCCTCATTGACGTAATGGCGTCATGGCTTGGCGGCAGTAAGCCTGTCTCGGTGCTCGACTTCAGTGGTGTGCCCTCCCGCGCCAGCGAGCTGGCGATCGGCGTCGTCTTGAATCTCATCTTCGAGGCAGCGGTCCGCACACCCGCCGACGGCGTTGGCATCGGCCGTCCCCGCCCGGTCCTGATCGCGCTCGAGGAGGCCCACCGCTATCTCGGCGCTGACGCAGCGGCGATGGCGAGTGAGGCGGCCAACCGCATCGCACGCGAGGGCCGCAAGTACGGCGTCGGTCTGCTGCTGATCACGCAGCGACCGTCTGAGCTTCCAGACACTGCTCTGGCGCAGTGCGGCAGCCTGATCGCGCTGCGACTCTCAAATTCCGCCGACCAAGGAACGATTCGTGCTGCGTTGCCGGACACCGTGGCCGGGCTCGCCGATATTCTTCCGTCGCTGCGAACGGGCGAGGCAATCGTTACGGGCGAGGCGGTCGTCCTCCCAGCACGCGTCCTCGTCGATCTTCCGGACCCGATGCCCCTAGCCGAAGACCCGACGCTCGCGCCGTGGCGGGAGACAGCGACGGTGCCCGATCTGGCACCGGCCATCGCCGCCTGGAGGGGCGCCTATGATGTAACGCGATGATCGAGTGGCTTCCAGTGGTCGGTTCTGGACGCATCGTGGCCGAGGCGTACCTCCCCGAACAAGAGACGATCCTCGTGCGCTTTCCCGATGGCGTCGAGTGGAGCTATTCGGCATGCACGGCGACAGTGTGGGACGAATT
>JBKQLZ010000067.1:0-4432 GCA_052146895.1 Acidimicrobiales bacterium
TGGTCATGAGTGATCGGACCACCACTGTCACGATTCCGTGGGATGACCCGACCGCGGTAGAGCTGCTTGTGGCCGTGCGCGCCGGTGACGTTGACCTGGTGAGGCGCCTCCTATCAGAGAACCCCGATCTAGCGAGGGCGAGATTCGCGGCCAGAGGCGGTACGAGCACCGCGCTCCACTTCGCTACAGATTGGCCCGGTTACTTCCCAAACGGGCCGGGCATCGTGAAGCTGCTGATCGCATCCGGCGCTGATCCCAATGCCCTCACGACGAGAGGCGGTTCTGATACACCAGGACCCGGCTGCGAGACGCCTCTGCACTATGCCGCGAGCAGCGACGACGTCGATGTGGCGGCCGCACTTATCGACGACGGCGCCGATGTTGAAGCCCCGGGCGGCTCAATTGGAACCCCCCTCGACAATGCGGTCGGATACGCCTGCTGGCACGTCGCTCGCTTGCTTGTGATGCGTGGCGCCCGAGTCGAGAAGGTTTGGCACGCCGGTGCACTCGGCATGCTGGAACTGAATGAGCGGTCACAGGCCGTGATGCGTAGGGTCGGCATGACCCATGATCCGGGCGACGACTTCGACGCGCCGTGGTACGAGATCGGGCACCCTCGCGGCAGGTTCGTCCTCTATCGGATGACCACTTCGGAGTGGCGCCATGCGGCGGTCAAGAGCGGTCGGTAGCCGGCGCGACCGAGTGATCCAGGTGTGACTCCCTACGCCGGATTGGTGTGCACGTTCCCGCGGACCCCGCTTTAGGGTGCTTGCTTTCGCGAGCACAGCATCCCCTCATCTCCGAAGGCGACGCCGAGGCTCGACGGGCGCGGCGGTGACGGGTCGAAGTAGGTTGCTCGCATGCTCATCGATGGAGGAATCGGGTTCGACGCAGAGAAGATCGGCGACAACGCGCGCCGGGTCGAGGCGGAGGGTTACGACGGCGCCTGGGCCGCCGAGACCGGCCACGACCCTCTCATAACGCTTGCCGTCGCGGCGGGCGCAACAGAGCATCTCGAGCTCGGCACGGGCATCACGGTCGCCTTCGGGCGCAGCCCGATGATCACGGCGACGATGGCGAACGACGTGCAGCTGCTCTCGAAAGGCCGGTTCCTGCTCGGCCTCGGCTCCCAGATCAAGCCGCACATCGAGCGCCGATACTCGATGCCGTGGTCACACCCGGCCGCCCGCATGCGCGAGTACATCCAGGCGATGCATGCCATCTGGGACAACTGGTACGAGGGGACCAAGCTCGATTTCAAGGGCGAGTTCTACACGTTCAACTTGATGACGCCCTTCTTCAATCCGGGCCCGAACCCATATGGCAGGCCGAAGGTGTTCCTCGCGGCGGTCGGCGCGCTCATGACAGAGGTCGCGGGCGAGGTCGCCGACGGCATCTTGGTCCACGGCTTCACGACCGAGCAGTACATGCGGGAGGTGACGCTGCCGGCGCTCGACCGAGGGCTCGCCAAGTCTGGCAGGGAGAGGTCGTCGTTCCAGCTGTCATATCCGGGCTTCGTGGTGACGGGCGACACTGAGGAGCAGATCGCCGCGGCGACCACCGCCGTCAAAGCACAGATCGCGTTCTACGGCTCCACCCCTGCCTATCGCGGCGTGCTCGAGCTGCATGGCTGGGGTGACCTCCAGAGCGAGCTCCACCCGATGTCCAAGGCGGGGGAGTGGGCGAAGATGGGCGAGCTGATCAGTGACGACGTCCTCAACGCGTTCGCAGTGGTCGCTCCGCTCGACGAGGTGGCCCCGAGGGTGCGGGAGAGGTTCGGCGATGTGATCGATCGTTTCTCGTTCTATGCGCCGTACAAGATGGACGCGGACCGCTGGTCCGAGATCGTGGCGGGCTTCCGGGCGTAGCTCAGGCCAGGCCCTTGCGCTCCATCCAGCGCTGAGGGTCGCCGAGCGGCACGAAACCCTCCGCCGCGTACAGGTTCCGCCCCGGCGTTGCCGCGAGGACGAGCCGCACTCCTTGGACCGCCGGGTGGGCGGCTGTGGTCTGGACGAGGAACGTGCCCAACCCTCGACCCTGCTCGGACGGCTCCACGAACACGTCGCTCAACCAGCCGAACGTGGCGAAGTCCGTCACGACCCGGGCGATCCCGATCTGAGCTCCGCCGGGGGAGTAAAGCCCGACCACGAGTGAGTTCTCGATCGACTTGGCGACGACGTCGTAGCTCCGCCCTAGTGCCCAGTAGGCCCCGGTGAGGGACGCGTGCACCCAGGTGGTGTCAACAAGCGCTTTGTCGTCACTCGCCCAGCAGCCGTGCGGGCCTTCCCACCTCAACGCGCGTTCCCCCGTTCGTCAGCTGCGACTCGGACCGCTCGTCGTTAGTGGTCGGATCGCGAGAGCGCCAGCGACCTTCTGTGTTCGATGAGCTTCATGCGCGCTTGACCGCTCAGCCACTCGGTCGTGCGAATCAGCTGCCCGTCGGTCGGCGTGTGGTGGAGGCCCGTCGGGCCGTCGGTGAGCGAACCGCAGCGGCGGCACACAGACATGCGCCCGTTGGTCTCCGGATTATGGTGCTCATCGAGTTGCAGGCCTACCAATGAGGCTTCGACTGAGACCATGATTCTCCGATCGGTCGGCGGACCCATTGCGAGCCAACGCCGAGCCAGAGGGACTACAGCACGCCCGAGGTGAGCGGCAGAATCCGTCACTAACACCTTACGCCCATCCGGGCTCGGTCGGGCCGCTCTGCAACGGGCAGTGCCGTACGGCAAACGGTGTACAATCGTCCAATGGCAACGAAGACTGAGCGGTTGAACCTCCGACTGACTCCAACGCAGGACGCCATCCTGCGGAGTGCAGCAGAGGCTCGCGGGGAATCGACGAGCGACTACGTCTTGCGGCATGCCGTGGAGGCAGCAGAGACGGACCTAGCTGACCGACGGGTCTTCGTGGTCGACGAAGTCGCCTGGGCACAATTGCAGGATCTGGTCTCAGCACAGCCAGAATTGCCCATTCCTATGGCCAAACTGCTCTCCAAGCCCTCGATCCTCGAAACCCCGAGGTGTTGAGCTACGCCGGTCCCGATCTGCTGACCACCCAGCACGCAATCGCCGGATTCGACTGCGGCAAGCCGGCGCTCAACGAGTGGCTCGCCCGCCGGTCACTCGGAAACCAGGCCTCGGGCACGAGTCGAACTTGGGTTGTCACGGACGCGGACACGGGGCGGGTGGTGGCCTATTACGCCTCCTCCACCGCGTGTGTCCTAAGAGCTTCTGCGCCGAAGAGACTGCGTCGCAATCAGCCGGACGAGATGCCCGCGGTCCTCCTCGGCCGCATGGCAGTGGACTCGAAGCACGCTGGTTGCGGTCTGGGAGCTGCACTCCTCAAGCACTTCATGCTCAAGGCGCTCGAGGTGGCGCAGAGCGTCGGGGTGCGATTGCTTGTAGTCCACGCGAAGGACGAAGAGGCCAAGAGCTTCTACGAGCACTACGGGTTCGTTGAGTCACCTGTCGATCTGTTGACGATGATGATGCCCCTGCCTGCTGCTCTCTCGAGCGCGGAATAATCATTCGGTCGCGTGACCTGATGATCATGTCATTGCATCAATCGGCTATTTTCGTCACCGTTCGGTGCGATTCCGAGATGTGGCGGTCATAGCCCGCCGGATCCGCCAGTGGCGGATCGACCCGGTGGAACCCCGGGGCCGTGCGGTGAGATCCCGCTGGGGAGGTCGGCAACAGCCCACTCCGACGTTCACGTCAGCCGGGGTGACGTTCTTGCTGACAAGGGTTTGCGGCCACACGACCGTGCCGTGCGACCTGGAGCGACTCGAGCGGCTCGAGATCCCTCCGCTCCCCGGTGCTGGAGACCGGCACGGGACAGCGCCTCATCTGCCCGTCGACCTTGCCTCCGGCACAGGCACAGGTGTCTCGCCCGTAGAGCGGGCGGCGACGATCCGGCGCCTCGCCCATCCCGACGCCCACCCGGAGGACTTCCTCCGCCCCGGGCACGTCTTCCCGCTCGGGGCGCGCGCAGGAGGCCTCGCTGAGCGGGCAGGCCAGACCGAGGCATCGGTGGCGCTGTGCGTCGCCGCCGGGCTCCCGTCCGTGGCTGCCATCTGCGAGGTGATGAGCCCCGACGGGGTGATGGCGGGCGAGTCCGAGCTCGAGCGCTATGCGCTCCGTTGGGGTCTGCCGATGATCGCCATCGACGACCTCAGGTTGTGGCTCTGAGCGCTCAGCTCACGGTCTGGGCGAGTGTCCCGCTGGAGGACTTGTAGGAGCTGGACCCGCTGTAGGCGGCTGTCACCGTGACCGAGGCGTCGAGGGCCTTCTTCGCGAGAGAGCAAGCGGCCCTACCGGAGGAGCCGACAGTCACGGTGTCGCCTCCGCTACACGCGAGCGACCCTGCCGGCGAGAAACTGAACGTCACCGACCCACCCGGCGTCCCCCCTCCGGGGGAGGTCGCCTTC
>JBKQLZ010000068.1:0-15639 GCA_052146895.1 Acidimicrobiales bacterium
TCGGGTCATAAAATCGACTCTTCGCGAGGATCAGCATCGTGAGCTCGGCTAGCCAGTCGCCGGTCAGCACGTCGATAGGGCCGCCGTTCACCATCTCCGAGGCGGCCGAGAGCCGGTCCCCGTAGAAGCCACTGCAGTTCGCGATTCGCAGCGCGCCCATCTAGGTCCCCTTCCCGGCTTCGGCCCCGTCGCTGGCAGGTCCGTCGCTTGCTGCCGAGTCGCTCGCGTCGGCCGGGTCGAGCGCCACGAGGAGATCGCCAGTCGCGACCTGGGAGCCGGTCGTGGCTTGAAGCTGACGGATGCGGCCGGCAACCGGTGCGGTGATGCGGTGCTCCATCTTCATCGCCTCGACGATGACGAGAAGCTGACCGGCCTCGACGTCCTCGCCGGCCGCCGCGTGCACAGACAACACGGTGCCCGGCATTGGCGCTACGAGCGCTCCGGAGCTGGCGGCCTGTTCACGCTCGGGGAAACGCGGGAGCTCGGCCAGTTCGACCGCCGCCCCGGTCTCGAACGTCACCCAGACGCGCTCCCCCGCGCGCTCGACGAGAAGACCTGGTCGCAGGCCGTCAATTGCCAAGTCGGGCAGCTCTGGGGAGGTGCCGTGCCGCGAGACGAGGTGCTCGACCGCAACCGCTTGATCGTCTCGATCGTCGCCCGCACCGCGGACGACGGCGTGGAAGTCCCCGGACCTGAGGCGCCGGTACTCGACAGTGAGCTCGTTTGCGCCGGTGCGATAGCGACGCTGCTCCGGCGGCATGGCACTCATCCTCCAGCCGCTCGGCAACGAGGAGAGGACGCCTGCGCTGCGGCGGTTGGCCGCCTCCGAGGAGAGCGCCGCAGCGATGGCAGCAAGCTCGAGCTGGCCGTGGGCCAAGAGGATGCGAGGAGGAATCGACCTGTCCTCGAGGAACGAGGTCGATGTCTGGCCCGCGAGGAAGGCCTCGTCTCGTAGCACGGACACGAGGAACTCCCGGTTGGTGACGACGCCGTGCACGGCCGTCCGCTCGAGCGCGAGCGCGAGCCGTGAGGCGGCTTCGCTCCGCGTCGGCGCGTGCGCTATCACCTTTGCGAGCATCGGATCGAACTCGACTCCGACCACGCTCCCGCTCACGACTCCTGAGTCGTACCGGACCTGCGGCGTCACGGCCTCGCGCCACACCTCGACCTGGCCGGCCGCAGGGAGGAAGCCGTGCTCAGGGTCTTCGGCGTAAAGGCGGGCCTCGATCGCGTGGCCCGAGAGCCGGACCTCGTCTTGTGACAGCGAGAGCTTTGCGCCGCCAGCGACGAGCAACTGCTCGCGCACGAGGTCGATCCCGGTGACGGCCTCTGTCACGGGATGCTCCACTTGCAGGCGCGTGTTGACCTCCAAGAAGAAGTACCGGCCATCGTCGCCCAAGAGGAACTCGACCGTCCCGGCGTTCTCGTAGCCGACCGAGCGGGCAGCCCGCACTGCCGCTTCGCCCATCTCCTCGCGCAGCTCCGGCGAGACCCCGCTCGACGGCGCCTCTTCGATGATCTTCTGGTGGCGCCGCTGGATGGAGCACTCGCGCTCGCCGAGATGCACGAGGTTGCCGAACGCGTCTCCGAGGATCTGGATCTCGATGTGGCGAGCATTCGCGAGGAATGGCTCGACGAAGAGTCGGTCGTCGCCGAACGCGCTCTTTGCCTCCCGCGCGGCTGCTGCCAGCGCGGCTGCCAGATCGTCGCCGTCCCGCACGACACGCATGCCCTTGCCGCCACCGCCTGCCGCTGCCTTGACCATCACCGGGAACTCGAGTCCTCCGAGACCTGCCGGGAGATCCCCTCCGGCAGCTACCTCGACCGACTCGAGCACGGGAACACCCGCTGCGATCATCTGCCTCTTGGCCTGGAGCTTGTCGCCCAACAGCGCGATGGCGTCAGCAGGCGGACCGACGAAGATGAGCCCGGCGTCGCGGACCGCCCGGGCGAACCCGGCGCTCTCAGCCAGAAAGCCATATCCCGGGTGCACCGCGTCCGCTCGCGTTCGGTCTGCTGCAGCGAGCAGAGCCTCCATGTTCAGGTAAGTGTCGGTCGCGCTCCTGCCCGCGAGCGCGACGGCACTCCCCGCCTCGGCGACAAATGGCGCGTCGGCATCGTCTTCGGCGTGGACGGCTACGGTCTCGATCCCCATGTCGTGTGCCGTCTGGATGATGCGGCGGGCGATCTCGCCCCGATTCGCAACGAGCAAGCGACGTATCTGGACCATCAGGCGCCCCTCACAGCCGGAACACGCCGAAGCCTTCGGCGCCCTTCACGACGTTCGAGTGGCAGACGGAGAGCGCCATGCCGACCACGTGTCGAGTGTCGCGAGGATCGATCACGCCGTCGTCGACCACCCGCCCGGTCGCGTAGAGCGCAAGCGACTGGCGCTCGGCCATCTGCTCCACGAACTGGCTGCGCATGTTCTCGGCTTCCTCGTCGACATCTTCTCCCCTTCGCGCCGCCTGCCCGCGCCGGACGAGTGACATGACGCCGGCCATTTGCTTCGGGCCCATGACCGCGATCTTCGCCGTCGGCCACAAGAAGACGAAGCGCGTGTCGAACGCGCGGCCACCCATCCCGTAGTTGCCGGCCCCGTAGCTCGCACCGAGGATCACGGTGATGTGCGGCACCGTCGAGTTGGACAACGCGTTGATCATCTGACTGCCGTGCTTGACGATGCCGCCCCGCTCGTACTCCCGACCGACCATGTACCCGGTGATGTTCTGCAGGAACAACAGCGGCGTGTCGATCTGGTTGCAGAGCTGCATGAACTGCGCCGCCTTCTGCGAGGAATCGGAGAAGAGCACGCCGTTGTTGCCGAGGATCCCGACGGGGAAGCCATGGATGGATGACCAGCCGCATACGAGCGTCTCGCCGTAGCGGGGCTTGAACTCCTCGAACCGGCTCCCGTCGACGATCCGTGAAATGACCTCTCGGACGTCGAGAGGCGCACGGAGGTCCGCCGAGACGAGGCCGAGGAGCTCCTCCGGATCGCTCAGCGGCTCGTCGGGTGGCTCGGTGGGTCCGGGTCCGAGCTTGCGCCAGTGCAGGTGGTCGACCACCTCACGTGCCATCGAGATCGCCTCGTGCTCATCCTCGGCGAGGTAATCGGCCAGCCCGCTGACAGTGGCGTGCATGAGAGCACCGCCGAGCTCCTCGTCGTCTGAGTCCTCCCCCGTCGCCATCTTCACGAGCGGCGGGCCGCCCAAGAACACCTTCGCTCCCCCCTTGACGAAGATGTTGTAGTCCGAGAGGCCAGGTTGGTACGCGCCGCCGGCGGTCGAGCTCCCGAAGACGACCGAGATCGACGGGATCCTCAGGCCTGAGAGCTCGGTGATGTCGTGGAAGATGCTGCCGGTCTCGGAGAAGTGCGACATGTTGCGCCGCAGCTCCTCCTCGGGATCCGAACGCCCTCCACCTCCGCCGCGAAGGTCTCCGCCTGCGGACTCCACGAACTGGATGTACGGCAGGCGGTTCTGGCGGGAGACCTCGAGGCCGCGTTCGATCTTCCTGTAGGCGACGGCGGTCATGGCACCGCCGAGCACGGTCGGGTCGTTCCCGAGTACCACACACTCTGTGCCCTCGACGACTCCGATGCCCAGCAGGAGCCCACCTCCGACGGCGTAGCTCGTCTGGTTGCCCGCGAGGGCCGAGAGCTCGAGCCATGGGGAGTCCGGGTCGAGGAGCAACGAGACGCGCTCGCGGATAGGCAGCTTGTTGCGTCCCCGCAGGCGGGCGGTGGAAGCCTCTCCCCCACCTGCGGCTGCCTCGGTGTAGAGGCGGCTCAGCTCCTGGAGCATCTCGCGCATTGCCTCGGCGTTGGCGCGGTACTCCTCTGAAGCAGTGTCGAGGAAAGATCGAAGCACCGGCATGTGCGCTCCTCAGGCTTCCGGCTCGGCTGCGGCTACCGGCCTCGCCGGAGACGCGTCCAGCCCGGCGACGGGCATACCGAGCCCGGGCTCGCGGCCCGGTCCGGCCGGGCCGGCGAAGGCTTGTGCTATCGAGAGCCACTGCTGTGCTGTTGCTCCGTTGGCGATCACCTCTGTGTCGGCCGGGTGCCTGCGCTGGGTGAAAACGAGGGCGAGGCCGAGCGCAGTTCCCGTCAGGGTCTCCTCGGCGTCGTCGGGGCCCCAGGTCCATATCTCGCCGTCCGGCGCGACGGCCACCACCTTGACCGGCGTCCCGGGGTCGGTCAGCCCGTGGACGAGGTATGCATAGCGACGGGCCGAGACCCCGATATGGCAGATGTGACGCAGCCGATGACTCGCGCTCGCCGGCAGGCCTAGGGCGTCCCGCACGTCCTGCCCGTGCGCCCATGTCTCCATCAGCCGGGCAGTCGTGAAGCTAGCGAGGCTCATGTCGGGCCCGTACCACGGAACGCGTCGGGCCGGGTCAGCGGCTCTGGCGGCGTCGAGAAGGTCCCGCCGTCCGGTGCGCCAGTCCGCGAGGAGGTGGCGTCCGTCGACCGACCGGCCGAGGGCGACATCCGGAGCGCTACCCGCCTCGCCTGCCATCAGCGCCGCCTTGTGCTCCTCGAAGCGATCTGGTGACACGAGAGCGAGAGCGGCAGTGGTATCGAAGTAGGCGAGATGGCTTATCTGGTCGCGGACCTGCCAGCCCTCAGCCGGCGTAGCCGTCTGCCACTCTGCCGGGGTGAGGTCGGTCAGCACGTCGTCGAGCGCGTCGTGCTCGTCCCCGAGATCTGAGAGCAGCTCGTCCATCCTGGTCATGGGCCTCGTGACTCTCCTCTTGGTCGTCCAGTTGGGGCAGTCCACGGCGGCCGCGCTTCAGTCGCCGAACTGATCCTGCCGCGAGAACGGCCTCGTGTGCCAGGAGTCTGGCCTACGGTGGCTGCTCATGGCAGCTGAACCTCGGCGCGACAAGCCCACGAGAGGCTCCGGTCGGGTCGTCATGACGACCGGGACAACGTCCGGCATCGGTCTAGCGACGGCGCTCGAGTTGGCCCGGCGGGGCTGGGTGTCGGTCGCGACATATCGGTCGGAGCACAAGCTCGCAGGGCTCGAGCGGGCGGCCGACGAAGCGGGCGTCACCGTTTACCCACTGCGCTTGGACGTGACCGATCCGTCGGCTTGCGAGTCAGCGATCGCCGAAGTCGTCGATCGCCACGGCGGGCTGAACGCTCTCGTGAACAACGCCGGGTACGGCCTCACCGGGGCCGTAGAGGACACCTCCGACGAGGAGGCCCGCCAGCTCCTCGAGACCATGGTCCTCGCGCCCGCGCGCCTGTGCCGACTGGCCTTGCCGCACCTGCGTGCAGCCGGTGGTGGCCGCATAGTGAACATCTCCTCGATCTACGGCCGGGCCACGACTCCTCTCTCCGGCTGGTACCAGGCTTCGAAGCATGCTCTCGAAGGCCTCTCCGACGCCCTCAGGGCTGAAGTCGCCTCCGACGGAATCCAGGTGATCCTCGTCGAGCCGGGAGGCTTCCGGACCGATATCTGGGAGGAACAAGGCATTCGCAACCCAAGCGAGCGCTACGAGACGGCATACCGCCGGACCAACCGGGCGCTCGAGCTCGCGAACCCGCTTCTCGGCGACCCGGCGACTTGCGCACGCGTCATCGCCGGCGCACTTCAGAGCCGTGTGCCGCGAGCTCGGTACCTCGTCGGATCGGACGCCCACGTCCTTGCGGCGGTGATGCCCTTGACTCCTTCGGTGCTGAAGGACCGGATCACCCGGGCGGTCCTCGGTCTGTGAGCTACGCGACCTTCGGCAAGACCTTCGTCACCTTGCTCGTCGTGATGGATCCTTTCGGGACGGCTCCGGTCTTCTTGTCACTGACCCGCCCGATGGCCCGAAAGGCCGCTCGGAGAGCGGCTCTCGTGGCGTCGGTCGCCGCGCTTGCCGTAGTGAGCATCTTCGCCCTGTTCGGCCAGGTCGTGTTGACCTACCTGCACGTCTCCCTCGCGAGCCTCTCCATCGCAGGCGGACTGTTGCTCATCCTCGTCGCGCTCGAGATGCTCCAGGGTCAACAGACCCCTCCGGCCGACGCTGACCGGATCGCTCTGGTGCCGCTCGCGACACCGCTGCTGGCAGGTCCCGGTGCGATCGCGACCGTCATGGTCCTCGTCCGCCAGCAGTCGGGCACTTCCGCCCATCTCGGGGTGTACGCCGGCATCGTCGCGACCGTCTTCGTGATCGGAGCGGTTCTCCTGCTGGCCAACCAGCTCGCGAAGTGGATACCGGCCTCGGCGCTCCACTTCCTCACCCGCATCTTCGGATTCCTCCTCGCCGCCATCGCCGTCCAGCTCGTCGTCGACGGGGCGACGACGCTCGCCCGTTGATGAGCCCTGCCTGTCCTGCTGGCAAGCCGAAGGTTTCCGAAGCGACGCTGTCGCGGCGGGAGATGATGACATCGGTCGCGTCGGTTGTGGCGCTCGGAGGCACCGCCTCCGCCTACCGTCAGATCGACCGGCTCCTCCTCAAGCCGGAGCGCGTGAGCGCGGCTGGCTCGTCCGTGCGCTCGCCGCTGTCTCCGCGCCTGCCGGCTGAGCAGTACCGCTATCTCGACGGAGCGTCGGTGACAGATGCCGGGGTCAATGTGGAGGTCCCGCCACTGCACCGCTTGATCGTCACGGCGCGGCTCTCCGTTGCACCTGCGGCAGCCGCTCTCGCCAAGGCGCAGTCCACGCTAGAGGCTCGCATCGCGAAGCTCGAGGGCTCGCACGTCCTCACGGCGACGGCAGCGGGATGCGGCCTCCTCGTCGCGTGGGGGCTCGGGTACTTCTCGAGCTTCGTGCCCACGAAGCTCGACCTCCTTCCGGTCGATGTGGCCTCTTCGCGCAAGGCCGGCAAGCGCATCGACGCCGTGACCGCAGCACAGGTCTTTTCGAGCGACCGCTTGCACGGTGAGACCGAGATGATCCTCGAGCAGAACGACGTCGTCTTCGTGTTCGGCAGCGACGAGCTGTCGCATCTGGACGAGGCCTACGCAGGGCTCTTCGGCTCGGCTGCGCCAACTGCGCAGCTGTTCGACCGGACGAGCGAGCGCCGAGGCTTCGTCGACGCTCGTCACGTCGGAACCAGTGAGACGAGCCTCACGAAGTCCCTCGCCACTTCCGCAGGCATCCCGGGGGCGGCATCCATCCCGGAGTCGGCTGAGCTGTATCTCGGCTTCACATCCACCCAGCGATCCGCCATGGCGCCGTACCGCGTGCCGAGCTTCGAGACGATGCCGGGTTACACCGACCAGTGGCCGTCGGGCTACTTCAGGTGCGGCAGCGCCATGAGTCTGAGCCACCTCTACGAGGATGTGGGCTCCTGGTACGAGTCCGATTACGACCACCGACTAGGAGCAGCCTTCTCGCCGCGAATCGTCGGCAAGGTCCCGACCGGCGCCCAGACCATCCCGGCCGGGACGAGCACGGCCGAGAACCTGCACGACCTCGAGAGCGACGCCAACAAGTTCGGCGTGTGCGGTCACTCGAGCGTCATGCAGCCGGTGTCGCGCCTCCAGCGGGCGGTGTCGGACCGCTACGGGCAGCTCCACGAAGTCGGCACCTCGATCATGCTGCGCGCGGACGTCGACACGCTCGACCATCCCTTTGCATGGAGCTCGAGGCCGGACCGTGACGGTGAGTTGCCGGGAGCGGCGGCCGGCGTGCACTTCGTCTCGTTCACCCCGACAACTGCGATGTTCAACGCAATTCGCAAGGCGATGGACGGCAATCTCCCGGGCGCATCGAAGAGGCTACCGACAACGGACTTCACGAACGTGGTCCGTGCTACTCATCGCCAGAACTTCCTCGTGCCACCAAGATCCCATCGCTCCTTTCCACTCGTGGAGTTGCTATGACCGATGTGTCCCCAGTTGCAGTCGTTACCGGTGCCTCGAGCGGGATCGGCGCGGCTACAGCACGTGCCCTCACAGCTCGCGGCTACCAGCTCGTCCTCGGTGCCCGCCGCGCCGACCGGCTAGATGCTCTCGCAGCCGAGCTCGGTGACCGGGCTCGCGCGATCAGATTGGACGTCACTGACCCCGCAAGCGTGGTGGCGTTCTGTGACGAGGTGCCGAACTGCCACGTGCTCGTGAACAACGCCGGCGGGGCGCTCGGCGCGGACCGCATCGAGGACGCAGATGAGACGAGGTGGCTCACCATGTACCAGTCGAACGTCATGGGCACGATGCGGGTCACGAAAGCTCTGCTGCCAAAGCTGATCGCCTCAGGCGACGGCATCGTGGTCAACATTGGCTCGGTGGCCGCGTTCGAGCCCTACCCCGGTGGAGCCGGCTACAACGCCGCCAAACACGCCCTACGCGCCGTGACGGACGTCCTCCGCATGGAGATGCTCGGCCAACCGCTCCGCGTCTGCGAGATCGACCCCGGAATGGTCGAGACGGAGTTCTCCCTCGTTCGCTTTGACGGCGACGCCGACCGGGCCGCCTCCGTCTACCAAGGACTCACGCCTCTCACAGCCGAGGACGTCGCGGAGTGCGTCGCCTTCGTGGTCACGAGGCCGACACACGTGGACATTGACCGCATCACCGTGCGCCCGCGCGATCAGGCGCGGGTGGCGATTCCCTCCGTCTATCGGCGGCGAGAGGGCTGTCAGACCTAACCGTGCGCACACCTGGTGCCCTTGACAAATGGATATCAAAGTGATATCATTTTATTTGGTGATCGGAGTGCCGGAGTGCCCGGCACAGCGGCTCACAGGAGGCATCCCGATGTACGCACAGACCGACAACCTCAGATCTTCGCAACCTCTCCTGATGAGACTTCTGGTCCGGTTCTCATTTGAGTACCGCAGGCCGCGCCTGTGGGCGGGCATACGCTTTGCCTGCGGAGCCTGGAACCTCTTCCTTGGCGGCTTCTTGCTCAGCTACGGCTTCTGGGTGGGATTGGTGCCGCTCGTAGCGTCGCCGTTGATCTTCTACACCAGCTACCGCCTGGGACAATGCGTCCCGAGCGAGCCTGCAGCATCGCTCGCAGGGCACGGGTCGAGGTAGGCGTACCCCTGAACCCCCTGTCAACCCGTCGTTAGCACGGATGCCCTATAAATCACCTCAGCCAGACGGGGCGCGAGGTCACCACCGGATGAGAATGCCAGCCGCGTGAGCGTCGACACGAGCGACACTCACGGTCGCGGAGCACAACCGAGACACCGACGGGGGGTTTCATTGCTCGCGGGCGCGCATCGTCCCGGCGGAAGGCGCGCACTATTACGAGTCTTCCTCGGCAGCTACGTGGTCTTCGTGAGCATCGGCTTGCTCTGGAGCATCGCCGCACCGTTGACCACGGGACCTGACGAGGCAGACCAGATGATCAGAGCAGCCGCTGTCGTTCGTGGAGAATGGCTAGGTCATCCGGTACGGGGCCATTCGAAAGCCGACAGATGGGTCGTCGTGCCGGCGACGTACAGGAACCTTGGTGCGCTGAGTGGCTGTGTCTGGAACCACCCACGCACGGCGGCGGACTGCCCTGTCCTTGTTGACTCGTCCAAGCTGCTCAGCGTCGGGACGTACGTCGGGCGCTACCCGCCCCTGTACTACCTCCTCGTTGGCGGTCCGACACTGCTCACCCAGGACACCACGTCGGTGTATGCGATGCGGTGGATGAGCGTCCTCGTCGACTCGCTCTTTCTCGGTCTCGCGGCCGCTCTGGCCGCCCTGTTCGGGGAGGGCACTCTCGTCGTGCTCGGTCTCCTCGTCGCAATGACACCGCTCGTCTTCACGCTGGCGAGCAACGTCGAGCCGAGCGGCTTGGAGATCGCCTGCGCTATCTGCCTGTGGACATGCCTCGCGCTACTCGCCCTCCAGCCCGAAAGCCAGCCCCCAAGAGCGTTGCTGAACAGCGCTGGATTCAGTGCCGTCGTGTTGACGCTGTCGCGCACCTCGTCACCCGAGTGGGTGATCGGAATCGTGCTGCTGGCGATCGGCGTACTCCTCCGGGCGACGCAGATTCGGGCGTTGTGGGCGGTTCGCGCCGTGCGCAGGTGGTCCGCCGCCGTGCTCGCTGTGGCCGTCTTGGCCCTCGGGTGGATAGTCGGGGCCGAGGCCTATCTCTTCGTTCCCGAGTACCACGGCCTACGGCCGAGCGCCGGCGAGTCAGCGATCCTCGGTGCGGTGGCCACCCGGTTCGCCGCGTATCTCACAAATTTCGCCCAGCACTTCACGATTCACGATGGCCAAGACGGGCGCCTTGTAGACGTGCTGGTAGGCCTGCTGCTCCTGCTGATCGTGGGCGCGGGTCTGCTGCTCGGGACGCACCGGCAGCGGCTCCTGATGGCCATCGTCGTTGTGGGCACGCTGTTGTTGCCCTTTGTGGTCACGGTCTTGACGTGGCGACAGGACGGTCTGATATGGCAGGCGAGGTACAGCATGCCGTTCGCGGTCGGACTCCCGATTGTCGCCGGGACCGCCATCGGTGGCCCTCGGCTGCATGCCGCCATCCGGCGTCCTTGGGTCTCAGGGGTGATCGTCGGCGCGGTCGTGTTCAGCCTGCTGACGCAGTTCACTGCGCTTTACGGGGCATTGCGCCGCTTCGTGGTCGGACCGCATGGCCAGCTAGACGTCTTCTTCCTGAGCCACCCCAAATGGTCTCCTCCCCTGCCGGTGCCGGTCATCGCAGTGGCGGAAGTCGTGGTGACCCTCGGCGCCATCATGTGGTTCGTGAAGGTGCTGCGCGCATCGGCATTGTCATCGGCGCCGCCGTGAGCGAGTCTGTTCCAACTGACGAGTTGAGCAAAGGGGCCAAGCCGTGACTGAGGATCAGAGCGACAGCCGCTACGCAACAGAGGGTCACGCCGACTTCGACGGCTTTGAGACCTGGTACGGCGTCATGGGCGACCTAGAGCGAGCCCGAGCCGGAGACGGCCCTGCCCCGCTCCTCCTCCTTCACGGAGGACCGGGCGCCACTCACGACTACTTGCTCGCGCTCGCCGACCTGGCAACCGATGGTCGCACTGTCATCTTCTACGACCAGCTTGGCAACGGGCGCTCTACTCACCTGCCAGAGCGCGGAGCAGAATTCTGGACCGTCGAGCTGTTCGTCCGCGAGCTTGCCAACCTGATCGAGCATCTCGGGATAGGAGGCCGCTATCACGTGCTCGGGCAGAGCTGGGGCGGCTTCCTCGCGCAGGAGCACGCCCTCACCCACCCTGCGGGTCTCCGGTCGGTAGTGCTGTCCAACACCGCCGCTTCGTTCCCGGACTTCGTCGCCGAGGCCAACAAGCTTCGAGCTGAGCTTCCGCCGGAGGTGGAGGCCACCCTGCGGCGCCACGAGGAGGCTGACACGACCGACGACCCTGAGTACCTCGAGGCGTGCGACGTCTTCTACGCCCGCCACGTGTGCCGGGTGCCCCAGCCCTGGCCGGACGACGTCCTCGTGTCGTTCACGGCCCTGTTGACGGATCCAACCGTGTACCGCACGACCAACGGTCCGTCAGAATTCCACGTCATCGGGTCGTTCAAGGACTGGCAGGTCGTCGACCGCCTTGCCGAGATCGATGTCCCGGCCCTCGTCATCTCCGGTGCGTACGACGAAGCGACCCCGGCCCTCCAGGTCACGCTCATGGCGGGCTTGCCCTACGCCGAACAGGTGCTGCTGCCAGAGTCCTCCCACTTGTCGATGTGGGAGGAGCGCGAGTCGTACATGGGAGCCGTGGGCTCGTTCCTCGCGGAACACGACTGAGGGCCTCGACCACCATGAACCTCCCCGTCAACCCACCGATCGCGCCGATGCTGGCGAAAGCGTCGAAGTCCTTGCCCGAGGGGGACGATCTCTACTACGAGCCGAAGTGGGACGGCTTTCGCTGCATCGTCTTCCGCGACGGCGGCGAGATCGAGCTCGGGAGCCGCAATGAGCGGCCCCTCACCCGGTACTTCCCCGAGCTCATCGCAGAGCTGGCCGACCGGATCCCGAACCGCTGCGTCCTCGACGGGGAGATCGTCATCGTCGGGCCGAACGGGCTCGACTTCGACGCCCTCCTGCAGCGGATCCACCCAGCCGAGTCGCGGGTGCTCCGCCTGGCGACCGAGACACCGGCGTCCTTCGTCGCTTTCGATCTCCTCGCCATCGAGGAGGAGGACCTGCGACGAGTCCCGTTTGCCACTCGTCGGGAGCGACTTGTCGAAGCGCTCGGAGACGTCGGTGGGTCGGTGCACGTCACGCCGGCCACGCAGGTCATCGAGACAGCCAGGCGGTGGTTCTCCCATTTCGAGGGTGCCGGGCTGGACGGTGTCGTCGTGAAGAGCGGGTCTCTCGAGTACCACGAGGACAAGAGGGTCATGACGAAGGTGAAGCACGAGCGCACGGCGGACTGCGTCGTCGCGGGCTTCCGCTGGCACAAGAACGGCGGCGGACGAGTCGGTTCGCTCCTGCTCGGCCTCTACGACGAGACCGGCCGGTTGCAACATGTCGGGGTCACGTCCTCGTTCACCGATGCCCGCAGGCTCGAGCTCGCCGGAGAGCTCGAGCCATACCGAGCTCCCGGGCTGGTGGGCCACCCCTGGGGGGAGATGACCCCGAGCAGCGACGAAGGCAGCGCGACTCGCGAGGCGACCGGCTCGCGCGTGCCTGGAGCCCAGAGCCGCTGGAACGCTGGCAAGGATCTCTCCTTCGAACCTCTGCGCCCGGAGCTCGTCTGCGAGGTGGCCTACGACCACTTGCAACGTGACCGCTTCCGTCACGCCACCACGTTCCGCCGGTGGCGACCCGAGCGCGAGCCCGACTCGTGCCGCTACGACCAGCTCGAGACGGTCGTGCCGGCAGAGCTGGCGGACGTCTTCGGCTCAGTCGGCTGACTCGGCGGCGGGTCCGCCGGCCCCGCCCTTACCATGGCGCTCATGCGCCCGTGGGAAGCCGAGCTGGCAGGCAGCGTCGAGACGCTCGAGATCGACTCGGCCGCCCTTGAGGACAATCCCCTCGGTGACCGAGCGACACGTCCCGTCCTCGTCTACCTCCCTCCTTCTTACCGCGACGCGCTCGACAAGCGATACCCGGTCGTCTACGTGCTGCAGGGCTTCGGCTCGGCGGTGCCTTCGTGGCTGCATCCCGCCTCAACATTCGAGCTCACCTACCCCGAGAGCGCCGACGCCCTCTTCATGTCAAGGGCTGCCCCGGAGTGCCTGATCGCGTTCGTGGACGCCTGGACGTCGCTCGGCGGAAGCCAATTCCTCGACTCGACGGCGGTCGGCCGCTATCACACCTATCTCGTCGACGACGTCGTGACGTTCGTGGACGGCCGATTCCGCACTCTCGCGTCGCCGGCCCATCGGGCAGTTCAGGGGAAGTCGAGCGGAGGCTACGGAGCGCTCGTCACGGCCATGAAGCGCCCCGATGTGTTCGGGGCGGTAGCAGCTCATTCGGCCGATGGTTGCTTCGAGCTTTCGATGCTGCCCCTCATCGCTGCCGCCTACCGCGCGCTGAGGGACGAATACGACTCCGACTACGTCGCTTGGTGGGAGGACTTCCGTAGCCGGCGGGCGTTCTCGCGGCCGACCGACGGACCGCTCCTCGAGTGCTATGCCCTCTCGGCCTGCTACTCCCCCGGCCTTGCGCCCGGCACCGAGCACACGGTGGAGCTTCCGTTCGACCCGACGACCGGGCAGATCCGGAAGGACGTCTTCGCGCGGTGGTGCGAGCTCGATCCCGTCGCGATGGCGCCGAGCCACCTCGATGCGCTCGCCTCGCTCGGAGCGATCTGGATCGACTGCGGGCGCTCGGACGAGCACTTCCTCGACGTGGCAGCGGACCAGCTCGCAGCAGTGCTCTCGAAGGCAGGGATCGAGCATCACCACGAGCTCTTCGCAGGTGGCCACCGGCGGACCGAGCACCGTTACCCGCTCGCGCTCGCGTACTTGGCCAAACGCCTCGCCCCAGTCACCTAGCCCCACTGCTCGATCGTCCCGGCGAAGAAGCGGGGCACTAGTTATCAGCGACGGAGGTCGCCACGTGGAAGCTGGAAAAGCAAGTCGGTCGGCGATGGGAGCCGTGCACGCGGTGCGAGCGAGGTTGGCAGAGGACGTAGCCCTGGCTGGCCTGACCGCAGGGCTCGATCAGTACGTTCTCCTCGGTGCCGGCCTCGATACCTTCGCGTGGCGTCATCCTCGGGCGTCCGAGTTCGTCATCTGGGAGGTCGACCACCCCGATACGCAATCCTGGAAGCGCGCGGCTCTTCGGAGGTCCCGGCTTTCGACGCCGCCGAACGTCCACTTCATCTCGGCGGACTTGTCAAAGTCTGGCGTTCTCGACCTGAGCCTGCCGGAGCGAGCCACCTGGAACTGGATGGGTGTCACGATGTACCTCGAGCGCTTTCAAACTGAGGCCACATTGCGCGCCATCGCCTCAGGAGAAGCGGGAACGACGCTCGTCGCCAACTTTCTCCTGCCGCCTGACGCACTGGACGCCCTCGGTCAAGCTGTCCGCACAACCTCAACTGTGACCCTCAGAGCCGCACACGAGCCTGTCGTCGCGAGCTACTCGACGGATCAGGTAGCAACCCTGTTACGCGACGCTGGGTTTAGTCGGATCAGCTTGCTTGACGCCGATGCACTCAGTGAGCGTTACCTCCGTGGGAGAACCGACCTCCGACTTCCCCGGTCGACGGTCATCGCCCTCGCGACCGTCTGAACTAGGCGGCTGGGGCGGGGACCTCGCTCGCCTGCTCGGCGAGAAAGCGCTTGGTGGTTCGGTGCTCCACGTAGAAAGCGAGGCCGGGCAGGAAGCCTGCGCAGACGAGCCCCACCAGCTGCCCCATCCGGAAGTGCGCTCTTCGCCCGAGATCGGCAACCGTCAGCAGGTAGATGATGTAGAGGAAGCCGTGAATCGGGAAGCCGGCATTCGCGAGCGCGGGACGGTTGCCTATGTACTGGAGCGGGAGCGCGACCACACAGAGCAGGAGAAGCATCACTCCGACGACCCACGACATCACTCGGTAGCGGAGCAGCGCCCCGTCGACACCAGAGGAGGTGAGTCGCCCTGCCGCGCCGCTCACGGCGCGCTTGGGCTGTGGTTCGCCCTTGGGCGCGCCCGTTCCCGGTCTGCGGCGTGGAGGCCTGCCAGGTACCGGTTGTATGCCGCCAGCTCGGGGTCGGCCTCGTCGTCGTACGGGTCGAAGTCGAGCTCCCGCACGAGGTCGGCAACGCTCACAGGCTGTTCCTCCGCGGAGGCCTTCGCCGTCCTCTCCGCTTCTCGCGTCTCGGCGAGCGGCTCGTGCAAGAGCTTCCACCACATGTAGACGGCGTACACGGCGAAAAACGGCCACTCGAATGTGTAGACCCAGCTGAGCGTGTTGCCACCGACCGCGCGGCTGAGCTGCCACCAGCCGAGCGCAAGGCAACCTCCGACAACGACGACGACCGTCAGGTGAAGGACCAGCGCCCTTCGTGAGAACCAGGTCGCACGCACGGCAACAGGGTACCTGTGGGCCAGAGCCGTCCGTAATCGCGACCGAGCGGATGGCCCGGTAGCCTGGGCGCATCACGCCGTCTCACCGCCGCGCAGGAGGATCCCCCAATGGCTGACAAGCTCGGAATGCCGGACGCACCGGCCGCTGAAGTGGACTTCGAGGCCGAGCGCCTCGAGCGCAAGCAGAAGCTCGCAGCTGCGTACCGGTTGTTCTCCCGTTTCGGTTTTGACGAAGGCGTCGCCGGCCATATCACCGCCCGTG
>JBKQLZ010000069.1:0-3470 GCA_052146895.1 Acidimicrobiales bacterium
GATCGGACACACGGCCATCCAACCACCAGTCGAGCCAGAAGTACGCGTTGCGATAGCCGAGAGCGAAGTCACTTTCGCGAAAACGCCGGTCGAAGAATCCTCCGAAGTGGAAGAGGAACTCCCCCGAAAGCTGCTGCTCCGCTGTCAGGTGGACCGATGGGTCTGAGTCAGGAGAGATGATTTCGACGACGACCGCCTTCTTGCCACTCAAGCCCGCTGCCTCGAGAAGGAGATCCTCGAGCCCTTCAGCTGGCGGTGTTCCGGTTGCTGGCGCGTCACCACCAACGCGGTTGCGGATCTGATCTGCAATGTTCTTTCGCTTTTCGCTCAGTTGTTCCGCAGCTTCGCCCACGCCCTGCGCGAGCGCGGTCGAATCCAGCGACTGCTGAAGTGTGCCAGCGACCTGTTTGAGCCACCGGATGTGGCTGTTGATCTTCTCGAGCCTGCGCAGGTCGTCATAGAGCGTCTGGCTTGCTCGAATGTGGTCGACGTGGAACAGAGTGCTAAGCCACAAAGGAACATGCTCAGGGTCCTCGTCGAACCAGGTTCCCTCCCATGTTGGCTCAGCGGCCGGCTCGATGTTGAGCATCACGATCACGCGCTCGTCGTCGTTCTCGGGGACCTGCTCGATCAAGTCGAGTAGCCGGCCGAACGGCTGGTTGTCAACGTCGCCTCCGTCCGAATACCAAAGTGTGAACGGACGACCTTGCGGCGTCAGAACGCCGTTGCTCTGATACGTGCCGGTGGAGTCGTCGCGGATCATCTGTCGGGCCGGGAAGCCGACCGGGGTTGACCCAGAGCTCATCGCGGCGTCGAGCACGTCCTTGAAGGCATCGGAATCTGCAGGCGCCGTTAGCTCGGTGGTGAAAAAGTCGACGTAAGTCGTCGCCAACATTGGCTTACCGTACGAAGGGTCGTGGCTGTCTTGTAGCCTCGGCATCGCGTACGTGAGCCCGCCGAGCGCGGTCAGAGCCATCGAAAGACGCACTGAGCCTTCCTGCGGCGGATTCTGACCGTCCGGTACCAGCTCTGTTCCAAGCAGCTGATCCGCGGTGGCCATCAGATTATTCATCGTCAGCGGTGACGTGAGGTCGTGAGTTTCCAGGCGATCGAGCTGGGGCAGGTCCACCCATGTCTTGGTCATGAGATCGACGGGATCGGCATCGCAGAGAAGTGCGCGGCATGCGATCAAAGCTGTCATCGACCCGGCGGAAGCGGACGCGATTGCATCGACTACAAGATCGCCCGCAGAGGTCTGAACTGCCTTCAAGATTGCCGCAAGGGCACCGCCTTCGTAGGCGCCCAGCGACACTGCGCCGGGGAGCATCATGCCTATTCGAGTAGTCATGATGTCGGAGCGCTTCGTGAACGAGTCATTTGTCGACCTCTGGCTGAATTCACTCTACCTCGGGGGGCAGAGCGGAGGAGCTGAGACCGAACTCGGGGAAGAGGGGGTGGCGCTCACGATCACTGCCTGAAAGACTGACGAAGCGTTGAGCTCACTCCGACTCGGCGGATTTACACCTCGTCGCGGGGCTCAATCTTCGACCTGCCAACAGAGGCGAATACCGCGAATCTCGGGAGTTCTGTCCTGCGCAGGCGTTGGAAATAAACTGATCTCGGCCACGTTGGAAGCTGGCGGTTATACGATTGACGGCCAGAGTTGTTCTGGGTTGAGTCTTTCCGATCCGACCGATTACACCCTGGTCTACGCGGGCGATGCGAACGGCTATCCAGCCGTTGTGGGAGGTTTCGTAGTCCCAGCGGTCCGCTTCGTGCACCTTCCGAGCAAGGGGATGCCCGTTCGTGTTTGCCCACACGGCGACGAACGTCTACAGCACGGGTGCTCTTTCTTCGGCCCAACCTCACGATCGGCGTGGTAGCTGAGAGGGATGAGCCTCCCAGTGCGAAAAAGAGAGGTGACACGCTCGCCGGCCGCGCTTAGCGTGCGAGGAGCGATGTGTGGCCCTAGCGGAGGTGAGGCGATGCGCAGGTCGAGACTGATGGCTCTGCTCGTGATGGGAGCGGCGGCGAGCATGGGTATCGCTCTGGGAGTGCCGGCGTCGAGCGCCACGGTGGCCGCGCCGGCCCGCACCGTCGTTCGCACCACAGAGATACCGAGAGCTGTCGGGCCGACTTCGAGGGTCATCGTGATGCTTCGCGATCGTGAGTCTGGCCTCGGCGCACGATCTGTGGCGCGCGCGCATGCCCTCCGAGTGGAGCAGGTCCCGCTCGTTCAGGAGCTGCGCGTTGCGGGCGCCAAGAGCGTGATCGCTGGCACCGCGCTCCCATTCGTGATCGCGTCCGTGACGGCCGCGCAACGGGCTGCGCTCGCTGCCAATCCGCTCGTCGTCGCCGTCGCAGCCGACAGCGTGATCCCCTACCCGACGACTGAGGTACCGACCGGCGCGACGGCACCCGGTTCAGCCGGTACGGAGCGCCCGACCGTGGATCCGCCATCCATCTGCGGGACTGCCGCCTCGCCCGAGTCGGACCCCGAAGCCATCAATGTGATCAATGCGTCAGCTGCGACGGGCCTCGGCTACGACGGCGCCGGCGTCACGGTCGCCTACATAGCCGACGGCGTAAACCCCTCTGACCCCGACTTCTCACGCAACACGGCATATGCCTCGGCGGGATCGCCAGCAGGATCGCCGGTGGTCGTTCAAAAGAACTTCAACGGCGATGCGACCGGGACTGCGACCGCTGGCGGCGAGGCCTTCCTGGACTCGAGCTCGATCGCCGCGCAGGGAAATACGGTTTACAACCTCGACGGCTACGTGAACGCTGCGGATCCGCTCCCGAGCCCGTGCGACATCAAGATCACCGGTGCCGCTCCGGGCGCGAACGTGATGGGCCTCGACGTGTTCTCGACGGATCACGACACGACCGAGTCCAACTTCATCCAGGCGATCGACTACGCGGTCGCGCATGGCGCGAAGGTGATCAACGAGTCGTTCGGCTCGAACACCTTCCCCGACCTGGCTCTCGACATCACGCGCATCGCGGACGATGATGCCGTGGCCGCGGGCGTCACTGTCGTCGTGAGCTCCGGTGATTCCGGCGTTACGAGCACGATCGGTTCTCCGGCAACCGACCCCAACCTCATCAGCGTCGGGGCGTCGACCACCTTCCGTTCCTACCAGCAGGTCCATTACGGGGGCATCAACGCGTCGACTCCCGACGCGACGAACGGGACGTGGATCGACAACAACATCTCGAGTTTGTCGTCGGGTGGTTACTCTCAGAGTGGCGGCAACACCGTCGACCTCGTCGCGCCGGGCGATCTCAACTGGGCGCTCTGCGACGCGGACAACACGTTGTTCACTGACTGCACGAACGAGCAGACCCCGGTAACGGGTTCCGACATCGAGCTGAGCGGCGGCACGAGTGAGTCCTCGCCGCTGACTGCGGCCGCGGCGGCCGATGTGATCCAGGCATACGCCTCGACTCACCACGGCACCGATCCG
>JBKQLZ010000070.1:0-2821 GCA_052146895.1 Acidimicrobiales bacterium
CCCATTCGAGCGCCCGGATGCCTTCGTCGCGCTCCTGCGCGAGTTCCTGCACGAGCGGCCCGAGACTGGTGCTCGATCGAGCGCTGAGGCTCATAGTGCGATCCCGAGAGCGAAAAGGGCGCCGAACGCGAGCTGAAGGATCCCTGTCTTGACGAGCGCAGTGACGAGATCGCGACCCTCCGCCCCGCCGAGCACGGCGCGAAGAGGCGGCAAGGCCGGCACGATCGCCAGCAGAGCCAAGAGCGCGGCGGGGCGCCAGAAGGCCACCACGACGACGAGCGCGAACGCACCTATGACGCAAGCGGCGTAAAAGCCGCGAGTGGCGGCCGCCCCGAGGCGAACCGCCAAGGTGTTCTTGCCGGCCTGCCGGTCGCCTTCGATGTCGCGCAAATTGTTGACCACGAGCAGCGCCGTCGCGAGAAGACCGACAGGTATCGCCGCCAGAACAGCGAGGGTCGTGACGCGCCCGAGGCTTAGATAAGCGGTTCCGACGACCGCCACGAGGCCGAAGAAGACGAACACGAAAACCTCGCCGAGGCCGGCGTACCCGTACGGGCGGGGGCCGCCGGTGTAGAACCAACCCGCGAGCAAGCACGCAGCCCCCACGACCAAAAGCCACGGCGTCGTGACGAGCGCGAGCACCAGACCGGCCACGGCCGCAACGCCGAACGAGCAGAAAGATGCCGTCCTCACATCGCGGGCAGGAGCGAGCCCCGCTGCGACGAGCCGTACCGGGCCTACGCGCTCGGTGTCGGTCCCGCGAATGCCGTCGGAGTAGTCGTTGGCGTAGTTCGTCCCGATCTGGATCGCGACGGCCACCAGCAGTGCGTAGCCCGATCGCCACCAGATCACCGACCCGTCCGCGGAAGCCACCGCGGTGCCGACCACGACTGGTACCACGGCGGCCGGGAGCGTTCTCGGGCGGGCGCCGGCAACACAGTCGCGGGCGGAGGTCAACTTCTGCGCACGCTCGGGCTCAGGGGCGTCGCGGGAACCGTGAGAAGTCCGGGCGGCGTTTCTCGACATACGCGTTACGTCCCTCCTGGCCCTCTTCGGACATGTAGAAGAGCATCGTCGCGTCCCCGGCCAGTTGCTGGATCCCAGCCAGGCCGTCGTCGGCGGCGTTGAAGCTCGCCTTCAGCATGCGGAGCGCTATCGGCGACAGCTGAAGCATCTCGCGGCACCACTGCATGGTCTCGGACTCGAGGTTCTCGAGGGGCACGACCGCGTTGACAAGGCCCCATTCGAGCGCCTGGGCGGCGTCGTACTGGCGGCAGAGGAACCAGACCTCCTTCGCGCGCTTGAGCCCGATGGTCCTCGCCAACAGGCCCGCTCCGTATCCGCCGTCGAAGCTGCCGACTTTCGGCCCCGTCTGGCCGAAGCGTGCGTTGTCGGCGGCGATCGTCAGGTCGCAGACGAGATGGAGCACGTGGCCCCCGCCGATCGCGTAGCCCGCGACCATGGCGACTACGGGCTTGGGGAGCCGGCGGATCTGGATCTGGAGGTCGAGGACATTGAGACGGCCGATGCCGCGCTTCGCCACGGCGTCGTCGCCGATGTAGCCGTCGTCGCCTCGCACTCGTTGGTCGCCTCCAGAGCAGAACGCGTCCGGTCCCTCGCCGGTCAGGACGATCACTCCGACCTCGGGGTCGTCCCGGCCCATGTCGAAGGCGCGGGACAGCTCGAACAGAGTCTGAGGCCGGAACGCGTTGCGGACCTCCGGCCGACAGATGGTGAGCTTCGCGATCCCCTCGACGGTCTCGTAGCGGATGTCCTCGAAGTCGCCCAGTTGGGTCCAGTCGTTGGCGGCCATTTCTGCAGGCTAATCCGAGCCGCGTGCGGGCCCCCATACGCTGGTGCGGTGCGCCGCCTCGTCGCCCTCGCGATGCCGGGGGGCCCGGTTTTCGCCGAGGGGCTACGGCGCTGCTGGGACCAAGGCGATGCCGTGCTTCCTCTCGACACGCGCCTTGCCGAGAGCGCGACCAACAGGCTGCTCGACACGCTCCGTCCTTGCGTGGTCGTCGACGGATCGGGCCAAGAGGTCGCGCGACCCGGCGGAGCGCCTGTCGAGGACGGCGACGCGCTCGTGGTCGCCACGAGCGGGTCGACCGGGGAGCCGAAGGGCGTCGTCCTCACTCACGACGCTGTCGAGGCGTCAGCGCGGGCGACGAGCGCCCGTCTCGAGGTCGACCCTGCCCGGGATCGCTGGCTCGCCTGCCTCCCGCTCGCCCATGTCGGCGGCCTCTCGGTGCTGACAAGGGCGATCGTGACGGGCACTCCGGTCGAGATCCAGCCAGGCTTTGCGGTGGAGAGCGCCACCGCCGCCGCCCTCGAGCGGGGGGCGACCCTCGTCTCCCTCGTGCCGGTCGCCCTCGCCCGGCTCGGTCGAGACGGTGCGGCGCTGTTCCGAACGGTCGTGCTCGGCGGCCAGCAACCTCCCGACGACCTGCCCGCCAACGCGGTCGCAACCTACGGGATGACTGAGACGGGCTCGGGGGTCGTCTACGACGGAGTCGCTCTTGAGGGTGTGGAGGTGAGGATCGAGGAAGGCCAAGTCCGGCTTCGCTGCCCGATGCTCCTGCGCTGCTACCGGGACGGGACCGACCCGAAGACGCCAGACGGCTGGTTCGCGACAGGTGACGCGGGCGACCTCGACCCGTCCGGCCGGCTCCGGATCCACGGCAGGCTGGACGACGCCGTGATCTCGGGCGGCGAGAAGATCTGGCCGACGCAGGTCGAAGCGGTGCTCAGGGGCCACCGAGCGGTTGTTGACGTTGCGGTCGGCGGCCGACCGGACCTCGAGTGGGGCACCAGGCTCGTG
>JBKQLZ010000071.1:0-7412 GCA_052146895.1 Acidimicrobiales bacterium
ATGGTCATCTGCGAGAACCCGCGCCACAAGCAGCGGCAGGGCTGATCGATGGCTCGCATATCAGGCGTCGACATCCCCCGCGAGAAGCGGCTCGAGATCTCGCTTACCTACATCTACGGCATCGGCCGCACGAGGGCTCAGCAGATCTGCGAGGCCACATCGATCGACCAGTCGACGAGGGTCCGCGACCTGACCGACGAAGAGGTCGCCAAGCTGCGCACTTACATCGACGCAAACTTGAAGGTCGAGGGTGACCTCCGCCGCGACGTCGCACAGGACATCAAACGCAAGATGGAGATCGGCTGCTACCAGGGAATCCGCCATCGTCGTGGGCTCCCGGTGCACGGTCAGCGCACGCACACCAACGCCAGGACCCGGAAGGGACCGAAGAAGACGGTCGCCGGCAAGAAGAAGGTGCGCAAGCACTGATGGCCGCAATCACCACGAACAGGAGCAGCGAGCGCTGATGGCCAAGACCACGAGGCCCGGCGGTCGCCGGCCGCGCAAGCGGGAGCGCAAGAACGTCACCTACGGGGTGGCGCACATCAAGAGCTCGTTCAACAACACGATCGTCTCGATCACCGACCAAGAGGGCAACGTCATCGCGTGGGCCTCAGCTGGCAATGTCGGCTTCAAGGGCTCCCGCAAGTCCACCCCCTTCGCCGCCCAGATGGCTGCTGAGCAGTGTGCTCGACGGGCGATGGAGCACGGCGTTCGCCGCGTCGACGTTCTCGTGCGTGGTCCCGGCTCCGGCCGTGAGACCGCCATCAGGTCGCTGTCGAGCGCCGGCATCGAAGTCACCGGCATCAAAGACGTCACCCCTATCCCGCACAACGGCTGCCGCCCCAAGAAGCGGCGCCGGGTTTGATGCACACCGAGGAGATCTGAACCATGGCCCGCTACACCGGTCCGGTGTGCCGCCTTTGCAGGCGAGAGAAGACCAAGCTCTACCTAAAGGGCGCGAAGTGCGACACGATGCGCTGCCCGATCGAGCGGCGCCCGACACCTCCGGGTGATCACGGTCGCGACCGCCTTCGGCAGGGATCTGAGTACAACACCCAACTCCGCGAGAAGCAGAAGACGCGCCGCATATACGGCGTTCTCGAGACGCAGTTCGTCAACCTTTACGACGAGGCGAACCGCCAGCAGGGCATCACCGGCGAGAACCTTCTCCGCATGCTCGAGCTCCGCGTCGACAACATCGTGTTCCGCGCCGGATGGGGGGCGAGCCGCAACCAGGCCCGCCAGTTCGTCCGGCACGGCCACGTCAAGGTGAACGGTAAGCGCGTGACCATCCCCAGCTACCGGGTCCGCCAGTCGGACGTGATCGAACTGTCGCCGAAGGCGCAGGACTTCATCGTCATCCGCCACAACCAGGACACGCTCGATCGCAGGCCGCCCGCCTGGCTCGAGACGTTCGACAATGGGCACTCCGTGCGGGTGCTGGCCGCGCCCGTGCGCGAGCAAATCGACACCCAGGTCCGAGAGCAGCTCGTGGTCGAGCTGTACTCGAAGTAGCCCTACCTCTACCGCTCACAAGGAGCCCAGTACCGACATGCTCATCATCCAGCGCCCGACTGTCGAGGCCATCGACGACCCGGATCAACTACGGCAGCGTTTTGCCATTGGTCCGCTCGACCCGGGCTTCGGCCACACGCTCGGCGCCTCACTGCGCCGCACGCTGCTCTCGTCCATCCCGGGCGCGGCAGTCACCCAGGTCCGCTTCGACGAGGCGCTCCACGAGTTCACGTTCCTGCCCGGTGTCAAGGAGGACGTGAGCGACCTCATCTTGAACCTGAAGGACCTCGTGCTCCGTTCCGAGTCCGACGAGCCCGTCACGATGCGTATCGACGTGAAGGGCCCGGCAGATGTCACCGGTGCCGACCTGCAGGCGACCTCCGACATCGAGGTGCTCAACCCCGAGCTGCGGATCGCCACGGTCAACGCCAAGGGTCGTCTCGCCCTCGACGTGACAGTCGAGCGTGGTAAGGGCTACGCCCCGGCAGAGCGCAAGCAGGCGTCCTCCACGATCGGCGTCATCCCTGTCGATGCCATCTACTCGCCAGTGCGCCGCGTCGCTTTCGAGGTCGAGCCAACCCGCGTGGAAGTCTCCACGGACTACGACCGCCTCGTGCTCGACATCGAGACCGACGGTTCCATCTCGCCCCGCGAGGCGCTCGCCTCCGCCGGCCAGACGCTGCGGGGCTTGCTCTCGCTCGTCGCCGAGCTGGCCGAAGAGGGTCACGGGCTCGAGCTTGGCGAGGCCGGCACGACGACGAGCGGCTCGCCCGACCTCGACCTCCCGATCGAGGACCTCGACTTGTCCGAGCGGCCGCGCAACTGCTTGAAGCGTGCGCAGATCAACACCGTCGGCGAGCTGATCCAGCGCACTCCGGACGAATTGCTCGCCATCACGAACTTCGGCCAGAAGTCTCTCGACGAGGTGTTGGTGCGCCTCGACGAGCGCGGGCTTGCGCTGCGTGAGGGAAGTGGCGGTATCTGATGCCAGGGACACCCAAGAAGGGTCGCCGTTTCGGTGGCGACGCGGCTCACCAGAAGGCGATGATGGGAAACCTCGTGGCCTCACTTGTCGCTGCGTACCCCCAGCCCATCGAGACGACCGAGGCGAAGGCGAAGGCCCTCCGCCCGATCGCCGAGAAGATGATCACGAAGGCGGTCAAAGGCGGCGTCCACAACCAGCGCCAAGTCGTTGCGTTCATCCGTGACAAGGACATGGCGCACAAGCTGTTCTCCGAGATCGGGCCCGCTTACACAGACCGGCCCGGCGGCTACCTGCGCATCTTGAAGCTCGGCCCGCGCTACGGGGACAAGGCCCCCATGGCCAAGGTCGAGTTCGTGTGACCGTTTGAACGAGCGGCTCTTCCAGCCAGGTGACGCCCAAGCGGCACCTGGGCCGGAGGCAACTACGACGCATGTGACCGAAGCGGCCCCGACCGGGCCGCTTCGTCGCGTCATGCTGCTTGTCGCGTACGACGGCTCCGAGTTTCACGGTTTTGCTGCCCAGCCCCAGCCAGGTGTCGAGACCGTCGGTGGGTCACTCGTCCGGGCACTGTCGCAGATGGTGAAGTCCCCGGTATCCGTCACCTGTGCCGGGCGAACCGACGCCGGCGTGCACGCGGCCGGCCAAGTTGTCCACGCAGACCTCCCGGCTGACGTCGCCCACCGCTGGCTCGCTGCCGAACCGGCCACAGGGCTACCCGAGCTGCCACGCCTGGCGAAGTCCCTTACGAGCCAGCTCGGTCCCGCTCTGGTCGTCGCCCGAGCCCGCCTCGCCCCGCCGGGCTTCGACGCGCGCCGATCGGCCGTCGCGCGTCGGTACCGCTACACGTTCCTGCGCACCCCGGTCCCGGACCCGCTCCGGCGCCTCACGACCTGGCACGTACCGGGGGAGCTCGACCTGGCGGCGATGCGGATCGCGGCAGACACGCTCCTCGGCCAGCACGACTTCGCAGCGTTCTGCCGGCGGCCTCCTGGGCGCGACGGGCCACTCACGCGGCGGGTGACTGCCGTGAGTTGGGCGAGGGGAGAGTGTGGGGCGGTGTTGAGTTTCGAGATCGAGGCCAACGCCTTCTGCCACCGGATGGTCAGATCAATCGTCGGGAACCTGATCGAGGTGGGCCGAGGGCGCGAGAGCGCAGCGGACGTGTTCGAGATCCTCCGAACCGGGGACCGAGCACGCGGCGGGCGGCTCGCACCTCCCGACGGGCTCTGCCTGATGCTCGTGCGCTACCCCGAGGAGCTGGTCGAGGGCGGGGTTCTACGTTCGGACGGCGACACTCAGCTCTCTGGGTGAGGGCGCGCGGGCGTGAGGAGCCCGCTCGCTAAGCGCGGGTCGGCGCGACTTACGCGTCGCGCTTGACCATGAGCCAGCAGCCGAGCACCAGCATGGCCGCGGCATAGCCAACGAGGATCGCAAGGCCCGCTGATGGCCCGAACCTCGGCGTGCCGAAACCCGGGCCGAACTGCGTCGTCGAGAGGATCCTGAGGCCGATGTTGGCTGGTAGGTAGCGCGAGACGGCGTTCGTCAGGTACGTCGGCAAGGCGCCCACGATTATCGGCAGCACGAGCAGTACTCCGGTGTACGCGGCGATCGATCCCGCGGTATGGCGGAGGACGGTGGCAATCCCGAGAGCGAGGAGGCCGAGTGCCGTGATGTAAAGACCGCTCTCCACTACGGCCCGGGTGACGCCCGGCTGGCCAAGGGTCGCGCTGTTGTTGTTCGAGGCGAGCAGAGCCTGGCCGACGAAGAATGCGATGAACGCGAGCGCCTCGCTCACCACCAAGGCGACCGCTCCGAACACGAGCACTTTGGCAGCCAGCACGACAGGGCGGCGCGGCATCGCCGCGAGCGTGGCGCGGATGGAGCCGGTGCTGTACTCGGCGCTCATGACGAGAACCCCGAGCACACCGATCGCGAACTGGCCCAAGAAGAATCCGATGAGACTCCGCCGTGTCGGGTCGGATACGTGATTCTGCGGCCCGCCGCCTCCGGTCCCCGTTGCAAGCAGGCAGATCCCGATGACAGCGATGGCCATGACTGCCAAGCTCCAGGCAGTCGAGCGGACCGACCAGAACTTGGTCCACTCGGATCGCACCGCTTGTCGAATGCCGGCTCGGCCGGCGGGTCTTGCCACCGGCGCAGGTGCGGCTGGGGAAGCTGCGGGAGCAGGGGCGGGAGCGGGAGGGGTGGCCGGCGTGATGGTCACGATGCACCGCGGAACTCGACTGCTTCATCTGTCAGCTCCATGAAGGCGTCCTCGAGGGAGGCGACGGGAGTGAGCTCGTGCAGTGCGATGCTGAGGGAAGCAGCTAGGTCCCCGACCTGGGCAGCGCTCATGCCGGTGACGGTCATCGAGCCGTCCGGCTGAGGGATCACCGTTCCACTCGCCGCCGTGACCGCGTCTGTCAGAGAGCTCGTCGCCGGGGTGAGGACGCGGACTGACTGGTGCGAGCTGCGCGCCACGAACTCGGTCACCGACATCTCGGCGATCATCCGGCCCTTGCCGATGACGACGAGGTGATCAGCGGTGAGGGCCATCTCGGCCATGAGGTGGCTCGAGATGAACACGGTGCGACCTTCTGACGCCAGCCCTTTGCACAAGGTGCGTACCCAGCGGATGCCCTCAGGGTCGAGGCCGTTGACCGGCTCGTCGAAAATGAGCACGCCAGGGTCGCCCAAGAGGGCGGCGGCGATGCCTAAGCGCTGTGTCATGCCAAGAGAGAACTTCCCCGCGCGCTTGCCGGCGACGGCCGAGAGGCCGACCCAGTCGAGCACTTCGTCGACCCGCTTGCGGGCGATGGAGTTGGACTGAGCGAGTGCGAGGAGATGTGCGCGCGCCGAGCGGCCCGGGTGGATCGCGTTGGCCTCGAGCAACCCGCCAACCTCTCGAAGGGGCCAGGGCAGGTCGTGATATCGCTTGCCGGTGACGGTGACCGTGCCGGCATTCGGCAGGTCGAGACCCATGATCATCCGCATCGTGGTCGACTTCCCCGAGCCGTTAGGACCGAGGAAGCCGGTGACGCGACCGGGCTTCACATCGAACGTCAGACTGTCGACGGCGAGCACGTTGCCGAAGTGCTTCGTGAGACCCCGCGCCTCGATCATGACCTGCCAGCATTGCACGCATCGGCCACCACCGGGCACCGCGGAATCGAGCAAGTGTTGTCAGCGTGTCGGCCGGGATCCGGCTTGTCAGGTGACCGTGACGGTCATCTCTTGCGATGTCGCCGAGAAGTAATGGTCCGTGGCGTCGGTCTGAACGCGGACGTGGTAGGTGCCAGACGACACAGCGATCAGCTTGAAGTCGTAGTGGACATCGTTGCCGCGCGCCGTGCCGTGCGCGATCGATACCCAGTACGAGTTCTCCAACTCCTCGACGTTGACGACGATCGGAGTCACGTCACCCTTGAGCCACCCCTCGCAGTAGAGGGTGCCGCCTCTTGCCACTTTGTCGGTTGAGAGCGAGGCGGTCAGGAAGGGCTTGACAGCGACAGCATCGGTCGAGCTCGTCGAGCCGAGGTCGAGACCTGATCCGGTGAAGACGAACTCGAACTGAACGATCTCGACGGGTCGGATCGTCACGCGAACAGTGCCGACAGCGTTGGTGACAGCTCGCTCGACGAGGCGCCAGGGCGACGCACCGCCGAGGCGACCGTACATGGCGACCCGCGCTTGACGGACGGGAGCATGCTTGCCGCTCGTCGTGAGGTGGATCGAGACGAGTACCGGCTGTCCCGGCGTGATGAGCGAGGCGCTCTGGCTCAGGGCAATCGCAGTGCCGGTCAACTCGACGGTCGCGGCGATGCTCGGGTCGCCGGACTCGTCGATCGCGAACACCGAGAAGCCGTAGCCCGTGTCGCTCTTGAGCTCCTGCACGATGCAGTCCGTCGTGGCGTCGGCGTAGCCTCCGCAGGCGACGGACAGTCCGACCGGGCTCTTCGGGGCGGCGTGCTGCTTCAGATAGGTCACTACGACACCGGTGAAATTCGTGGTGGGGTCTTTCCAGGACAACTTCACCGAGGAGGCACCGGCGGAGGCCTTGAGGGTTGTCACGCGCGGGCCGTGGCCGGGGGCGGGCACCGCTTCGGCCGGGTCGGGAGCCTCGTAAGCGATCGAGCCGAGCAGGGCCGGCAAGGCATGGTTGCAGTGCTGGTCGAACGTCACCAAGAGGCTGTCGACGTCACCGGTGCTCGGATCGAAAGACGCCTCCCACACCTCGAACCAGCCGACAGCGTCGCTGCAGCTGCGATCGCCTCCCAACACCGAGAGCGCCGGCTCGGAGCCCTGCGGGTACTGCTCCGCAGCCACGTACGGGACCGGCGTGGTGGTATCTGCGAACGTGTCTCCGCTCGGTGGCGAGAACTGAGCGTCAAAGCTGTCCGCGCCGACGGTCACGCTGAGATTGACGCCAGTGTCGCTCCCGGTTGCCTTTACCGACGAGAAGGAGTACTTGGTGCCCTGGCCTATGTAGTCGCCCCTCTGCGAGGTCATCGCCCACGAGTTGTAAGGGGCGGTACTGCTGGATCTGGCGAGTCGGGCGCTCGACGGCTTGGAAGTCGCCGCTGCCGCTGATGCGGCCGGGAGAAGGACGCTCGTGACCAGCAGGCCCGTGACCAGGGTCAGCATCGCTGGCCAAGCTCGGAGCTGCGTGCTGCGAGGCGCGGACGATGATGACCGCCACCGCTCCCGTGATCGCTTCGGGCCCATAGGGCGCAAATCGTAGCCCTCGAGCGCGCTTGCCCAGGGGGGCTGAATCAACCTCAAATTGGGGGTCGTTCCACAGGTTGCTGCCCTGCTCGTTTGCTGAGGCCCTGCGCACGCATTATCCTGGTCCGGCAGCGCGAACACGCTTTGGTGTTCGCGCCCCGGCACGACACGCCCAATCCGACCG
>JBKQLZ010000072.1:0-34469 GCA_052146895.1 Acidimicrobiales bacterium
GCTTCCGCAGAACAGCCGAGACGTGACTCTCCACGGTCTTCACCGAGATCGTCAGCTCCTTCGCGATCTCCTTGTAGGAGTACCCCCGTGCGATGAGCCGGAGAACCTCGCGCTCGCGCGCGGTTAGCTGGTCGAGCTCAGGGTCAAAACTGGGAGAGATCGCGTCTGCACCGGCAGCCCCCGGGAGTGCCGCCAGCTCGGCGAAGGCATCGAGGACGAAACCAGCCAATCGCGGCGAGAACACCGCATCCCCACTTGCGACCCTCTTGACGGCATCGACCAGGTCCGCGCCCGAGATCGTCTTCGTCACATAGCCCCTAGCGCCTGCTCTGATCACTCCGATCACGTCCTCTGGGGCATCGGAGACCGAGAGGGCTAGGAACCGCACTCCGTCCGCCTCGGGCTTGCGGCGGACAGCCTCGACCACTGCCTTGCCGCCGCCACCCGGTAGGTGGACGTCGAGCAGCACGACGTCGGGCAGCCGTTCCAGTATCAGCTCGATTGCCGCTTCGACCTCGTCCGCTTCCCCGGCGACGACGACGCTGTCACCGAGCTCAGCCTTCACGCCGACACGGAAGAGAGCGTGATCGTCGACGAGGAAGACCGTCGGCGAGTGGTGGGCGGGAACTGTCACGACGGTGCCGCATGTGGGCGGCGCCCGCTGCGCTCGATGGGTATTGAGAGCGCCACCTCGGTGCCCTCCCCTGGCACCGACCGCACCGACGCCGTCCCGCCGAGGCGAGCCATTCTTCCCTGCACGGACTCGGTGAGGCCCTTCCGGTCCTCCGGCACTCGCTCCGGATCGAAACCCGCCCCTCTGTCCCGTACGAACATCGACACCCCGCCTTCTTCCACCTCGGCATAGACAGAGACGACCGGCGCCCCCGACCACTTCGCCGCGTTGACGGTCGCCTCCTTGCCTGCCGCCAGAAGCCCTCTCAGGGCGTCGTCGAGCGGGCAGTCGCCCACGACGACGGCGTCGACCGTCGTGCCGTGAGCGGCCTCGACCTCCTGTTGGATGCGGGCCACTCCCGCCACGAACGTCAGGTCCTCCTCGTTGGCAGAGCCGAGCGGGCGACCGTCGAAGAGCCAAGACCTGAGCTCGCGCTCTTGCGCGCGGGCAAGTTGGACCACCTGCTGGGGATGCTCGGCCTGACGTTGGATGAGCGCAAGCGTCTGGAGGACCGAGTCGTGCACGCGTGACGCCATGTCGGCCCTCTCCTCGGCGCGCGCACGAGCCTGTCGTTCGGAGTCGAGGTCGCGTGCGATCCGGAGCCACCACGGCCCGAAGACCACGACCACGGCTGCCGTGACGAGAAGCAGGCCGCCGAAAGGTCGGTAGCCGTCGCGCGTCGTGTGGCCCGACAGCAGGCCCGCCATGCCCCCAAGTAGGAGGGCGATGCCGACGACCACGCGGAACCAGAGGACCCAGCGCGACTTGCTGCCAGGCGTCACGAGCCCGGCCAACGGCGCGGCGGCCCGGTGAAGGAGGGCTCGCTCGGCGTCGTCGGCGTTTCTCCAGATGAGCACGAGCCCGGCTGCGCTTACAAGGAGAGACCACGAGAGCGAGGTCAGCCATCCGGCGTTCAAGGCGGACGCGATGAGGAGGCCCACCACGAGCAGCGGGATGAAGGCGATAGCGAGCGCGATGCCCCTGAAGTCGTTGAGCGCCCGCGAGGCGATGTTCGTGTCCTCGCCTTCGAGGGGCATGAACAACCATGCGAGCACGTACGCGGCGATACCGAAGCTGCTCAGCGCGAGCAGGACGAACACGACCCGCACGATGGTGACGTCGATGCCGAGCCGCCGTGCGATAGCAGCCGAGACGCCTGCGACCATCCGGTCGTCGACGCTGCGGCGCAAAGGTCCCCGCGAGCGATGCCAGCGGCGCCCTCTCCGGAATCTGACGTAAGGGTGGAAGTCGTCTTCGATACCACGATGATCGCGCTCCGGCGCCCGTCACGGCATCAGGGCAAGCCCTGAGCTGGTCGCGGTGGACTAGGGGTCGGCTCAGGGTCACCCCCAATTCACGTGCGCCACGCGCCGGCGCATGATCGAAGCATGACTTCAGACACCACCACCTCCCCGGTCCTCCGGCGCCCCGCAGACGGCAGGATGCTCGCCGGCGTCGCCGAAGGGCTCGCGCATCACTTCACTCTCGACGTGACCGTGATCCGCATCGCGCTCGTGCTAGCTGCGCTCGTGGGTCCCGGCGTCCCGCTCTACGTCGCAGCCTGGTTGCTGATCCCCGAGGAAGGCGCCGAGCAATCAGTGCTCTCCGAGCTGATCGACTCCGCTCGTCCCGCCTGAACGGCCCGTCGCCACACACACAGACAGGAGATCGCTCATGTCCGACCCGAACCCACAAGGAGACCAGCGCCTGCCCTGGGAGCACCTCTATACGGGTGGCCCATGGCACGACGTGAGGAAGAGGACAGCCTCGCTGCGGATAGGAGACACCGATCGGGCTGAGCTCGCCGAGGTGCTCGGGAAGCACTACTCCGATGGCCGCCTTGACGACGAGGAATTCCGGGAGCGCATGGACCGGGCGATGTCAGCCAAGACCCGGGGTGACCTCGGCGGTCTCTTGTCAGACCTTCCGCCGCTCGGCCCGACACCTAACACCTTGCCGGTGCCGAGGCACTCCCGGCGGCTTCTCACCTTGGTTGTGGTCTTCGCAGGACTCGTGTTCGCGTCGACGCTTCCGTGGCGGTACATGCCGCTGCACGTCTCGTGGGTGTTCTTCGGGATCGTGGCGTTCGTGTTGCTCTACCGCCACGACAGGCATCGCCGCTTCATGCGTCACTCGTCGCGATCCTGAACACGGGGCTTGGCGCGCGACCTAGGGGATCTTCCCGATCACCTTCATGAAAGCCCAGCTGATGGCGATCGCTCCTGAGTCGTTCGGATCGTCGCCGAGCCCCTCGCTCGCGTGGCGATGACAGACGATGTCGAGCCATCCGCAAGCGCGGGCGACCGCTACGGGGACACTGCCCCACTTGGAGGCGACCATCTGGGTGAGGTCCGTCGATCGGAAGGAGTGCTGGACGTCTGCCGTCGGCGCCCCCGCCTTCTCGTAGATGCCGGCGAGCTCCGAGTTGAGCTCTTTCAGGGCGGCGACCGAGGCAATCGCGAGCGCCTTGGTCGACCCGCCGGCAAGCCAGTCCCCGAGGAACGGGTCGTAGTAGTTCATCCCGACGATGCGCGTAGTGGCCCCGGCCGCCGTCCGGAGCGCCTTCATGATCTTCGTGACGTTCGTCTTGATCGTCTTCAGCGCTTGGGCCACGCATGTGGCGGTGGACACAGCCGTTGCGCAGCCGACGATGTCGTTTCCGCCGATGTCGATGGTGACGAGCGCGAGGTGATGCCGGTGCTCCCGCAGGAAGGTGGTTGCCTCGTTCAGCTGCGAACCGCCGGGGGCGCAGAGGGAGCCTGAGATGAACGAGCTGGAAGTCTCGCCCGAGCAAGCGTCGTTCACGAGCACGAGGTTGGGAACGCTCGAAAGCTCGCGCTTCAAGATCAGGTCCGGGTACGAGCGCGTGCCGTTCCAGATCGGAGCGGAGTCCCCGAGCGCCAGGTAATAACGGGGCGATGCGGTTCTCCCGCCAGCGGCAGCAGGCGCGGGCAAGGATGCGAACGAGAGCGTGAGCGGCGTGCACACGAGCACCGCCGCGACCGCGGCCAGCCGTCGTCTCTGGCTCTTCACCTCAGAGCGGGATGGTGTCCAGGTAGACGATCCGGCCCTCGTAGGTCGGTGGGCCGATCGCCGGTGTGTACAGGTAGACCTCGGTCTCGGTAATGCGCAGGCGCAGCGACGCGGTGGTGGAGGGCAAGGTGACAGTGCCCTGCCAGGTGAACTGGTAGCCCGGCCCTTCCGTCGCGTCGAGGGTCACCTCGGTGCCAGGGACGTCGGCCCACTGCAGGTCGGGGTCGGTGATGCCCGCCACCTGCTCTTGAACGTTGACGCTCACCACGCGGGGTGGCACCCCGATCTGCGTGCCCGCCGCCGAAGCGACGCCGGTGACCGAGACGTTCACCGTGTTGTTCTCCTCTGAAATCCCGATTGGGAACGTGACCGAGGCGACACGGTCAGGTGCGAGCTGGATGACATCGGCGACCACCACGCGAGAGATCTCGTTGTTGGCGATGGAGTTGGGCTGGAATCGCACGAGGCCGAGCCGGATGAACGGCCATTCCGAGAAGACGTCCGGTCCGGTGCCGCCGAGCGGGGAAGAGGTGTCGATCGCGATGTCGGCGTACCACAGGTAGTGAGACGTTCCTTCGAACTGCACCGTATGGCCCGCGACGTCCACCGTCGGGTTCACGGGGAGGCTCGCTCCCTCAGCAAGGTTGAGGTCAGGCCCCGGCGTGCTCATCAAAGTGAAGTCGGCGAGGACTGGTCCCACCTTCGTCGGGTTCGTAGTGCGGATCGGGTCTCGCCCGTACTGGGTGAACAGATTGCAGAGCACGCCAGGGACGAGGAGGTGCCCGGTCGGCCAGAGGACGACACCGAGCTCTTCGCCGTCGCCTGAGGAGTACCACGGTCGCCCGAGATAGACGCGCAGAGCGTTGCCGGTGCGTGTGCTCGTGACAGCACCGTTCTCCCCCGTGACGGTCTCGAACTTGAACAGGGGGACGATGTACCGCACGTCCGGCGCGGCCGGACGTGCGGTCGAGGGGACGGGCACCGCGACGGGCGCGCTCGTGTTCGTAACCGGGGGAGCGACGAAGGTGATGTCGAGAGGCGTGCCGCTCGGGATCGTGCCGCCGTCGGCCGTCGATACCAGGGCGATCGTCCCGGCCTCGTCGTCCTCGATGTAGTCGCTGTTCACTGCATAGGTCGTCGTCTCCACGCGACCGCCGGTCGTGACACTCGAGGCGACGATGACCGAGCCCGCAGCGAACCCGCCGGAATTGATGCTGGCCGGGCTCGTCCCTGTGATCGTGACGGAGACGGTCTGCTCGAAGTACTCGAGGAAGCGCGAGGTCGCCTGCGCCTGATAGTTGACCGACCTGTACTTCGTGTCGCCGAAGTCGTGACGGACGTCGCTCACCGAGACCGATTGAGGCACGGGCTGGGCGAGCTCCAGCGGGAGGTCGGCGACGTGGGCATTGCCGTTTATCGGGACGGATCCTGCAGCGCTGTAGCCGTCGTCGTAGGGGGTCTCCCAGTAGGACATGAGGTCGATCTTCTGGCTGCCGCTGAAATCGACGTCGACCGTGCCCGAGACGAGGGCCCAGGTCTTGTTCGGCTCCCGGGTTGTGATGGTCATCGAGTGGATCGTCGGAGGATTCGGCTGGCGGACGGCGTGCACGAAGGTGATCGTGTCGTACGGGGTGAACATCCAGTGCTGACCAGTGGCGATGAGCCTCTCGAGCGCCGAAGAGGCGAGCCCGGTCTCGATCAGCCACTGCCACAACCCCATGAGAGCCAGGTCTGGCACGTTCATGAATGACGAGATCCGGCTCTCGAGGAACGTGCCCTGGGGGATGTAGACGTTCAGCGTGTCCCCGCTCACCGAGGAATCGATCGAGGGAGCGCCCGTCCCGGCGTTGAGCTGAAGCGTCACCGGAGTAGTGGCGGGCCAGGGCGCGTCGGCGAGGAACGGCACCACCACAGGCTCGCTCGCGGGGGTGGTTCCGGGGAGGAACTGAAACGAAGCGCCCCGGCAGATCGGATCTGGCATGTACGGGACGGCGAGATTCGCGCCGGGGTAGTAGAAGACCCCAGACGGCCACTGGTAGTTGCCGGGAACGACCGGGTCGGCGACGCCGCCGAGCGTCGCCACTACCTGGGCGCTGGCGTACGTCATCCCGGCACGGCTCGCGATGGTGTTGTAGAGGCTCTGGTCAGGCGCCGACTCGCCGCTCACGTCGAGCACGCCGTGAGCCTCTGCCATCTCCTCGGCGACCGAGGGAGGCGACACGTGGCGGATACAGGGGGTGACAGTGCTGTCGTCGGTCGCGTAGGTCTCGCTCCTGATGACCATCCGGAACAGGTGCTCTCCAGGGGTGCGGGAGGCGGCCGGGATCAAGATCGGCGATATCACCGGTTCCATGCGTGCGTAGATCCGTGTCGGGCTCCCCAATGCCAAGGATTCCGACGTCACCGTGGGGATGAACGGCTTCGAGTTCCCGGCGAGGTCGACGGTGCGGGCGCGAAAGCGATAGGCGTGACCGAATCGCAGTGCCAACAGGGTGTGGGGTGCTGCGGCGTGCGACACCTGGATCGGCACGTTCGTCGTCGAGTTCGGTGGGTTGAACTCGTTCGCGGAGGACTTGTTCTTCTTCTCGGCCCAATGCCTTCCCGGCCGATCGGCCACGAGGCTCCAACCTGTCCACCTGAACAGCGTCTCGTGCAGGTAGAGGGAGCTCTTCGGCATGCCGGGAGCGGACTGCGTCAGGCTGATCTCGATCCAGCCCTCGTCGAAGGGTGCGCCGGACTCGCCCGGTTCGGGTCCAGGCGAACCCGGGTTCCCAGTCGGCAGCGGTACGACCTTCTTCTTCCCCCCACGCCCGATCACATAGCCCATCGGTGCTCCCGGGTAGACCGTCCCGGGCGCCACGCGGGCACACAGCTGCGCCCACTCGTTGACCTCGCCGTCAAGCACATCGATGCGAGCGCCGTGAGTGATGTCTTCTGCGTAGAGGACGGGCGCCGGCGTGACCGCCTCGATCGCAGTATTGAGATCGGAGGAAGCCGCCTGGTCCTGGGTGAAGATGTAAGCCGCTCCCGTATTGCCGAGTACGAGACCGTTGGATCGGAGAGAAGGCACGGAATAGGTGGTCGGGGAGTTGAGCGACCTCATCGTCTGAGCGTGATCGACGGCGTCGACGAAATTGAACGTCTTGATCGTGGCGCCGTCGACGTCGACCTCGATCACTGGGTAGAGCGGTTGGCCACCCGCCGCCGTCTTGCTCAGGATGAGCTGGCCGTCGAAGATCTTCGGCTTGGTCGGGCGCGGCTCGGCCACCCAAGTCGCCGAGGTGGTCTGCACGATTGGGAACACGTTGGTCGTCGGGAAGCCCGTCGGCGTCGGGTGCCAGGAGGCGTCGACGCTCAGCCCGACCGTCGACGGGAGCCCCGACGGCAGGTCTACCTCGAGGTCGTAGACGAGAGAGAACGCCCGCAGCAGCACCGGGTACTTCCCGAGAGTCCCGATCGTCTGGTGGAAGTCGGGAATGAGCGGCGGCTGCGGTGGCGGAGTGGCCTCGCCGTTCACGAGAGACGTCGTGTAGATAAGAGTTTGCAGCAGGTCGGTCGGAGGATCCGGCGTCGGTTGCGGCGGGATCGCGTACTTGCCCTCTTGCGTGTTGTAATAGCTGGCGATCTTCCGCTTCGCCACCTCGAGGGCGTCCTGGCTGACCGGCACCGGGGCGTATGGCCCGAACAGCTGCGGGATCGTGGGAAAGTTCGTTCCGTACTTCGACGCGATGTCGGTGTACGTGTTGACGAACCACTCGCGCACGTAGTTGAGCGGGTATGACAGGACGTCCCGGTCCATGAACGACGTGTTGTACGCGAACGGGACCACTGGCGTGGCGTGGTCGAAGACTCGCCGCCAGAGCTCCGAGCTGGTGGTCGATGGTGGCATCAGTGCCGGCGCCACGACGTGAACACTGCTCGGGTGGATTTTGTGGGTCCCGATCTTCACGGTGAACTTCACGTGGTTGGAGGGCCAGTCCAACCAGTCCCTGTAGTCGACGAGGTGCTCGTCGGTCGACCCGGTGGAAGTAAGGCGCGGCGACACGACGACCGAGATCTGTAGGACGTTGGTCGTCCCGGGCTTGAAGCCGTTCGGGACGGCGGTCCACGTGATCGTCTGGCCGAAAGTCATCGGAATGACTCGCAGTAGGTCACCCAGTCGGCCGCGCTGATGGCGTCGGTGAAGGAGATGGGTGGGTCGCTGCCGGCTATTTGCTTGGTCACGGTCAACGTCACTGACGCCGAGAAGCACAGCACGCTGACTGTGACACTTACCGACGCAGTCCCGTACGCATCGCCGGTCGAGGACTGGTAGGTGAATCCGAGGTAGAAGACGACGGAGATCGAGATGATTCCGAGGACGTCGAGATTGCCGCTCGCCTTCAAGAAGCCCGTGAGGGTGATGTTCTCGGGCGGCGGAGCTGTGACGAGCTGGAAGTAGATCCCAGCCATGATGGAGACGCCTCCGCTCGCGACACCGATGTTGAGCGAGACGCTCGCGCCGAACTCGAGCCCGACTTCGATCATCTCGATCCCGTCCGCCCCGAGGCTGATCAAGAACCAGCCGCCGCCCGTGAATATGTAGATCGAGAGCAGGAACGGGTTCTCGCGCGTGCAGAAGTTGACGTCGAGACGGACCGGTTGCCCCGTGAACGGGATGGTGAGCGATCCGCCGAGGCTCAGATTCTCGATCGACAGCACTCCGAGGCCGATGTTCGGGATCGAGACCGTGTAGCTGGCAGTGATCCCGGAGGGCTCGACGTCGATGCTCGGGCCGCCGAGCGAGCTGAAGAGGGTCTCGAGAGCCTCGATCCAGCTGAGCGGGCCGATGAAGTCAACCGTGTCGACGTTGACGTGGACCTGCGTCTTCGAGCCGGTGCGCTGGCTGAACTGGACGCTCGTGAAGTGGATCTTTATGCACCCGTTGGCGTCGCCGAACAGCACCAGGTCGAAGTTCGAGAGCTGCCCGTCGATCGTGGAGGTCGGCGAAGATCCGGGCGCAAGGGGCGTGAGCAGCGTGACGTTGATCACCAGGCCGTTCGTAGTGTTGTACGGGACGAAGTAACCGGCGCTGTCGGGTTGCAGCTCGGGCGTCCAAAAGACGGTCGTCTTGTCGGCGATAGGGGCCGCGTTGGGGGGCCCCTGGCCTTTCTTGTAGACCGGGACGGTGTTGATCTGCGGCACCTGGCTGACTGCCGAGGGTGAGCCCCCATGAGGCTCGATCGCGGGTGCGCTGCTCACCTCTTGGATGATCTCGCCCAGTGAGATGGCGCCGAGGATCTTGGCGTCGAGCGCGCCGCCGAAGAACTTGAGGGGCATGAATTTGCCAGCAGCCAGGTCTGCCGTGTCCGCCACCGGCCCGTGCATGCGGGAGATGCCGTCGATCTGGATGTTCGGGCTGACCATGCCGCCCGACTGGCTCGTGCCCGTCTGGGCCGAGGTGCTGGAGGACTGCGAGAAGCTCAGCGGGGGGCCGGCCGACTTGATGTCGAGGAAGACCTCCGGCCAGCCAGGGAGGAAGCCGTTCTCGAGGTACGTCGGGTCGTACTCCACCGTCGGGCCGTCCGTGGCGTCGCCTGCTGCAGGGCTCAGCTGCTGGACGGCAGGCAACCGCACTTCAGCCTTGTCCATCACCGGGTACCACTGGGGGCAGACGAAGGACTTGGATGGGGCGAAATTCCACGACCCGCTCGCCTTGTAAGGCTGGGCCGTGATCGTCATCGAGTCGAGGTGAAGAGACGTCTTCCCGCGATTGGTGTCGTCGGTCGGAGCCAAAGCCATGAGCTGGCCGTTGAACGACGGGGGCTTGCTCGTGAATGGAGAGGAGTTCCACTGGTCGCCGATCGTGTCGACGTCGGACTGGCCAACTGCCTCGTTCACCCAGATCACGGGCGAGGAGAAGTCGACGGTGCGTCCTTCGGCATCGGTTCCCACGAAGGAGAAGAGGAAAGGCGTTCCATCGACCAGCACCCACAACGCTGTGTTCGGGTTCTCGGACCCGACGTTCGGAGGACCGGGTGGCTTGCTCGTCGACGGAGGGTCGATCGTGGGCGTGACGAGAGTCTTTATCTCAAGAGAGACGAAGGGGTTCTGCCTGTTGCCCCATGCCTGCGCCGGGCCGTCCGGGTATGGGTAGGTCGTGACGGGCTCGGTGACCTGTACGGTCAGCCGGCGCACGAGGTAGGCGACCGGATCGCCGACTTCCGGCTGCCAGAACTCCCGATCCGTCGTCTCTATCAGGACGGCGCGGTGGCCGAAGGGGAATAGGTAGCCAGCAATGATGACCCGAACGAAGGTGTCCCGTCCGATGCTCATCTTGTGCGTCCACGAGATGATCGACGACTTGGCCGGGTTGGAGTAGGTGCCCCGAATGTCTGTGCTCGCGCCGAGGGGGGTCAACATGAGCAGCTTTGCAGGGGTCGGTACGCCCGGGAGGGCGATCTGCGCCCTCGGTTCGTCCCTGCCCGCCTCGGTGATCGCGCCGCCCAGGGCGGGACCCGCCGACAACGCGACGAGTCCCAGCCGGTTCAAATTCTCCTCGTCGAGGTCACTCAGCGACGTCCAGAAGGGATCCTTCGAGGGTTGCCCAAGGCTCGGGTCACCCATGGGGAACTGGTAGTCGTAGAACGGCGTCCAGACGGCGAAGATGGCCGTCGGGGCGACAATCGGCGGCGGTGGCACTGACTGCTTGGCCGGGTTCGCCCGAGCCTGCCAGAGCTCGGTGAAGCCGTCGGCGTTCGTGATCGGCTGCCACGAGGAGCTCCAAGCTGTGTCGACCCCGGGAGAGATGAACAACCGCCAAGCGGACTCGATGAGGGTCACAGGTGGTGTCTTGTCCGTGACCGGGAGGATTGGGTCGAGCGCGTTTGCCTTGCCGTTCTTGAGGGCCACCTCCGTCAAGAGCGGATCGAGGTCGTCCCAGCCGAGGAGCCCCTTCACCGTGAACGGGATCGAGGTGACCGATGTCGGTACCTCGAAGGCGAGCTGGCTCGGGCCGGACGCGAGCGTCTCGACCGGGGTGGAGGGGAGCGGGCTCGGCTCGCCATTGGTCTTGCCGATCGCGCACTGTTCGGCGATGGATTGGAACGGGAAGACGATGACGAACCACGCCGGGCTCGCGCTTGGAGTCAGCACAGGCGCGGCGCCGGAGGTGTCGAGGACGAGGTTGTAGAGATCGAAGCGCAGGGTGAGCAGGTCGTCGCGACGGTAGAGGAACACCTGCAGGTCGGGATCGATGACGTGGCCCGAGGCGTGGCGCAGCGCGGCGAGGTCATTTGCTCCGAGGAGACGCCACCCTGAGATTCGTGGGCCAACGGCTACAGCAGCTCCAGCCGCTCCCGTTCCACCGATGATCTTGAGGGCTGTGCGGCGGGTGATCCGACGAGGTTGCTCGTCTTCCATCGCGGCCTCCGGCGGGCTGGCAAGATCCGACGGGCAGGCGGCTGCCCGTGTCGGCAAGAAGCTTTGCCCGGCCAGGGGGAACTGTCAAGGGAGTGACATCCGTCGACTCGCGACCCTTTACCGCGGAATGCACTGGGGCTACGCTCGGACACAGCGCGTCCGAGATCCTCCCGGGCCGTCAGGCCGTTGCCGCGCCGCAAGGAGGCGAGATGTCGACCGAGAAGGGGTCGCTGCGTTCGCTTGCCTCTGGCCGGCGCGCGATCGCTGCGGTCTTCGGCGTCATCGTGCTGGCGGCGGTGCTCGTCACAGCTTCAGCTGCAGCCCTCGCTGAGGGTGGTGGCAACCCTCCGCGCCCTCCGCAGATCTCTGGGCCGCCGCCGCCTCGCTACCCGGTCGCGCCGCTGACGGCGTATGTCGCGAACAGCGGCTCTGACTCCGTCACTGTCATCGACGCTGCCACGAGCACCGTCGAGGGGTCGATCGCGGTCGGCTCCGACCCGAGTGGGATCGCGGCGAACCCGAACGGCTCGGCCGTCTATGTCTCGGACACCGACTCGAACTCAGTCAGCGTGATCAACCCCGTCACAGACGCGGTGAGCACCATTCCCCTCGGCTTCGGTACCGCGCCGAAGGGGCTCGCGGTCACGCCGAACGGCTCGACGCTTTATGTGGCCGACAGCGGCACGGCAACGGTGAGTGTCATCGACACGACGACGGACCTTGTCACGACGACGATCCACGTCGGCTTGGCACCGGGATCCGTCGCGGTCGGCCCTGTCGGTGCTTACGCGTATGTGACGAACCGCGTGTCGGGCACTGTCAGTGTAATTGCGACCGGCACGAACACCGTCTACAAGACCATCGCCACCGGGTACTTCCCCACCGACGTAATAGTCAACCCGACCGGCAAGGTCGCATACGTGACGAACGAGTGTGGCTTGAACCGGTACTGCTGGGCCCCGGGCAGGCTCACGTCGATCGACCTGACGACCTACACGGTCTCGTCGAACATCTCTGTCGGCTACGGGCCGATCAGCGTCTCGGAGACGCCGAACGGTGGCGAGCTCTACGTCGTCAACAGCTGCGGACCGGCGATCACGCCGCCTCCGATACCGACCCCTCCAGGCTGGCCCCCGCCGCCGAACTGTGGGATCAAGTCGAACGTCACGACGCTCGACGCGGCAACGTTAGACGTCGACTTCGACCCGACGATCGGCTATGACCAGCCAGGGCTCGTCTCCGGGTCTGCAGCAAGCCCTGACGGCTCCCTCGACTACGTCGTCGACAGTTGCGGCAACGACTCCTCGTGCGGGTCGGATGGCACCGTGAGTGTCTTCAACACCGACATAGGCACCAAGCCCGCGGCGACCATCACGGTTGGCAGTGATCCCACGGCCGTGGCGTTCGCCCCGCCGTGGGTCCCGCCGCAGGACGTCGGGGTGCTCAGCACTGACGCAGCTCCCGCACTTGCTTACGTGTCTGGCTATGTCGCGGCGGCCGATCAGGTTGGTGGCGCCGTCTATTACCAGTTGTACGGCGCCCCTGCGGAATGGGGCGGCAACCAGGTTCCCGGCGCATCCACGCCGTACTCGCCGGCCATCACGGCGGTCGGGAGCACCCTTTGGGTCGCCTGGACGACCTCGTCGTTCACCGTCGAGTACAACGAGCTCAATATCAACACGAATACTTGGGCGTTTTCCTCGCCGCAGACCGTGCCGCAGGCCGGCACGAACGCCGGACCGGCCCTCGCCAACGTGCAGGGCGACGTCTACCTCGCCTGGAAGGGCACCTCGAAGGGCCTTGTCTTCTACAAGTTCTGGAACGGCAAGACCTGGTCCGGCCAGGCAACTATCGGGTCGTACACGACAGATGCCACCCCAGCAATCGCCGCCGCACCTGGTTCCTCGACGATCTACGCAGCATGGGTCGAGTCAACCGGTACTTCCATACAGATCGCCTCCGACGGCGGCACCGGCTTCTCCTCGGCTTCTACGGTGCCGCAGGCCGCGACCAACGACGGCCCGGCTCTGGCCGTTACGTCGAGCGGCGTCTACCTCTCGTGGACGGGAGCGACGACCAGTGACATCGGATGGCTCTTCAAGAGCCTGATCGGCTGGGTCCCACAACAGATAGTGCCCGGGACGCAGAGCGGTGCGAGCCCGGCCATGACGGCCGTAGGTTCCAACGTCTTCCTCGCGTGGCAAGGGCAGGGATCGACCGATTTCTGGTTCACGGCCTTCGACTGAGGCGCGCGGGAGCCGGTTCCCAACTGGGTGACGGTCAGGCGAGTCGGTCCCAACTCGCCGATGAAGCTGGTTGCGCGCTGCTGAGGCCGGATCACTTCTAGAGCCGCTGTTGACATGACCCTGCCTGACGGCTAGTCACACAGATGTGACAGCCGCCTCCCGGACATCGCGCGCGGTGTCCGAAGATCCGGGAGATTTGAGCGTTTGACCCGCTACGAGATCTCACGTGACCATTCCGTCGTCGTGATCGACGCGCGGTCGAGTGTGCATCCGATCCATTCCGAGACGAGAGGCCTCGAGGGTTATGTGGACCTCGAGGTGTCGCAGGCCGGAGCCATCGACCTGTCTGCTGCGCCGACCGGCCATCTGGAGCTGTCAGCCGATCAGCTCGAGTGGGGCAACTCTCTCTATGACCGTGAAATGCACCGACGCATCGACGCCATTCGTTTCCCGTTCATCACAGGGGACCTCATCGGAATGACCGAGGGTGAGTCTCCCGGTCGCTATCTGGTTCGAGGTGAGGTCAACTTCCACGGAGTCGCGAGGCACTACGAAGAGGAGATGACCTTCGTCGCACCCGAGCCTTCAGTCGTTGAGTTGAAGGGCAGCCACGTCTTCGACATCCGCGACTTCGGTGTGGACCCTCCGAAGATGCTCATGCTCAGGGTCTTTCCTGAGGTGACCGTCACGATCTCCATCTCAGCCAGGAGGGCAGGCTGATACGGCGCTAGGTTCGCACCTCATGACATCGCAGCTGCCGGGGCGCGCACAGGTCGTCGTCATCGGCGGGGGCGTGACGGGCTGCAGCATCGCGTATCACCTGGCCGGACTCGGGTGGAGCGACGTCGTGCTCCTCGAGCGCAAGCAGCTGACGTCCGGCACGACGTGGCATGCCGCAGGGCTCATCACATCGGCGGGCATGGCGGACGAGACGCTGCTCTGGATGAGCCGCTACTCGCGTGACCTCTACGAGCGGCTCGAATCCGAGACGGGCCTCGCGACCGGGTTCCGCGCCGTCGGTCACCTCCATCTCGCGACGACGCCTCAGCGTCTCGAGACGCTGCGGCGCGAAGCCGCGTTCGTACGCGGCTTCGGTGTCGACAACCAAGAGATCTCGGCGAAGGAGTTCTCCGATATGTGGCCCGCGGCCAAGGCCGACGACGTTCTCGCAGCCTTCTACGTCGCCGACGAGGGCCGGGCGAACCCAAGCGATGTCGCTATGTCGCTTGCGAGAGGAGCGCGCCAGAAGGGCGTTCACATTGCCGAAGGAGTCTCGGTCACAGGAGTCGAGACGTCGGACGGCCGCGTCCGAGCGGTGCTGACCGACACCGGCGAGCGGATCGAGTGTCAATACGTCGTCAACGCCGGCGGGATGTGGGCGCGCCAGATCGGAGCCCTCTCTGCCGTGTCGGTGCCGCTGCAGGCGGCCGAGCACTACTACCTCATCACGGAGGAAGTCCCCTGGGCGCACAGGGACCTTCCGGTGGTGGAGGATCCCGACCGGTACGGCTACTACCGGGAGGAAGTAGGCGGCATCCTCGTCGGGCTGTTCGAACCGGTGGCAGCTCCGTGGTCGCTCGACGGTGTCGACCACGACCTCGCTTTCACCGAGCTGCCGCCGGACTGGGACCGGACAGGTCCCTATCTCGACGCGGCCCTCGGACGGATCCCATCTCTGCGCGAGGTGGGCATACGCCTTTACTTCTGCGGCCCAGAGAGCTTTACCTCCGACGTCCACCCGCTCCTAGGCGAGTCGCCCGAGATCTCCGGGTACTTCGTCGCGGCAGGCATGAACTCGCTCGGCATCCTCATGGGCGGCGGTGTCGGCAGTCTCATTGCGCATTGGATCGTCGACGGAGTGCCACCCCTCGACGTGAGCGGGGTGAGCGTCGAGCGAACCCAGCCCTTCGAGGCCACGCGCAAGTTCCGGGCGGAACGAACTGTTGAGCTTCTCGGCGTCCTGTTCGGGGACGGGGTGTGGCCCAACTGGCAACCCACGTCCGCCCGCGGCGTCCGCCGCTCGGTCGTCCACGACCGCCTGGCGGGGCACGGCGCGTACTTCGGCGTCTCGGCGGGATGGGAGTTCCCCGAGTGGTTTGCCGGGGCGGCGCAAGACATACCGGAGCTGACCCTTGGCTGGCAGCGGGACGAGTCGTGGGACTTCCAAGCGGCCGAGCACATGGCGGTCCGAGAAGCGGTCGGCGTGCTCGATCTCTCGCTCATGTCGAAGTACCTCGTGCAAGGCCGCGACGCAGAGGCGCTCCTCAACCGGGTGTCGGCGAACGATGTTGCCGTCGAGCCCGGCCGGCTCGTGTACACGCAGTGGTGCAACGAGCAGGGCGGGATCGAGGCGGACCTGACGGTGACGAGACTCGCGGAGGACCGTTACCTTGTCGTGGCATCCGACGTCATCCATCGGCGGGTGGAGGCTTGGATGCGCCGCCACACGCTCGACGGCGAGCGGGTCACGATCACCGACGTCACGTCCGGGACAGCCATCCTCTCGGTCCAGGGACCGCGGTCGCGCGAGCTCCTGTCGCGCTTGACCGACGCCGATCTCTCGAATGAGGCGTTCGGGTACCTCACCGCGCGCGACATCGGTGTCGGGTATGCGCCGGTAAGGGCGATGAGGGTGACCTACGTCGGCGAGCTCGGCTGGGAGCTTCACGTCCCTTCCGAGTACAGCCTGACCGTCTACGACTCGCTCATGGAGGCGGGCGGGGACATCGGGCTACGCGACGTTGGGTTCATGGCCATGAACGGCCTTCGCCTCGAGAAGGCTTACCGTGACTACGGCTTCGACATCGACAACACCGACACGCCCCTCGACGCCGGCCTCGGCTTTGCCGTTGCCTGGGACAAGCCTGGGGGCTTCGTCGGACATGATGCCCTCGCAGCAGCCCGGGAACGTCCGCGTACCCAGCTTCTCGTCCAGATCCTCCTCGAGGATCCCGAGCCGTTGCTGTTCGGGAACGAGCCGGTGCTCCGGGACGGATCGTGGGTCGGCTACGTGCGAGCCGGCGCGTACGGGCACGCTCTCGGCGGCGGCGTCGGGCTCGCGATGCTGGAAGACGAGGCAGGCGTCACAGCCAAGGCCATCCGCGAGTGGCATCTGACGGTCGACGTCTGCGGCCAAGACGTCCCGGCCAGGGCCTCGACCCGTCCCCTCTACGACCCGGAGCGGGCACGCATCCTCGCCTGATCGCTGTGCCTCGTGTCGCAGCGGACGTGTGCTGCAGCGCACGGGTCTTTCGGCCCTACCGCGCAACAGCCTGTGGTTTTCAACTGAACCCATGGGATGCGCAGGAGCGAACCAGCACCCGCGAGAGGCCTCCGGCCCCGATGAATCTGCGCCCGCGCCGGCCGAGACCGTAATCGCCGCACTCGACCTCCTCGCTCACTTCTGGAGCCGGCCGGTCGCCGATGAGGTTGCGAGGTGGGTCAAGAGCCGCTCGATCGAAGCGAACACGCACCGTCGCATCTCCGCTGATCCCACTCGCGACCCGATTGGGCTGCCGGCAGACGTGGACGGCCTCATCGAGCTGCTCGACGAGCACGAGCGTCTATTCGTCGGCCCAGGTCAGATCCCTTGTCCTCCGTACGAGTCGTTCTGGCGTGAGGACGTCTCTGTCGACATCCACCGCGCGCTCGTCGGACCTTGCGCCGCCGATCTTCGCCAGATCTACGGCGAGCTCGGACTCAAGCTGTCCGACGTAAACGGTGAGCTGCCCGATCACATCGCGGTCGAGCTCGAGGCGGTGGCTTATGCGCTCACGTTCGAAGAGACTCAACTCGTAGCTCGCAAGCTCCTTCTCGAGCACGTCGGTCACTGGCTGCCGCAGTTCTGCCAGGCAGTGTCGCTCGAAGCCGAGCACGACTTCTATCGCGATCTGGCAGCGGTCACGATCGACTGGCTCGTAGCGATAAGGCGATACGTCGACGAGAGCGATTTGGCGGCGCCCGGAGCCGACGATCGAGAGTGAGGCACGAGTACCCGCGCGTCGAGCGCCTGGACGGAGTCGCCCTCGAAGAGTAGCCCGGTGCCCTACGTGGAGAGAACGTCGCCGACGGCTCGGCGCGGGGACGTCGGCTGGCCGTGGCCGTACCCCATGCGCAGCAGCATCTGCGGGTGTCCCACCAGGTCCAACTGACCGGCGAGCATGGCCCGGGTCGCGGGCACTTCGAGCACCTGGGTCATGGGCGAGGCCGACACGCCATCGGCAGCGGCCCGCAAGAGGACGCGACCGAGGGCTCTGCCTGCCGTGAGCCAGGCGTGCGGATCGTCGCTGTCGGTCCCGAGCACGATCACGAGAGGGTGCTCAGGCGAGGGTGGCTCGGTGCCCGACGGGGGCGCACCTACAGGCCCCGGCTTGGCCTGCTCGAAATCGCGGAGCCGGAAGGACGACGCGCGGCTGTCGACCGGGGTGGAGGACAGTGCCGAAGCGGGGACCCCGTCGTTTGCGCCGGGCCCCTTGTGCGTCCAGCTGGCCAGTTCGCGCTCGTAATCGGGATTCAGCCGCTCGAGGTCGTCGGCATGGGCGAGCAGAACAGCAGTCGTGACCTCGTCACCGGGCTGGTCCAGCACCCGGATCCAGGTGCCCACAGTCGTCGCAGTTTGCCGGAGTGCCTTGACGAGCTCTGGCGGCACGGGCCGGTCGTCGAATCGGTCACGTTCGGTGTACCGGAGAGGCACGGACTTGGCGAGGGCGACCTCCTCGTCGGTCGGCGACTCTTCCGCCCCGATCTCGATCCGGGCGAGATGATCCGAGTCGTCTGGATTCGGAAGCAGGCCGACCGTGCACTGCCGACCGAGCGAGCGGATGGCGACCTCGGCGAACTCGATCGCAGCTCCGCAACTTATGTGGAGCTCGCGGCCGAACGGATCGATGACGCCGAGCGACCGATCCCGGTCGGAGAAGACGTCGATGGCATCGATCTCGCCCTTGTCATCGGCATGAGCGGAGTAGCGCCACGGCTGCGTGTTGTGGACCGAGGGGGCTCTCACGGCCATCTCGATGATCGTCTGCAGGTCGTCGTTGTTCATGGTGCCTCCTCCGCTCACTTCTATGAGTGTTCTAACGGGATAACGCGGCTCTTGAACAGGGTCGATCGGCCCTGACGGCCGAATCGGCGGATTGGCCGCCATTGGGACCTTCGGCCCTGGTCGCACAATCGGTGCTCAGCGAGACTGGCAGGAGGAGGTGGTGCCGATGTCTGGGATCGACCTTGCTCGCGCGTCTTCGACGACCGGGCGAGTGGTTGTGGGAATCGACAATTCGCCGGGCGGGCGCGACGCCTTGCGCGACGCGGCCGAGGTCGCCCGTTGGCGCCACTGGACGCTTCACATCGTTCATACCTGGCACATGAGCTATCCGGTCGCGCCGTACGAGAGAGATCTCGGGGTTGTCGAGAAGGCCCTCGAGGAAAGCGCTGCTCGGACCGTCGCTGAACTGGAAAAAGAGGTTCTCGGTGAGGACCACGGTCTCGACATCAGGCGCACCATCGCCGAAGGGCCAGCAGCTCGCGTCCTCGTGGCGGCAAGCGACGGCGCCGACCTCCTCGTGGTCGGCAGCAGGGGCCGCGGCGGGTTCGCGAGCCTTGCGCTCGGCTCGGTCGGCCAGGCATGTGTCCATCACGCTCACTGCCCGGTTCTCATCGTTCGTCCCTTTACTCACGAGCAACCGCAGTGATCGCCGCCGAAGCGCCACCCGAGGGCGACGGCAGCCCAGATGGCGGTGAGTTACCTGCTCGTGCCCGCCCAGTCTTCATCAGCGACTTCGTCCACCTCCCGGTGCGATTTGACAGTCTCGTCCCTGTCCTGATGGACGTAGGGGCAGCCTGGCTACGCGACCTCGAGGACCCGATGCCTGGCCGAGGCCCTACTCACGGCGGCTTCGAGGACCCGCGAGACGACGACAACATCGCCCGCGTGAGAGTGCGCCTCGGTGTCGGCACGGCTCACTCCGGTCTCGCGGTCCTGATCAGTAGCGGCCCGCCGCGCTTCAGGGACCACAACGTGATCGTGCCGATCACATGGGACCCCGTGTCATTCGAGCAGCTGCTTCCGAGGCTCGAGGGAGACCTCGAGATGTCGGACTTCGGCGGCGCGTTCACGCGGCTTGCTCTGACGGGGCGCTACCGCGTGCCGCTCGGACAGCTCGGTCTCGGAATCGATCGGATAGCCATGCACCGCGTGGCGGAGGGATCGGTGCGCGGCTTCCTGCGAGACGTCCAAGAGTCCGTACTCTCTCGGCAATGAGCGGCGAGACAGAGGCTGGTGCCGGCCTCCCGAGCGGCTACCCGACCGAGCTCGAGTCGGACGTCTTGCTCGCCGACGGCCGGGTGGCGGAAGTGCGCCCGATCCGTCCTTCCGACCTGGCGGCACTGCAGACGCTGCATGAGCAGTTGTCGAGGGACGCGTCCTACTTCCGTTTCTTCGGGGCGCGGCGGGAAGTCCCTCGAAGCGAGCTCGAGCACTGGGTCAACGTCGACTACGTCGACCGGTTGGCCCTCGTGGGATTCGTCGACGACGAGCTCGTGGCGATCGCTTCCTACGACCGCATCAAGGCGAGCGGCGAGGCGGAGGTGGCCTTCACCGTCCGCGACGACCAGCAGGGCCGCGGACTAGGCACGGTCCTGCTCGAGCACCTCGCCTCCGCCGCGAGAGCTGCTGGGATCGTGACGTTCGTTGCCGACACGCTGGCGGAGAACCGGCGGATGCTGCACGTCTTCCGGAGGACCGGGTTCGCGGAGCACGCCGAGTTCGACTCGAGCGTGGTGCGCGTCACGATGGACCTCGAGGCAGGGGAGACCTATCTCGACAAGGTCGAGGACCGCGATTCCAAGGCAGCGGTCGCGTCGATCGCGCGATTGCTCTGCCCTTCCTCCATCGCGGTCATAGGAGCCAGCCGCAAGCCTGGCACGATCGGTCGAGAATTGCTCTCCAACCTCATGGCAGGTGGTTTCACGGGGCCTGTCTACCCAGTGAACCCTGCTGGCGGCGAAATCGACGGGCTGACGGCATTCCGGTCGATCGGCGAAGTGCCCGGGACGGTCGATCTCGCAGTCATCGCTGTGCCGGCTGCCCAGGTGGCCGAGGTCATCGAGGAGTGCGGGGTAAAGGGAGTCGGCGGGCTCGTCGTCATCAGCGCCGGGTTTGCCGAGACTGGCGGCGACGGCCGCGAAGCCGAGCGCGGGCTCGTCACCATCGCCCACCGCCACGGGATGCGGCTCGTCGGCCCGAACTGCATGGGCGTGGTTAACACGGCCCCGGCGATCTCCATGAACGCGACCTTCTCCCCGGTCGCTCCGCGCCGTGGCCACATCGCCTTCTCCTCTCAGTCCGGTGGCCTCGGGATCGCCATCTTGAACGAGGCGACTCGGCGTGACCTGGGAGTGTCGAGCTTCGTGTCGGTCGGGAACAAGGCCGACGTGAGCGGCAACGACCTGCTCCGCTACTGGGAGCAAGACGGGGAAACCGACGTGATCCTCCTGTATCTCGAGTCTTTCGGCAATCCGCGTCACTTCTCGCGCATCGCGCGGCGCATCGCGCGCAAGACGCCGATCATCGCCGTGAAATCGGGCCGCTCGCCCTCGGGATCGCGGGGCGCGTCGTCGCATACGGCCGCGTTGGCGACCCCCGACGCCACCGTCGACGCTTTGTTCCGCCAGGCCGGCGTCATCCGGGTCGACACGTTGGAGGAGCTCTTCGACGTAGCGGACGTGGTGAGTCACCAACCGCTCCCAAAGGGAAGCAGGGTCGCCATCGTGGGCAATGCCGGGGGCCCTGGGGTACTTGCAGCCGACGCTTGCGAGGGGTACGGCCTGAGTGTGCCCGAGCTCTCGAGATCGACCCAGGAGCGGTTGAGGGCGCTCCTCGGGCCGGCGGCGGCGGTGGGCAACCCGGTCGACTGCATTGCGTCGGCGACGGCCGACCAGTACCGGGAGGCGCTCGAGATCGTGCTCGCCGACCACGCGATCGACTCGGTGATCGTGATCTTCACCCCGCCGCTCGTCACCCAAGCCGACGACGTGGCCGCGGCCGTCGCATCGGTGGCCAGCGGAGCCACCAAGACCATCGTGGCGAACTTCCTTGCCACCTCCGGAACACTGTCGGCCTTCAGGGAGGGTGAGCGCCGCGTCCCGTGGTTCACCTACCCCGAGTCCGCCGCGCGAGCCCTCGCTCGTATCGCGCCGTACGTCGTTTGGCGCGAGAAGCCGTTGTCTCGCCCGCCTCAGTTCTCGGACATCGATGCAGGCGCCGGCCGCGCCGTGGTCGAGGCAGCACTCCGAGACACCTCCACGAGCTGGCTCGGGACTCCGGCGGCGAGCGCCCTGCTGAAGGCGTACGGGATCAGCGTGGTCGCGAGCACCCGCGCCACAACGCCCGAAGCTGCCGTGAGCGCGGCCGGCGAGGTCGGCTATCCGGTGGCGCTCAAGCTCGACGTGCCGGGCATCGTGCACAAGACGGACGTCGGAGGCGTGCGACTAGGCCTCGCGAGTGAATCCGAAGTGCTGGCGGCCGCCACTGAGCTGCTCGGTGCCTTCGGCGAACAAGCAGCCGTCGTAGTGCAGCCCATGGTGCCCGCGGGCGTCGAGACGATAGTCGGGCTGATTCAAGATCCTGCGTTCGGCCCGCTCGTGATGTTCGGGCTCGGCGGTACTGCAACCGAGCTGCTCGGGGACCGGGCCCTCTCGCTCGTCCCGTTGAGCCGGCCGGAGGCGGTCGACCTCGTGTCCTCGTTGCGATCGTCGCGGCTGCTCACTGGCTACAGGGGAGCGGCCAAAGCAGACATCGACGTCCTGGCCGACGTGGTCTGCCGCGTCGCCCGTCTTGCTGAAGATCTCCCAGAGGTCATCGAGATGGACCTCAACCCTGTCGTAGCGGGACCGACCGGCTGCCTCGCCCTCGACTGCAAGATCAGGGTCGGGGTCCCCTCCGCGCCCGAGCCGGTGCTTCGTCGTCGGCACATGCGTTGAGTCGCAACTACGAGAATGGAGAACCACAGATGTCGGAACCAACAGGCCAGGCACGGGTAGTCGCCGGTGTGGACGGCTCTGATTGCTCGATCGACGCCTTGAGGCTTGCGATCGACGAGGCGCGCCGTCGTGGGGCCGTCGTGCAGGCTCTCTACGCCTTCGCCTCGCCGACGCTCGTCGGCGTGATCCCACCACAGGAGTACTTCGACGACCTCCAGGTCCAGGCGAGCAAAGACCTCGACGACGCTGTCGCCAAAGCAACCGCGGGAATCGAGGACCTTCCGCCCATAATCCGGACGGTGGTCTCAGAGTCAGCTGGCGCGGCCCTCGTCGGCGCGAGCGAGGGAGCTACCTTGCTTGTCGTCGGCTCGCGCGGACTAGGGGGATTCCGAGAGCTCATGCTCGGGTCTGTCTCCGCCCAATGTGTCCGCCACGCGCACTGCTCCGTGATGGTCGTTCGCCCTCCCGAATGACAAGTCGCGAGGTTGAGCTGCTGCACCCTGAAAAGATGATCGAGGTCGAAGCGGTCTCCAAGCGGTTCGGGTCGACTCTGGCGCTCGATGAGATCACGTTCTCGGTCGACGCAGGCCGAGTCCTCGCCTTGCTCGGCCCGAACGGGGCCGGGAAGACGACTTTGGTGCGCGTGCTCACGACCCTCCTCAGGCCCGACGGCGGCGCTGCCCGGGTTGCCGGACTCGACGTGCGCAAGGATGCGGCTGCGATCCGGTCGATCATCGGTCTCGCCGGTCAGTACGCCACTGTCGACGAGCTGCTCACAGGGCGCGAGAACCTCGAGCTCGTCGGCCTCCTCTACCACCTGGACAAGGCGCTCTACCGGAGCAGAGCCGGTGAGGCACTGGAGAGGATGTCTCTCGTTGATGCAGGCGACAGGCCTGTCAAGACATACTCGGGCGGCATGAGGCGCCGCCTCGACCTGGCCGCCAGCCTCATCGGGCGCCCACCGGTCCTGTTCCTCGACGAACCGACGGCCGGGCTCGACCCGAGGACGCGCAACGACCTCTGGCAGCTGATCGAGGAGTTGGTGGTCGAGGGAACCACCGTGCTCCTCACGACGCAGTACATGGACGAAGCCGAGCAGCTGGCAAGCGGGATCGTGGTCATGGATACGGGGCGCATCGTGGCCACTGGGACGGCTGACGAGCTGAAGGATCGCTTGGGAGGCAACGTGTTGGAGGTCCGTGTAGCCAACAGGTCTGATCTCGACCGTGCGGCCGCTCTCGTGACCAACCTCGGGAGTGGGCCACCCCGGCTCGACCTTGATCTCAACCGAGTGAGCATCTCCGTGAAGGGCGGTCCCCGCGAGCTGATCGCGGCCGGGCGGGCGCTCGAAGACAGCGGGGTCGCGCTGAAGGACCTCGGGATCCGGAGGCCGTCGCTGGACGACGTCTTCCTGGCGTTCACCGGCCACTCGACTGCTCCCGCCGTCGCCGACGAGCCAAGGACCGTGGGTGGCAGCGATGACTGAGGCGTTGGTCCGAGCGCCCGACGCGACGGTCCGAACGCGCGAGTCGCCGCCGCCGCTCACGGCTCGGCTCGCGTTCCGCGACGTGTCTGGCATCACCAAGCGGAACCTCTTGCGAATAGTCCGCACCCCTCAGTTGCTGTTCGTGTCGATCTTGCAGCCGGCCATCATCCTCCTGCTCTTCCGGTACGTGCTCGGCGGAGCCATCCGCCTCCCCGGGGTGGACTACGTCGACTTCGTCGTGCCGGGCATCTTCCTCGAGGCAGTGCTGATAGGCGGCATGACCACTGCGTTGGCTCTCGCTCAGGATCTGCAGGCCGGGATGATCGACCGGTTCCGCAGCCTTCCCATGGCACGATCCGCCTTCCTCGCCGGCCGCACCCTGGCCGATCTGAGCCGCAGCGTCGTGGCGCTGGCGTTCATCATCGGTCTCGGCGTGCTCGTCGGATTCCGCTTCCACAACAGCCTCGGCGCCTGCCTCGCCGGCATCGCCCTCATCATCGCCTTCGGCTACGCCTTCACCTGGGTATACGCCACGGTGGGATTGGCAGTGAAGGATCCGCAGACTGCTCAGATGGCTGCCATCTTGCCGATGTTCGTCCTGTTCTTCGCAAGCTCGGCCCTCGTCCCCGTGGCGACCATGCCCGGTTGGCTGCAGCCGTTCGCTCAGAACCAGCCTGCTTCCGTCGTCATCAACTCTGTGCGGGCGCTCTTCGAGGGCGGCCCGGTCTTCCACGACTTGTGGCTCTCGGCCGTATGGTGCGGTGGGATCTTCGTCGTCTTCCTTGTCGTCTCCTTGAACCTCTACCGGAGGGCCGCCGCTTGAGCGCTGCGATCCTCGATTGCTAGGGTCGCCGCAGGCGCGATGAAGCCCGCTCCTCGAATTACCGGCTTGCAGCTGGTTGATGGCTTCTACCAGTTGGTCAAAGGCTGGTAGAGGTCGGCTTCGTACCTCCTGCCAGGTCTAGGAGGAGGAACGCGTGAACATCTACTATCTCGCAGCCATCTGGCTCGGCATGGCGCTGTTGGCCTCAGCCATCAGCATCCGGATCGGCGTCTCGGTGGCACTCGTCGAGATCTTCGTCGGCGCTGTGTTCGGCAACCTGCCCGGCGTGAAGGAGCACCTCGGCGCTGTCGGTTTCACGACGTTTCTCGCCGGGGCGGGGTCGATCATCCTTACGTTCCTCGCTGGGGCGGAGATCGATCCCGTCTCGTTGCGAAGACACTGGAAGGCGAGCCTCTCGATCGGGCTCGTCTCGTTCGCGCTGCCGTTCGCAGGGGCCTTCGCCGTCTGTTACTGGGCTTTGTCCTGGCACGTGCGCAGCGCCGAGATCGGAGGGATCGCTCTCAGCACGACCTCGGTCGCTGTCGTCTACGCCGTGATGATCGAGACGGGGCTCAACCGACACGACCTCGGCAAGCTGATCCTGGCGGCGTGCTTCGTCACTGACCTCGGCACGGTGCTGGCGCTCGGCGGCTTCTTCGCCACCTACGGGTGGCTGCTGCTCGTCTTCGCGTTGGTCACGATCGCGACCCTGTTCGTGCTCCCGAGAGCGACTCGGTTCGTGATCGACCAGTTCGGTCACCGGGTGAGCGAGCCCGAGGTGAAGTTCCTCCTCGTCGTGCTGTTCGCACTCGGTGGTCTCGCGACGGCCGCGGGGAGCGAGGCGGTCCTGCCGGCCTACCTCTGCGGGCTGATCGTCGCCGGCGTCTTCATCAACGACCGCACGCTCGTCGATCGGATCAGGTCCATTGCCTTTGCCCTTCTGACCCCTTTCTTCTTCCTGCATGCCGGCACTCTCATCTCGGCGCCCGCGCTCGTGTCGGGGGCCGGAGTCATCGGGTTGCTGTTCGGCGTGAAGATGGTCACGAAGCTCTGCGGGGTGTGGCCCACCGCGGCAGCCTTCCGCGTCGCGCCGCGTGAGCGCACCTACACGACGCTGCTGATGGCGACCGGGCTTACGTTCGGCTCGATCGCGGCGCTCTTCGGGTTGACCCACGGCCTCATCGATCGGACCCAGTACACCGAGCTCGTAACAGTCGTGATCCTGTCTGCTCTCATCCCGACCCTGATCGCGCAGCAGCTCTTCCGGCCGACGATCGCCGACCAGGAAGAGGAGGAGGCACTCGGGGCGGAGGATGTCTCGCTGATCGGGCATCGCGTTCCCGGCCGTCCGGCGCCGGACGTCTGAGACGGAGGGGTCAGCCGGCTCACCCGAGTAGCGTCCGGATCATGGGTCACGAGACTTGCGCTGCTTGCGGATTCGACGGCGGCACGCTCGACGACGCCGCCCTGCTCGGCGACGTGAGGGCCCTCGGTCCTCGCTGGCGCGCCCTCCTTCGCGGGAGCGGGACCGAGCTGCGCATCCGGCCTGCGCCGGAGGTGTGGTCCGCCATCGAGTACGCCGCCCATACGCGGGACGTCACGGCGCTGCATGTGTTCGGCGTGGAACAGGCACTCACCGTCGACGAGCCGGTGCTCCCCGAGATCGAAGCCGACGAGCTGATCGAGGGCGCGGCCGTGAGCTATGCCGGCGCAGACCCCGATGAGGTCGCCGGTGCCATCGACTCCGAGGCGATTCGGCTTGCGCAGCTTGCCGACGAAGCGGGCACGCCGGGATGGACCCGCGGTTTGACCATCGGTGCCCACCGTATGGACGTGCGGGCGCTGTTGGAGCATGCCCTGCACGATTCCACCCATCACCTCGACGATGTCAAGAAGGGCCTCGCGCTCTTGCGAGCCGGTAGCGGGAGCTCCTAGCTGCGTCAGCCCTCCCGGTCGGCCCGCCGGCCCGCTTCGCGTTCTGAGATGCGTGCGGCGAAGGCCGCGGCCTCGGTTCGCCGCGACATCCCGAGCTTGGTGAGGAGGTTCGAGACGTAATTCTTGACCGTCTTCTCGGCCAGGTAGAGACGCTCGGCGATCTGCCGGTTGGTCAAGCCCTCGGCCAGCAGGTCGAGGATCTTGCGCTCCTGGTCCGAGAGTCGGGCGAGGCGTTGGTCCTGTTCGGGCCCAGTGCGGAGGCGATCGAGTACTCGCTTCGTGAGGGCCGGGTCGATGAGAGACTCGCCCTGCCCAACTCGCTTGATCGCCGACACGAGATCGGTGCCCCGGATCTGCTTGAGCATGTACCCCGAGGCGCCGCCCATGATCGCAGCGAAGAGCGCGTCGTCATCTGCGAATGACGTGAGCATGAGGCAGCGGAGCTCCGGCATGCGGCTGCGGAGCTCCCTGCAGACCTCGACACCGTCCCCGTCGGGCAATCTGACGTCGAGAACGGCCACGTCAGGACGCAGAGCTGGGACCCGTCGTACCGCGTCCTCGGCCGTGCCGGCCTCCCCGACGACCTCGATGTTGCCGTCGGCCTCGAGGAGGCCCCGGATCCCGGCGCGCACGACCTCGTGGTCGTCCAGCAAGAACACCTTCAGCATTGCTCGCCCTTCTCGTTCAGTCAGCGGAGGACTGAAGAGAACGGTAGTGCCGTCGCCAGATCAAGCGGTAGATCCTCGTCCAGCGCGGGATCGAGCGCAATCCTGGAATGAACGGCACGAGAGCCAGAACGAGCGTGAGCAGCATCATGATCGCCCATACCTGGACGTCTCCGCTCGACGAGGAGTTCATCGGCGGCACCTGGTACCAGAGGGTGTACAGCCACAACCAGGCCTGCCCGGGGAAGTTCCCCGTCTCGTTCATCATGCCCCACTGGTCGCCCGTCAGGTTGCGGGCGGTGGCGACGTCAGCGAGGTACTGGCCGTCGGCGATGAACAAGAGAGGCTTGGTGTAGTCGGTCCCGTAGAGCCTCGGAGACGACGTGAGAGCGCCGTCGAGAGCACCGCTCTGGGCCATGGCGAGCAAGTCGCTCATCATGATGCCTACGGGACCATAGGCCAGCGGTTTCACGATCAGGCGACCGTCTGAGCTGTCGAAGCGCGCGCTCGGCGCTGCCTTCTCGTACGCAGCGTCCCAGCTCGATTGCTGGCTGGATGATGCAGACTCATATCGGGTGATGGCGGAATCGAGCACGGTCTCATTCGGAATGGTCAACAACGGGTTGATGACGAAATCCTTCGCCGTGTTGATCGGGATGCGGGCTCCCGACAGGGTCTCGAGGCCGATCGGCCCGAGCTTCTGGCTCGCACCCGACGTGGTGTTGTAAGGCGGGCCGTAGGTGGCCGTAGCGCTCGTCCCGTCCAGCTCGCTGATCCCTGTCGTGAGGAAGTCGATCGGCATTGCGGTGGACCACGACTTGATCGTGATCGCCGGATCGTCAGGGGAGGAGAAGACTCCCGCCAGGCAAACCGTGAGCAGGAGGACCACGACGAAGCAGATCGTCACCTCCTTCAGCAGGTCGTAGCGGACAGTCGGGCCACGCCACTCCGCGACGTCGCGATCGGGCTTGAATCGCTTCGGGCTCATGATGCCTCCTCGAAGGAGCTCTCGCGCGCGGCGGTGCCGGGCTCAGCGAACGGCGGCACGACGCCGCGCTTTCGCACGAGCAGCACATGGGCGCCGATCACGATCACGACGATGAGCGGCAGCAACAAGATGTGCCACATCAGCATCTGTCCGAAGTTGATGACGTTCCAGAACGCCCCAGCTCCCGTGGCGTTGATCCCATCCTTCGCCTGCGTGCTGATCCACTCCGAGTCGAAGTTCTGCTGCGACAGGTAGCCGGTGAAGGCCGTGGCGATCGAGATCACGAAAGCGAGGACGCCTGTGATCCACGTGGCCCGCCGCCGTCCGCGCCAGGCGGCCATGAAGAACTTTCCCCACAAGTGGACGACCATGAAGAAGAAGAAGAGCTCCGTGCTCCACAGGTGGAGGGAGTTCACGAACAGCCCGACGCTCGAGATATGCCACCAGGTCGGGCCCTCGATCGCGATGACGGCGCCGGAGAGGCACACGACCGCGAACGCCGCCAGGGTGAGCGCACCGAAGATGTAGATCCACGAGGCCACGTAGGCAGGTTGGCGGTCAGGGAGCAGCTTGTCGGGAGGCAGCGCGTCTACCGCTCGCACCCGGAAGCGTCCGGTCCAGGTGGGCTTGTCGGCCGGCGCCTCGATTGGGTCGCTGGTGATGGTCACTCTCCACCAGCTTCCTCTGGCGGGGTCTCGCTCCGGGAATGGAGTGGGGGGGATGCGCTCGCGGTCGGTGCCTTCGCGCCGTGCGGGAACGGCAACACGAGAGCGAGTGCGAATACGACCACCATCAACCCGATCACGACCAGGTTCGCCACCGATATCTGGATCCAGTGCCAGTGAACGTAGGTACCGGGGTGGTTGAGGTTCACGAGCGCTGCATAGATGTGCGGGATCACGGATCCACCTCCTTGCTTCAGCATTCCTAGCACCCAGGCCCCACACTAGGGCCGAATGGCCCATCCACTGTGGTACTGATCCAGGTCACGCTTAGTGCCGCTGCAAAGAAGGAGCGTCACACGCGAACAAGCTGCCGGCAAGGCCCTTGGTTCCGAGGGCCGTCGTCGGACCTCACCAGGGCCGATCGAGGCGGCTGGGGTGCCATGTGGCGTTCCGGACGGGAGGGGATAAGGTAAATCGCGTGGCTGACGTGGAGATCTCTCTTTCGGATGACGCCGGCCTGCTCGACGCGATCTTGTCGATCGCGTCTGACCTCGACCTCGAGGGGGTACTGAGGAGGATCGTCGCCGCAGCTTGCGGTCTCACTGACGCAAAGTACGGCGCGCTCGGTGTCCTCGACCCAGGCGGTCAGGCGCTCGCACAGTTCGTCACCTACGGCCTGTCAAATGTCGACGAAGCACTGATCGGGGCCCGTCCCGGCGGCAAAGGCGTCCTCGGGCTCTTGATCACAGATCCGCGACCTATCAGGCTGGCGGATCTTGGAGCCCACGAGAGCTCGTTCGGTTTCCCCGAACATCACCCTCCGATGCGGTCGTTCCTCGGCGTCCCGATCCGGGTCCGGGGCCTCGTGTTCGGCAACCTGTACATGACCGAGAAGCGCTCCGCGCCCGAGTTCAGCGAGCGCGACGAGGAGCTGCTCTCGTCGCTCGCAGCTGCGGCCGGTGTGGCGATCGACAACGCCCGCCTGCACGAGCGCCTCGGCGAGCTTGCGCTCTTCGCCGACCGGGAGCGGATAGCGCGGGACCTGCACGACACGGTGATCCAACGGCTGTTCGCGGTCGGACTCAGCCTCCAGGGTCTCGCACGGATCGTCGACCCGCCGACGGCGGCCGAGCGCATTGAAGCCGCCGTCGACGAGCTCGACCTCACGATTGCGGACATTCGCAGCACGATCTTCGCCCTCCAGCTTCGCAGCGATACGGGCATGCGCGCCGAGATCACGAGGGCGGTGACCGAGGCGCGTGACGCGCTCGGCTTCTTGCCGCGCATCCAGTTCGAAGGCCCGGTCGAATCGTCGATCGAGCCTGGCGTGGCGGAGATCGCCACGGCGGTGGTTCGAGAAGCGTTGTCGAACGTCGCCCGCCACGCGCGGGCGACGCGAGCTGACGTCCTCATAACGGCGGCCGGGGCGGAGCTGCGCGTCAGCATCAGCGACGATGGCATCGGCATCCGGCGCTCGGCATCGCCGGGCGGGAACGGGCTGCGCAACATTGCGACGCGGGCCGAGCAGCTCGGCGGCGTCCTCGACGTTCACTCCGAACCAGGTGAAGGCACTACATTGACCTGGCGAATTCCCCTCTAGATCGGGCCTTTCGACTCTGAACACCTAACGCCATCGGGGTCATCATCTCGGGTAGGAGGTGGTGGTCATGAGCACGAACGAGCAAGCACCCGACCTGAACGATCATCTGAAGCAGGCGACGGGTCGCGTCGTGGTCGGCGTCGACGGGTCACCGAGAAGCCTCGAAGCCTTGGGCATTGCGGCGGAGATCGCCAGGTGGCGCGGGCTGCGCCTGGACGTGGTTGTTGCCTGGCATGTCGTATATCCCGTGTCTCCTTACGGAATCGGGTTCGACGAGCTGATCTCGGCTGCCAGGGATACGGCCGAGATCGTCTTGCGCGATGCGGTGAAAGAGGTGCTGGGCGACGAGCCGGGAGTCGAGGTCGTCGGGACAGTCGAGCAAGGATCGGCGGCGAGTGTGCTGGTCAGGGCCAGCCAAGGTGCTGATCTGCTGGTTGTCGGAAGCCGAGGACATGGTGGCTTCTCGAGTCTCGCACTCGGGTCGGTGGGTCAGGCGTGCGTGCACCACGCGCACTGCCCTGTGCTCATCATCCGGCCGAAGACACACGAGGTGATCGAGTGAGCGTGGCAGCGCCGTACGAGGAACCGACCTCGGGGCCCGGCGCATCGACACCGCGGCAAGACCGTGCCGTCTTCGTGGGCGACTTCGTCCACGTCGACCGTCCCTTCGACGAGGCGGCGCGTCTTCTGCTCGACTCCCGCGGGGAGTGGTTCCACCGCCTGCAGGTGACAGCAACGCAACAGGGACTGCAGCTGACAGTTGACGAACCCCGGCCGAGTGGGGCGACTGTGATCGTCCCGGTCAGTTGGGAGCCTTGCTCGCCAGATTCACGGCTACCAGAGCTGGATGGCGACATCGAGCTGGTTGGCACTGGCGACGGGCATTGCCGCCTGGCAATGAACGGTCGCTACCGCGTCGCACGCGCTCTGGCTGGGTCCGCCGAACGCCTCGACATGCACCGTGGCGCTGAGCTCGCCCTCCGCCGCCTGAGCGGTGCGGTGGCGGAGGCACTGACTGCCTCCTGAGGGTTGGGCGGCGCCGCACGCCGCTTACAGAGGCGCGCCTGCAAGCGCAGCAGCGAGTCCGATCAGCCCGGCCGCGACCAGAGCGACGACAACCCCCTTACGCAGCGCCAAGAGCCAGACCGCCGCGACGGCGAGGAGGCCGAACTGCCAAAGGTGAGCAAGGCCCAGCGCGAGCTGGACCGAGGCGCCCGCGATCGCCCCGATCGCGGCTGCACCGGCACCCGCGAGGAACTCCGACGCTCCCGCGTTCGACCGCAGCCGGTCGAAGTGGCGTGCCCCGCCGATGACGAAGAAGCACGAAGGGGCGAACGCGACGACCGTCGCCACGAGCCCTCCAGCGAGGCCCTTCGCCGCGTAGCCAACGGCGGCAACCGTGAGAACGACCGGGCCTGGAGTCACCTGCCCGAGAGCGACTGCGTTCAGGAATTGAGCCTTCGACAGCCAGTGATAGGTAGAGACTGCGTCGTGCTGCATGAGGGGGATGATCACGAAGCCGCCTCCGAACGCGAGCGCTCCGACCTTGAACGCCACCCAGATCAGAGCGCCGAACCCCCCTGCGCCGAGAGCGACTGCGAGCCACGGGACGAGCATCGGCACCTGCGGCGCGGACGCGCCCTTGGCATTTCGTAGGTAGAGGGCGACCTCGATGACCCCGCAACCGATGAGGACGATCACGAGAAACGGCCCCGTCTCCGGCGTCGCCGCGGCGGCGGCGCCTGCCGCGGCGTACCCAACCCAGCGTGCGCGGGTCGCCCTCACGCCACCGGGCGTCTCCGCGCGCGAGGTCCGCCGCCAGCTCGAGGGTGCGAGGCTGGCGGCGGCGTTTAGCGCCACTGCAGGGACCGCCGCACCGGCGCCAGCGGCGGCACCAGCGATCCCGAGCGGAGGGTGCGAGCCGAGGAAGAGCGCCGACAGCCCGAGGATCAGCACTAACCCTGGCCAGATGAAGCAGGTCGCTCCGAGCAAGGCGCCAACGGCTCCGCGCAGCCTCCATGCGCAGAAGATCGCGAGCTGCGTGGACGCGGGTCCCGGCAGGATGTTGACGGCCGCGATGCCGTCCTCGAACTCGTCGGGGGAAAGCCACTGTCGATCTTCTACGCACAGCTTTCGCAGCAGCTTGATGTGGGCAGGCGGACCGCCGAAGCCGATCACGCCGATTCGAGTCCACTCCCGCGCGATAGTGGTGAGCGCCACGGGTCCGTCTCGCCCGGGAGTCGGTGTCTCGCTCACTTCGGGCTCTCAGCCATATGGGTTGGTTTGTTCGAGTGACCCTGGTCAGGGCGAGATCTTGAGGTCGCCGGGCGTCGCCGCCGTGGTGTCGAGGACGAGCTCGACCCAGGTCCGGCCGGGCGCGAGCGTGACCGAGGCGCCTGCCGCGTCGGTGAATGTGGTGGGGGCGTCGAGGGAGGGCCGGTCCCAGGTGACGGCGATTGACTTCCCGTTGCGGAGCACATATCCGCTGCCTGTCCCGACGGTCTGGCTCTCCACGTCCCCGGTCGAGCCCGGGCTCTCAGCGTAGGGACCGTACGAGAAGTGAACGATCTGGACGACGATGTTCGTCGTGGTGACCTGCTCGCCGGTGAGCGCGTCGACATCGGCCACACCGGAGTAGGTGTGGAGCCAGCTGTTCGTAGCGGAGTCCCACTTCCACAACACGTCCGTCCCCGCCGAGAAGTCCAGCGAGAGCGAGGAAGCCGGCGTGGCCGAGGCGGGCAGCTTGGCACCGTATCTGAAGACCGCGGGCGGCGCGGCGTGGTCCGACGGGTACAGCGCCAGGAGGTCCTTGGTGCTCGTGTAAAGGTTGTCCGGCGGGACTCGAGACGAGATCCGCCACGCGGCCCCCTGTGCTCCTACGAGCAGGTCAGCCGGTCTCAGCCACCCGAGCTCGTCGACCGTCGTGACGTCAGGCCCGATCCCGCCGGCAAACGCGAGGATGGGCTGACCGAAGGCCTGCAATATGTGCCAGTCGACCCAGCGGACTGACCGCGTGGGGCCGATGCTCGTCGCGGTCCCGCACTGGTAGACGGCCATGTAACGCATGATGTAGCCCTCGGCAGGAGTGTCGTAGACGATGTCGGCCTCGTTCAGGCCGCTTTGCGGGCGGGCGCCCTCAGGTTCGTTGCCGAGCTTCACCGCCACGACTGGGCGATCCGGCACGTGTCCTCCCGGCGCGGGGAGGTCTGTCAGCGGGCACCGTGCCGTGCTTGCGTGATGGCTCGGAGGCTGCGACGAGGACTTCTTCTTTCCGGCGCTCCCGACGAGGAGGACTATCCCTGCCGCGACGAGGACGAGGACCGCCACGACTGAGCCGACGACGAAGATTCTCCGTCGCTGCGGAGTATTGGCCGATGCGCGCTGAGGTTTGGTGGTCCTGGGCACGGAGGCCCACCGTAGTTAGCCCGCCGGCCGATTTGTGGCATCGCTCTCCGCCGGAGGCGGTCCCGAAGTCGTGGGGAAGGACGACCCGGACGCAGAAGCGGACGCCGATGCAGACGTGGGTCCAGGCGCCGGCGGCGGAACGGGTGGCGCCGCAGGCGATGCTCGGTCAGGCGCCATCGTCATGCCTTCGCCCCGCTCTGGCACGGCGCGGCCAGCAAGCGCGTACACCTGCGAACCGTCGACGGTCTCGGTGGCGAGGAGCAGGTCGACGAGGCGATCGAGCACGTCGCGATGCTCGGTCAGCAACTCGACGGCTCGTCGCTCGGCCTCGCGCAGCAGGCGCGAGACCTCGTCGTCGACTGCGGCCTGGGTCTGCTCGGCAAAGGGACGGCTCGTGTAGGCGCTGCCACCCCCGCCGAGGAAGACCGAGCCACCGGAGGGGTAGCCGACCGGTCCGAGAGCTTCGGACAGCCCGAACTCGCGCACCATCTTGATGGCAAGATCCGTCGCCGTGGCAAGGTCATTCGCTGCTCCGGTGGAGCCTTGCCCGAGCACGACGAGCTCGCCTGC
>JBKQLZ010000073.1:0-15475 GCA_052146895.1 Acidimicrobiales bacterium
GCGGGGACGCCGTGGCCCGGATAAGCGATGCCTGCGCCGAGCACGGCGACGAGCGCCACGCCCACGACCCCGACGAGGAGCGCCCGGCGGCGGCCCTCGGAGCCCGTCCCACGCAACCTGGCTTGCGGCCGGCCCCTTGCGGGCCTCGGGGGCTTCGCGAGCTCTGGCGGCTCTACGGGCTCCCGCGTCATTGCCGCCTCGGCGGGCTCTGGCGGCTCTACGGGCTCCGGCGCCATTGCCGCCTCGGCGGGCTCTGGCGGCGTGGTGCCGGGCTCGAGGTCGCTCATTGAGCCACTACCGCTTGGTCGGGAGCTTCGGGCGCGTCGCTGATCTGGCGGTCCAAGCGCTGGCGGCGGCGCACGCCTTCGGCAATGGCGGCCAACCAGGCGAGGAGCCCGGCGGCGACCCCGAGGTCCTCCCACGGCGAAGCCGAGGCGACATTCCCGCTTCTTGATCGGACCGCCACCAGCGCTGATCCCGTGCCGTCGGCCGGGACCCAGGCAGCGTTGACGAAGACGTGCGCACCCGACTCCACCGGCTGCTCGACGAGGTCGCCCTGGATGTCGAGCACCGACAGCAAACCTTGTGGGGGTGAGGCCACCACGGGAGGGACCTGTGTGCCCGGCAGCACCGGTGCGTCTGCTACCGGAACGACGACAAACCGAACGCCGAGGCGCGCAAGGAGCACTCCGACGTCTGCGGTCCGGCCCTTGATGGCCGACTCGAGCGCCGCGCCCACCTGGCCGAGGGCCCCGGGGTCGGCCGCTGGCCAGTCCTGGTCACCGGTGGGAAGGCCGCTGGTACTCGTATACCAGGACAATCCCGGTGACAGTTGCCAACCTGCAGCGGGCAGCACCCGGGGGTCGCCGAGCCAGAGAACCCTATAGCTGCCTCTCCCGGAAGGGGTCACCTGATCGATGCCCTCGGACGGCAAGCCTGCACGTCCGCCGATCGCAGCTCCAAGTGCCGGCACCAAGCCTCCGACGAGGCACAATCCAGCGAGAAACGCACCCCCTTGTCGCCACCCGAGCACCTCGCTCGTCACGACGTCGCGTTCGAACGCGACGACGCCCAGCCCGCAGGCAGTCGCTATCGCGACGCCAGCCGGGGCAACGAGTACCGCAGTGTCTCCGCCGCCGGCACCGAGCCAGCCCCGCGATCCGGCCCACGCGAGAGCGACGGCACCCACGGCTGAAAGCCACCATGTCGTCGCCCATCGGAGGCGCTCTCGCCGCGACACGGCCAGCACGTAACCGGCCGCGACCACGAGGCCCCAGGCTCCCCACCACGCGCCGACCGGGCCGGTGTGGCCTCTCAGCAGGGAAGCCGGGCCGAGCGAGGCACCCGGCACGACCCCCGAGAACGCGCTCCAGCGGGCGCCGGACCCAAACCAGGTGAGCGACCAGGGAAGGCAGCACAAGGCCGCCACGAAGAGCGCCCCGGCTGCTACACCCAACGACCGCAGGGCGGCCTTGCCTTCGCCTCCGAGGAGACACGTCACAACGACTGCCACCACAACGACCCCGACCGCCACCAGGCCCGCAGGGGCGAGCGCGCCCAGCACGGCGAGCAGGAGACCGAACGGGACGATCTCGCCGGAGATCGAGCGGGTCGGCCCTCCGCCGAATGGAGCGAGCCCGGTAGCCCGCCCGAGCCGGGAGAAGACATACGGGAGGGCGCCGAGCGTCACGGCGGCTTGCACGTTCCCGGTCCCGAGGGCGTTCCAGGCAAGAGGGAGGCCGAGAAAGACAGTTGCAGCGACCAGGCGGGCGCGACTGGAGAGGAACGGCCGGCACAACCTCGACACTCCAACAGCCCCCACTACGAGGGCGCCGATGTCGATCAATTTCAACGCCAGGGCCGAACTGTCGCCGAGTACCAGGCCGAGGAGCCCGACGAGTCCGTAGGCGGTAGGAGCTGGCCGCACGGTCGCACCGACCGGCAGACCGTGCAGGAAGGTACCAAGCATGGCCCAGCCGCCGGGCATGCGAATGAGCTCCCCCACGACTGGCAACGGAGCAAAGAGCAAGTCACGCAATCCGATCAAACCGACGAGGACGAGCAACCCTGCGAACGAGAGCTGAGCGGCCGGCACTTCGCCCCGCTGCACACCGGCCCACCATGAGCCGAGTCGATCGACCTCGAGCGTGTGCTCGAGGTCGGCTACCGCTGAGCGCAGGCGCTCGGGCGCCTCCCCGGGAACTTCCGGCCTGAAGAAGCGCCGCACCCTCCCCCGTCCCGCCATCCGTCCCACGAGCGCCCGGTCGGAGACCTGTCGCACCTCCCGCAGACGGTGCCGCGCCAGTCGCAAGCTCTGGCGTTCGGCGAAATTCCACCGCCACGCCCGGACCACCCGGCGCGCACGCTCGCGTTCTCCGGTCAGCACGCCCACGACCATCTCGGCGATGCCGAGCACGACGAGTTCGAAGATCACGACCCATCGGCGCACGTGCCGGTAGTTCTTGAGCGCCGCTCGCAGCTCGTGGCGCCGCTGGAGGAGATCGATGTCTCCGGCGTCCCGCCCGCCGGCAGCCGTTATCTGGCGGTGCGCGACGCGAGCTTGAGGGGCGACCGTCACGCGGGCGCCGGCTATCTGAGCCCGCCAGCAGAAGTCGACGTCTTCTCCGAACAGCGACATCGCCGGGTCGAAGCCGTCGAGCGCTGCGAACAGGTCGGCCCTGACGAGGGTGCAGCCACCGGGGGTCGCGAAGACGTCTCTCGCCTCGTCGTGCTGGGACTGATCGAGCTCGCCCGCGTGCACGCGGGATTGTGGCGTGCCGAGGCGATGCATCCCGAGGCCGACGTTCTGGAGCCGCGACGGATCGTCGGCATTGACGAACTTCGGCCCTACGACTGCCGCATTCGAGCGGAACGACTCCTCGACCAGCCGCCTCACCGCGCTCGGGTCGAGCTCCACGTCGTCGTGGCAGAAGAGGAAGAATGTCGCCCCTGCCACGCCCGTGAGCGCCTCGTTGGCACCGGCTGCGTATCCACCCTGCGTCGTCCGTCGACGAACGATGGTCGCCGGCTCAACGGCCGCGACCCGCAAGTTCACGTCGGTCTCGCTCGCGTCATCGACTACGAGGACGGCCAGGTTCGGATAGTCCTGGGCGTACAACGACTCGAGGCATGCCTCGAACCACTCCCCTGGATCCAAGGTGACGACGACGGCGACGACCGGTGGTGCCAACTCCTCCGGCATCAGGCCAGACAGGCTAGTGCCCCCAAAGTGCTTGCAAGTGTTAGCACCCCGCGCTACACTAGGCAGCACAAGTATTCGAAGAGCATTTCGAGAAGGAGTCAGCAATGGCCGACGTTCGCAAGGATTTCACCCGCACCGCACAGGACCTCTCCCGCGTCGCACAGGACGCCGCCTACGTGGCCATCGGCCTCGGGGTGGTCGGCTTCAACAAGGCCCAGGTGGCCCGCCGTGAGCTGCTCGAGCAGATCGAGAAGCAGCGCCTGACCGCCGAGGGCCCAGTGTCCGACGTCCTGGCCCAGATGACCGAGGTTCGCGCCCAGGTCGCAAAGGCATGGGCCGAGTTCGACAAGACGCTTGGACAGCTGATCGAGCGGGCCGACGCCACGTTCGAGCCGGTTGCCGAGAAGCTTCCGGCACAAGCTCAGGCCGTCGTCAAGCAGGCGCGGGAGACCCGCGACCAGCTTCGCGGCTTCATCGCCGAGCAGCTCGCAGCCTGACTGTCGAGCTGAGCGCGACAAGGCCCGCCTCCTCCACTCCCCCTCGGAGGAGGCGGGCCTTGTCGCGTGACGCTGTCAGCGCGAAGGCGAGCGCCAGTACTCGAGTACGTCCCCCAACGTGTCGTCGAGGGCGATCCTGGGCAACCAGCCCGTCGTATCTGTGAGCTTCTGCGCGTCCCCGACGAAGACCGGGACGTCGACAGGACGGACGAGCTCGGGATCGGGCCACAGCGTGACCGGGCAGCCCGCAAGTGCGACAAGTCGATCGGCGACCTCCTGTACACCGACTGACCGGCCAGACGCGACGTTGTAGACCTCGCCAGGCTCTCCCCGCTCGGCGAGGAGCCGGTAAGCGCGGACCACGTCGCGCACGTCGGTGAAGTCCCGCCTCGCACCGAGGTTGCCGACCGGCACCTTGCCGCCGCCTGCACGCTCAGCCGCGACGATTCGCCGGGCAAGTGCAGATACGACGAAGTCCGGTGCCTGCCCGGGCCCGACGTGGTTGAAGGGACGAACCCGTATAGTCGGCAGGCCCCGCCCCAGGTAGGCCTGGAGCCCGAGGAACTCTGCCGACACCTTGCTCGCGGCATACGGGCTCACTGGCCTGAGCGGGGCCACCTCGGTCACCGGAGCCGACCCTGCCGCCCCGTAGACCTCGGCCGAGCTCACCACGATCACCCGCGGAGGCCGGTCGCAAGCGGCAGAGCCCTCTAGCACGTTGAGAGTCCCGAGTGCGTTGACCGTGAACGTGGGGCCGGGATCTGCCCACGAGCGACCCACGTGAGCGAGCCCCGCGAGGTGATACACGACATCCGGCTGGACCGAGGTGAGCGAGTCCCGAACAGCACTTGGGCTCGTGACGTCGACCTCGGCGTCGACGGTCACCACCGAATCGCCCGACTCGGTGAGATGCTCGGTGAGCCACCTACCCACGAATCCGGCGCCTCCCGTCACGTAGGCAAGCATCGGCTCACCCTACTGGTCGTCCTGATTGGCCTCGAGACCGGCGTTGCGCTCGGCCGCCTTGGCAGCCGCGTGCCTGTAAGCCTCGACGTGAACGGCTGCGGTTCTCTCCCAGGTGAACGACATGGCACGCTCGATCCCGAGGTTGCGGCGCGCCGCCACGTCGGCGGGCGAGGCGTCGAGCACCTCGGCGATCGCTCGTTCGAGCCCGGATGCGTCCCCAGCGGCGGCGAGCCACGATGCTCCGTGGGCGAACTCCGCCATCGCCGTGCCCGCTGATGTCACCAGAGGGGCGCCAACTGCCATCGCCTCAAGGGCCGGAAGCCCGAAGCCCTCCTCGTGGCTCGGGTAGGCAACGACCCTCGCGGAACGCATCAACGCGACAACGGTGTCGTCGGGCACATACCCGAGCACGTGAATCCGCTCTGCGTTGGAGGCCGAGCTCACAGCTGCGGTCACGTCCCGCGCACCCCAGCCCAGGTGCCCTGCCAGGACGAGCTGAAGTGCCGGACGGGCCACGGCGAGAGCGTCGAAGGCCCGGACGAGATCGAGGACTCCCTTGCGGGGCTCGAGCGTCCCGACGTGCACTATCAGATCAGCACCGGCGAGACCCTCCGGCAGAGCCTGAACATCGATGTTCCCCGGGCGGAAACGGTCGTCGTCGACACCGTGCTCGGCGACGAACACCTCTGCCCGTACATCGATGAGCTCGTTCAGACGATCGGCAGTCGTGTGACTCACGCACACCACGACGTCGGCGCCGCGTGCCGCACGCCGGATCGCCGCCTGGAAGAACGGCACCTTCGATCGTTCGTGCCACTCAGGATGCTCTAGAAACGTCAGATCGTGCACCGTCACGACCCTGCCCACACTGAGGCCGGCGGGCATCGTGTAGTGAGGGCCGTGGTACACCTCGATCGGCTCTCCGCCAAGGCCGTCGACCCTCGCTCCGAGGATGAACCGTTCGTAGGCGAGGCGGGCCGGCCGCGAGTTCGGCACGAGCGGGACCACGCGAGCACGATCGGCCAGGTCTTGCCATCGGCTGGCGTCGTCCCGGCGGCTGATCAACGTGAGCCGCACGTCGGCGCGACGCCCGAGTGCCTTGGTCAACTCGACTATGTAGCGTCCGGCGCCGGCCGGCTCGGCCGGTACGGCGCTCACGTCGAGCGCCACGCCCATCGTCGTGACCGTCACGCTGTCACCTCACGCCAGACCTTCACGTGGCGCGCTGCGCTCTCCCGCCACGTGAGCTCGCTCGCCCTGCGCAAGCCCGCCGCCACGAGCGAGTCTCTCTCGCTCCCCTCGGCGCAAGCGCGAAGGAGGCCGTCTGCGATCGCGTCGACATCGAGCGGATCGACCTCGATCGAAGCGCCGGCGGCGCTGGGCAAGCCGGCCGTCGCGACCACTGGGACGCCGCTCGCCATCGCCTCGCCCGCCGGGAGCCCGAAACCCTCGAACAGCGGCACGTACGCCACCGCCCTGGCACGCGCGAAGAGGGAACTGAGGCTCCCACCGTCCACGCGTCCCGCGAGCACCACACCTGCTGGCCTCGTCGCGAGCGCGGGTTCGTTCCCCCATCCGCCCGGGCCGACTATCACGAGTGGCCATGGCTCGGGGAGGCTCGCACGGATATTCGAGTAAGCCTCGATGAGTCTCCCCAGGTTCTTGCGCGGCTCCAGTGTGCTCACCGTGAGCAGGTAGCCCTCGCGGCAGTCCACGCCCAGGCGACCAAGCACCGCCATCGCTGCCTGCTCGTCTGGTGGATCGAGATGGTCGACGCCCTCGGGGATCACTCGAACCTGGTCGTCGCGTATCTCGAGGCCTGCGCCGAGAAGGTCGGAGGCCGTCAGGGCGGATGGGACCACGAAGGCCCTCGCTCTGCCGGCGACGCGCTTGAGCGCCGCCTCGTGCCACCGTCTCCCCCGGACGGGGTAGGCGTCAGGGAAGCGCCGCCACGCGAGGTCGTGCACCATGACGACGAGCGCCTCGCCCCGGACCGGTGGCGCCGCGAGCGAGGTGGCGTGGAGGACGGCCGAGCGGCCCGGACGGATCCACCCGAGCGGCACGCCTCTGTCCCAAAGGCGGGTCAGAGCTGGGCCGGGCAACATCGAGACTCGGATCGGCCACCCGAGCTGGCGCAGTGGGTCGACGCCGTTCGCCTTGCTCGGGGCCCTGCTCGCACGGAGAGTGACCTTCGGGCGCTCGGCCATCTCGAGGCGAGCCAGGCCGGAGAGCAAGCCGTGGCAGTAGGTGCCTATGCCACCTGGCACGGGCCTGCGGAGCTGGTCGACCACGATCTCAACCTCGACCGGCGGGCTGCTCACGGGACTCGTCGATCGGCAGCGAGCTGGTAAAGGGCGACCATCTCCGATGCCGTGCGGTCCCAGCTGAACGCTGCGGCGCGCTCTCGGCCGGCTGCGATCAGGCGCGCGCGGGTGCCGGAATCGTTGAGAACCGATTCGAGCGCTTTGGCAAGCTCTCCCGGATCGCCTGCCTCGACGAGCAGCGCTGCGTCGCCGACGACTTCTGGGACACTGCCAGCTCTCGTTGCCACCACGGGCACGCCTGCCACCATGGCCTCGAGCGGAGGGAAGCCGAAGCCCTCGTAGAGCGACGGGTACGCGAGGGCGGAGGCGTTCCACAGGAGGGCGTTGCGTTCCTCTTCGTTTACGTACCCGAGGCGGACGACCCGGTCCTCGAGGCGCCTGGCGGCTATGGCATCGGTGAGGGACTCGGCGCCCCAGCCGTCCGCGCCGGCGATGACGAGCCGGAGGTCGGCGTCGTGCTGGCTCATCTCCTGGAAGGCCTCTACCAGACCCGGGTAGTCCTTGCGCGGCTCCACCGTGCCGATCGCGAGGATGTATGGCGGCTCGACGGGAGGCGTCGTGGTCGGCTCGGCAACATGAGGGATTCCCCAGCTGATGACGTGAATCCGCTCCACCGGCACTGAGAGCAGCTCGGAGACTTCGTCGCGGACGAACTCCGCCGGAACGTGAACGAGCGCCCCCCGTTCGACAGCGCGACGGACGAGTGCCGGATAGCGGAGCGCCAACGGGGTGCAGAGCTGCGGGAACCTGACTGCGGTGAGGTCGTTGACGGTGACCACCGTGGCGGCACGCCGCGACGGTGGCACGGCGAAGTTCGTCCCGTGGATGACATCCGCCGGGCCCACCATGCTCTCGCCGCTGAGAAACGACCCGAGCTGCCACGCTGCCAGTGCCACGCGAGTCGGGATGGGCCTGCCGCGAAATCGCACACGCCGGTCGATCTCCCGCCGAGCGACGAACGCCTTGCGTGCCACGGCGTAAGCGCTCAGCTCGATGTCGGGTCGGTCCATGAGTGCTTCGACCAACCCGCGGGTCGCCGCCCCGACCCCGCTCGGCTGACCGACGAGGGGAAGCACGTCTATGGCTACGCGAAGTGCGGCCGAGGCCGTGGACCTCTTGAACTTGGCCCGTCTCGCCGGCACTGGCGCCGACATCCGCCCGGTCTGCGGAGCGCCTGGCCCCTCTTGTGAAGGGGCAGCCATGCTCACCGGAAGAGGTCCTCGCCGTAGGGACGCACGACCTCGCGCGTCACCGAGCCCTCGCCGAGAACGCTCGGGTCCACCCCGCGCACCACAGCGACCGGCACGGCAGAAGCTTTGCCCATCACGAGCTCCGCCGCGGCGGCTATCTCGTCGACAATGCACATCTCCGTGGCCACGAGCTCGCGTCCCATGCCGTCACGCGTGCCGCGGAGATCGACGATCCCGCGGACGCCGGCACACCCGATCGCGACGTCGACCACGCCGCGGCGCCAGGCTCGCCCGAAGGTGTCCGAGATGATCACCCCCACGGTTCGGCCCGATCGCGCCCGGATACCGTCGCGGATCCGGCGAGCCGAGCGGTCGGGATCCTCGGGGAGGAGGGCGGCCCAACCCTCCTCGACGTTCGACAGATCGATACCGGAATTGGCGCACACGTATCCATGTCTGGTCTCGGTGACCACCAGATCACCTCGTCGCCGTAGGACTCTCACGGCCTCCGACTCCGCCAGAAGCCGCTTCGCCTCGGGATCGCTCGCGTCTACCTCCACCATCTGACCCTCTGCCTTCGAGACGATCTTCTGGGTCACGACCACGACGTCGCCGTCTGCCAGTTCGGCCGCGTCGGAGATCATCCGCGCAAGGTCGGCCCCGCGATCGATCTCCGGCAACCCGAGCACCGGGTACACGGAAAGGACCGCCTTCATCGAAGCCATCGGCTGAGTCTTGTCTCGCCCGGGCGCCGGTGCTAACCGGGTCCGGGCTGTGAGGAGCTCTTGAGCGGCTGGGCGGCCGAGCCGAGGACAACTCGCGCGAGATCCCGCGCCCGATCCGGGGTTGACATGACCGTCCCGGCCACCACGGCCCGGACGCCCGCCGCGGCGACCAGACGGGCGAGGCCGGAGTCCACCTCGTCGATGACGAGCGTCCCGATCCATCGCGCGAGGTGCCTCGCGACGCCATCGGCTGAGGCCTCCCCCCCGAGCTCGACCAGGAGCCTGTCGGCCGGGCCCTTCAAAGCCGCGCCACCGATGATCGGCGAGACAGCGACAACGTCGCGACGCCGCCGCTCGAGCACCTCCTTCACGCCTGGAACGGCGAGGATCGGGCCTATCGACACGATGGGGTTCGAGGGCGCGATGACGACGAGATCGGCGCTCTCGAGAGTCTCGATCACATGTGGTGAGGGACGTGCCGCTGCAGTGCCCTCGTACCGGACGCTCTCGACTACGACGTCGTGCCGCAACTTGACGAAGTACTCCTGGAAGGCCAGGTCAACGCCGCCCGGCAAGGTGAGCACGGTGCGGATCGGGTCGTCGCTCACCGGCACAAGTGCGAGGCCGAGGCCGAACGCGCCCGCAATCTCAGCCGTCACCTCGGACAGCGACGCCCCCTCGGCGAGACGGCCGGTCCGGTAGAGGTGCGTTCCGAGATCGCGGTCTCCGAGGCGGAACCACGTCCGCTCGGACCCCCCGAGACGCTCGAGCGCTCCCATCGCCTGCCAGCTCTCGCCCTCGAGTCCCCACCCGGTCTCCGGATTGACCGAGCCCGCGAGGGTATAGGTGATGGTGTCAAGATCCGGGCAGATCGTCAGGCCGTGCATCACGGTGTCGTCGCCGGTGTTGACGATTGCCGTGATCTCTGATCCGTCGACTACCTGTACGAGGCCGGCCAGCATCCTCGCGGCACCAACGCCGCCGCAGAGGACGGCGATCACGAGGCTCCGCCGAGTTGCGCCCGAGTGGACGCAAGCACTCCTTCGACACCTTCGGACAGCTTCGTCCACGGCTTCCACCCGAGGTGTATGGAAGCCCTATCCGGATCTAGCGCGCTCCTGCGCACATCACCGGTCCGCTCGGGACCGTGCTTGGCCTGCGCCTTTGTCCCCGCTGCCGCGGCCATGAGGCTGTAGAGACGGTTCGTGCTGGTCTCGACTCCCGTCCCGATGTTGAGAACTAGGCCGCCTCCACGCTTTGCCGCCCGGGCGAACGCGTCCACAACGTCGTCTACGTAGACGTAGTCGCGCGTGTGCTCTCCGTCTCCGAAAATCGTGCAGGTCTCGCCTTTCGCCAGATGCTCGGCGAAGATCGCTACGACGCCGGCCTCGCCGTGGGGATCCTGACGAGGCCCGTAGACGTTGGCGAGCGCGAGCGCTGTGAACTCGAGACCATGGAGAACCCGATAGGTCACCATGTAGTCGATCGCGGCCTTCTTCGACACGCCGTAGGGAGAGAGCGGACCGTGCGGATGATGCTCGGCCACAGGTAGGTCCGCCCCGTCCGGCTCCCCGTAGAGCGTGCCGCCACTCGCCGCATAGACCACCTTGCGTACGCGGGCGGCGCGTGCAGCCTCGAGTACCTGGAGTGAACCAAGCACGTTCACGTCCGCATCGAACAGCGGCTGATCGACAGAGATCTTGACCGACGCCTGCGCTGCCAGGTGAAAGATGATCTGCGGCTTTCGGCGCATGACGAGCTGGGCGAAGTCCGGCGCGCGGATGTCAAGGTTGTGGAAGCGGAACGCGCCCCCTGACGACCTTGCCTCGGCCAGGTTCGCGAGTGTGCCGGCCGACAGGTCGTCGACGACGTCGACCTCGTGCCCCTCGGCAAGCAGGCGATCGGCAAGGGTCGAGCCGATGAAACCGGCACCTCCCGTCACGAGGCACCTGATCTTCGGGGCTTTCGCACCGGTGGCGCCCTCCGGCGCTGGCGAGCCCGAGGCTCGTGCGGGTGTCACGGTGAGGGGAACCTGGCCGCGTCGAGTATCGCACCAGCCTGAAGGGTGCAGCTAGCACCAAGAACGGAGAAGCCGGAGACCTTGCAGGATTCCCCGACCTCCCCGCCGGGTCCGACGATCGAGGACTCGATCATTGCCCGAGGCCCGATCCGGGCACCAGCCATCACCACCGAACCGCTTATCCGTGCGCCAGCCTGCACCACCGCATCCTCCGATATGACCGAGTCGGCGATCTCCGCTCCTTCCGCAATCAAAGCACCTCTCCCGACGAACGTCGCAGGACCGACGCTGCCGAGCACCGAGGCCGAGGGGTCGACGAACACTCCGGGCTCCGACTCGGGTGCCGACGGTAGCGAGGCAGCCGTTCGGAGGCCGTGCAGGACGTCGAGCGAGGCCTGCACGTACTTCTCGGGCGTGCCCGTGTCGATCCAGTACGCATCGGAGGAAAGGGCGTAAAGTGCGCCGCTCTCGACCATGGCCGGGAACGTCTCGCGCTCGATCGACACCCTGCGGCCTCTAGGGACGAGATCGAGGACGGAGGGCTCGAGGACGTAACAGCCGGCGTTGATGAGATTGGTGGGTGCGGTGCCTGGCGAGGGTTTCTCGATGAAGGCCGTCACGCGGCCCTCGGAGTCCGTCGGGACGACGCCGAAGGAAGACGGATCCGCCACGGGCGTCAGCGCGATTGTGGCGGCACCACCTCTGTCTCGGTGGAATTCGAGGATGGAGCCCAGGTCTAGGTCTGTCAGGACGTCGCCGTTCAGCACGAGGAATGTCTCGCTGACAGACGCTGTCTCGCCGGCAAAGGCAACAGCACCAGCCGTGTCGAGCAGCTCGGGCTCGACCGCATATGCGAGGCGCACGCCGCAAAGCTCACCTTCGGGGAACGCCTCCATGAAAGCATCCGGCCGATAACCGACCGAGAGCACCACGCGGTCGATCCCGTGGCGGGCGAGCCACCCCACCACGTGCTCGATCATCGAACGATCGACGATCGGCAGCATCTGCTTGGGGATGTCGTAGGTGAGAGGTCGCAGTCGTGTCCCCTCACCTCCGACGAGGACGATCGCGTCCATCAACTGGAGTCTTTTTCAGCCTTTGGTCGTGGTGGTCGCGCCCGCAACGGTCGTGGTGGTCGCGCCCGCAACGGTGGTAGTGGTCGCTCCCGCAACGGTGGTAGTGGTCGCGCCCGCAACGGTCGTCGGCACAGTCTCGGTCGGTGTGGTTGCCGACGCGACACCGGTCGGGTTGGAGATCAGGAACTCGGCGATCTTGCTCGCAGAAGCGGGCTTCGGGATCGAGGTCCCCTTGGGGACGAACGCGAGCACGATCAGTTGACCGTTCTTGAACCGGATGCTCCCTGCGTCCTTGGTGATGATCTTGCCGGTCTTCGCCGACGGTGAGCTCCAGACCTCCACTTCGACGACACCCGGCTTGCCCTCGCAGGTCTGACCGTTCTTGTACATCTTCGCCTTCGGGAGCGGGAGCGTCGTGGTGGTGGTCGACGTGGAGGGACTCGACGACGTCGTGGAACCTTTGCTCGTCGTGGTCGTGGCGGCGCTCGTGGTGGACGTCGTCGTCGAGCCCGCCGTGCTCGTGGTCGTAGCACCCGATTTCGTCGTGGTGGTCGTGCCCGCCGTCGTCGTGGTGGTCGTCGTCGTCGTTGTGGGAGTGGTCTTCACATGACCGGGCAGCGAAAGGCTCGTGTCGGTCAAGATGACGTCCGCGGAGATCAAGAAGGCGTTGAGGTTGGCGTGCGCCCCCGAGTACGCCGCTGGGATACTCGACAGCCCGGGCTCGATCGAGACGACACCGTGCCCGTTCGTGCTCAGGGGCTGGCTCGGGAGCGTCGACGCCTGGAGGTTGTGGACTTTCCCGCAGATGTACGAGTCCAGGCCGACCTGCCAGAGGTTCGCCTTCGTCGGCGGCACCACCGGCTTGGGCGCGGCGACCGTCGGGTGAGTGCGCTCATACCTGCTGTACGCGATCAGACCGGTCCCGACAAGGCAGATCGAAAGCAGGACCGCGTACCACGTAAGCGGCGTCTGACCTCGGTAGGAACGCCCGCCGCCACCACCTACTGCGGCAGCGCGCGCGACCCTACGGCTGAAATTCTCCCCGGGCACGGTGCTTCACCTTAGTCGTGGCTAAGACCTCTTCTCGTACGGGCCGCAGGAGATGGTCAGCCCAGGCCAAGACGAGCCGAGCGACGAGGCCGATGCCCATGAGCGGCAGCAACAGGCGCTCATGGCCTCCGGCGCTGCGGCAGGCAAAACGCCACATCGACTTATGGTGCGCCGCCAGCATCCGATACGGGTGCTGGGAAGCAGAAAGCCCCTGCTCGTGGACTACTTCGGCGGTCGGCTCGTACCAGCATCCCCACCCGGCGCGCCGCAGGCGCCAGCACAGGTCGACGTCTTCCACGTACATGAAGTACTTCTCGTCGAAGCCTCCCACGGAGTCCCAGGCGACACGCCGGACAACGAAGAAGGCACCCGAGACCCAGTCAGCCGGCCGGGCGCGATGCTGATCCGCCCCGAGATGGCGATAACGACGCGTCCACGGGTTGCTCCCCCAGATCATCCCCACGAAGGCGTGCCCGATCGCGTCGCCAAGCCCTGGGAAGGCTCGGCCCGAGGGGTAGACGTCCCCGTTGCTGTCGCGAAGGAGCGGTCCCACGACAGCGAGCGAGTCATCACCTATCAGGCGATCGACCAAGGTGGCGACAGCGCCGGGCCGGACGACAAGATCGGGGTTGCAGATGAGCAGGTAAGGCGCCTTCGTCGTCGTCGCCGCGAGGTTCGCTGCCGCGCCGTACCCGAGGTTGCGAGCCGACTCGATCACCCTTGCTCCTGGCCACGCACGCCGGAGCAACGCGAGGGAGTCGTCGGACGACCGGTTGTCGATCGCTACGACCTCGGCAACGCCCTCGTCCTGCAAGCTTGCGACGCACGAGGTCAGCGCCTTGCCTGCGTTGTAGTTGACGACGATCGCAGCGACCGGGAGCTCGGTCGAGCCCATCAATCGAGCTCTCGAACGAGCCGTTCGAGGGACTCGTTCCACGCAGGGAGCAAGGCCTCACCGCCGAGCCTCAGCGCTGCGTTGTCCAGGACAGAGTTCGCCGGCCGTGGCGCGGGCCGTGGTGGGTCCAACTCCGACGTCGCTATCGGCTCCACGCGAGAGACGTCTAGCCCGGCGCACCTGAGGACCTCCTGCGCGAAGCCGAACCACGTCGTCTCGCCCTGGTTCGTCACGTGAAAGCGCCCGGGACGGCGGGCGATCCCGAGCTCGATGACTTTCGAAGCAAGGTCGGACGCGACAGTCGGAGAACCTCGCTGATCGTCCACGAAACGCAACGTCTCCCCCGAAGCCCGCCCCAACCGGAGAACGGTCTTGGCCATGTTGGGGCCGCGCCGCCCAACCACCCACGCCGTCCGCACCGTCGTCCATGCAGGATCGAGCTCGAGCTCTCCTGCGAGCTTCGACTGTCCGTAGACGGACAACGGGTTCGGCTCGTCCCACTCCCGATACGGGTGGTCGGCCGACCCGTCGAAGACGTAGTCGGTCGACAGGTACACCAGGTGGGAACCTGTGCGACGGGCGCCCTCGGCCACGTGCCGAGTCCCGAGCGCGTTGACCCGGAAGGCGTGGTCGGGATCAGCCTCGCAGGCGTCGACGGCGGTCCAGGCAGCCGGATGGAAGATGATGTCCGGCTCGAAGTGCCCGATGACCGAGAGCACCTCGTCCCGGTTGGCGACGTCTAGCCGGCGGCGGTCCGCGGCCACCACGTCGATCGGGTCACGAACTCGGGCCTCACCGCGCTCGCCGAGCAGTCGGACGAGCTCCGATCCGACCTGTCCACCTGCCCCCGTTACGAGGACTCTCATTCGCCGGACGACTCTCCGCTCATCGCCCCGCGCCAGGGTCGCCGGCCCAGCTGTCCTCGACGACCGGGGAGCGACCGAGCAGCGGCTCCCACCATGCTCGGTTCTCGCGGTACCAGTTGACGGTCGCCTCGACGCCCGACTCGAAAGGCACCAGCGCCTCCCACCCGAGCTCGCGCCGGATCTTCGACGAGTCGAGCAGGTAGCGACGGTCGTGCCCGGGTCGGTCCGGGACGATCGTCTTCAGGCTCTCCGGCTGGCCCGTGGCGGCGAGGACGGCGTCCGCGATCTCCACGATCGAGGCCTCCCGACCGGAACCGACGTGGTACGTCTCGCCGACGAGGCCACGCTCGAGCACTGCCTCGACTGCGCGGCAGTGATCGTCGACGTGCAGCCACTCCCGGCGGTTCTCGGTCGACTGGTAAAGAGGCAGGTTCTGACCTGAGAGCGCACGAGTCGCGAATACCGGGATGACCTTCTCTGGGAACTGGTAAGGCCCGTAGTTGTTGCAGCAGTTCGTGATCGTGACCGGGAGCTCGAAGGTCTCGTGGTAGCACCGGACCACGTGGTCCGAACCGGCCTTCGAGGCGTTGTACGGCGTCCTCGGGCGATACGGCGACTCCTCGTTGAACGACTCCGCGCTGTCGAGGGCCAAGTCGCCGTAGAC
>JBKQLZ010000074.1:0-45986 GCA_052146895.1 Acidimicrobiales bacterium
CTCCGTGAACGTGATCGCCGCTCTGCCGGTGAGCTGCGCCCTGCCGGTGGCGACGAGCCCGACGATCCGATTGACGAGCTCGGTCGTCTTGCCTGAGCCGGCGCCGGCCTCGACGAACAGAGTGGCGTCGAGATCGGTCGCGATCGAGAGCCGGGCTGTCGCGTCGACCAGCACCGGGCGGCTCGTCACGGTGTCGCCTTCTGCTTGGCCACGAGCTCGACGTACTCGCTCATCGTCTCGTCCTCCGTCGCCCGCTGCCAGAGCGAGACGCGGTCGAGCCGGCACATCGACTCGTAGTCGCAACGTCTGCAGTTCGCTGGTTGCCACTCGTCGCCGTTGCCCGGCCGCGGCGGGAAGTTGCCTCGCTCGATCGTGTCACCGAGCACGCCGAGGACGCGGTCGAGCTCGGCATCGAGCGCGGGCGTCAGCTCGACCGGTAGGGCCTTGAAACCCCCCTCGGACGAGCAGAAGCGGAACTCCGCGATCACCGACGCCCCCTCCTCCGGGACGAGGGTCCGCGCAGCCTTGGCGTAGATCGGCAGCTGGAGGTGTCGCCCGCCATCGAGGGGATCCTTCTCGATGCCAGCGAAGTAGTTGGCCTTGCCGGACTTGTAGTCGATGACCCGCACGACCGGCCCGGGCTCGATGTCGATCCGGTCGATCTTGCCCCTGAACGTCATGTTGCGACCCCGGGCGTCTATGACAACCGGTGGGACGTCGCCGAAGCCGAACGCCATCTCGGTGCGAACCGGCGTCCCTCCTCCCTCCTGCAAGCGGCGAGACTCGATCGCGACGAAGCGCTCGAGGTCGGAGAGCGTCCTCGATCTCGCCATCCGCCAGTACACAGGCTTCCCCGTGAGCCCTTGGCTCTCGTAATCCTCGAAGTGGCGCTCGGCGATCTGATGAAGGATCGCGACGCTCTCGTCGTCGTCCCACCCGTGGAAGCTGTCATTACCGATGACAGTCGCCTCGACGAAGTCCTCGAGCACCGAGTGGATGAGCGAGCCCCGGTCCTTCGCTTCGATCATGTGGCGGCGCTCGGGGGCTTCGAGGATCTCGACATGAGCGATGCGGTCGAGCATGAACTGCAGCGGGCAGCTCGCGAGGCTCTCCATGCGAGTCGCGGACATGACCTCGGTGAAGACGGCCGTGCCCTCGCGAAGCGGCCCGACTCGGCCGCCGAATCGGCTGATGCCGCGGCCACCTCTTTCTCGCTCGGCCGAGAGGCGCCGAAGGAGGTCGCCCAGCTCGGCCACGACGAGGTCCTCTACAGCCCGGCCTGTGTCGAGCCCCCTCTTGAGGAGTGCCAGTTCAAGATCGCTCGCGTCGGCCGGGGAAAGCGCGCCGGCTGCAACCGAAGTCACCGCAGCGGAGAAGGAGGCGACCTCCTCGGGGTCGCCAGAGAACAGGTCGCCTGCCAACCAGCGGGACGGATACGCCGGTCGGCTCGCCCCCCTCGCGACACGGGGGTAGGTGACGACCGACGTGTCCGCTCCAGCCAGCAACGTCAAGGTCGTCCGGCGATCGCGGTCCTCGACGCGCTCGCGCTCGGCGAGAACGCGGACCGCCTCCCGCTCGATCTCGGTCACGAGTGGATCGTCTGGCGTGCGAGCGGGCAGCACTCCTTCTCCGGCCCCGAGGACGATCAGGAGATCGGTCCGGATGCCCGCGAGCGCGGCGATCGAGCCGACGACCGGGCCGGCACCGAAGCGACCGTGGCTCCCGGCTTGGCTGCTCAGAGCCGCCGCGAACGCCGAGAGGAGCTGCACCTCCCATCTGCCAGGCCCGCTTAGCCCGCCGGCGTCTGCGAGCGCAACCGGCGAGCACAGCTCCTCGAGAGCCCCGAGGTACGCGAGCTCTCCGACTGCGTCGCTCAGGCGGTCCTGGTCGTCTCCGGGTTCGACGACCGTGTCGACGACCTCGGCCGCCCATGTCGCAACCTCTTCCCAACTCCCGGCACGGCGAAGCCCGCTGCCGAGCCGGGCGAGCCGCGCGATGACCCGCCTCAAGTCCTCAGCTGTCGAGCCCGACACCGAGGCTCCGCTCGTCGAGCGCTCGAACCTCCGTCGCGCGTAGGCGCCGAGCCGTGAAGCCCACTCCTCGCTCCCGGTGACGACGCCAGCCGCACGTGAGCAGCGATCGAAGGCGCCGACCGGCAACGTGGGGCGCGGCCCGCCGTCACCGTCGTTCGTCAGCGAGGAGAGCCCGGCAAAGAGACCGCAAGCGGGCGTGAGAGATGGCGAAGAGAGCCAGCGGATGACGCTCGAGCGCTCGAAGGCAGCCTCGTCGGTCACGAGCATCTGCACGAGCCCGATCACGACCCTGCCTGGACCGGTGTCGGCAAGGGTGGTCATCGCCGGACCGGTCCAGGGAATGCCAGCGCCGGCGAGCATCTCCTCGATGACGCCGACGTAGGCGCTCTGTGCAGGCGACCCCGGGAAAGCAAGGGCCGTGCGACCAAGCGGTTTGCCCTGCTCTGCGTGGGCCACGAGCAGCCTCACGGCCATGCGGACTTCTTCTTCGAGATCAGGAAGGCCGACGACGCGGCCGATGGAGGGCCTGCACGGGGTCGTCGCGGGTGCCTCGGTGAGCTCGAAACCATGACGACCCAACTCCTCGACGAGTGCCCGCGGCGCACGGTCTCCTGCCTCGTCGCCGACGATCCCGGCAAGGACGGTCACATCTGTGTGCCGGGAGAGGACTTCGAGGAAGGAGGCCTGGGCTGCACCGAGGGGATCGGGCAGATGGAGGATCACCGGGCCGACGTCCTCGAGGTCGACCTCTCCCCGCTCAATTCTCGCTGCGGCACTACGGGCGAGGTCCTCACGGTCGTACCAGCCGGCCTCGAGCGCTTCCCGGGCAGCCTCGATGATCCTCACGACATCGGCTGCCCGCGAGCTCATGGACGCTATGTGCTTTCGATCCGCCGGCTCGAGAGGGCGAAGCAAGCGATACGTCTGCACGAGGCTGTCCTCGGTCGCCGGATGATCGATGACGCCGGCGAGCACGCCGGGACCAGAGCGGAGCGCTACCCGGACAGCCGCTCCGAGCGCGGTCTCCGTCAGCGGGCGACGCTCCTCTCCGCCTACGCGATCGTCGGGCGGGCCGAGCAACTCGATGAGCCTGCTCAACGGCGTGAAGCGGGTTCCGGCGAATGCGCCTCGTTCGGCCAGGCGGCGGCGCAGGTCGAACGAGACCATCGGCGATCTCACCACCACTGAGACCGACGCGAGCGCGTCTCCCGACTGCGCTCGGCGGATCGAGGCCACGAGAGCCTCCTCGGCTTCGGCGCCCGGGCGCACGAGCTCGATCCGACCGGCCATGACTTTCGATGGTACGAGACGGCTGTATCAGTGATGTGGGTCTCGGAATCAGAGCCAGCCGCTCTTTCCCCATTGACGCTGGGCTGACGCCTTGGTAGACCGCTGTGCGGGCGACGGTGTCTCCAATGCTGTCGCGCCCGAGTACCACGACTACCCCCGGGAGAGCATCGTGCCGATGGACAGCGACGTCCGAGCAGGACATGGAAACGCGATCTCGAGCGCAGGATTCCCGCGCTCGAGATCGACAGGTGCAATGCGGGGACGGCGGGCCTGGCGCTTAGCCGGCTCGGCACTCGCCTCAACCCTGGTCGCAGGTCTTGCCGCCGCTGCCGGTGGCAACGCGCTCGCGTCCGCCTCGGTCCGGCCTGCCCAGGTCAACCACCTTGTCTCGATCCAGGCGGCGCCACGCCTGCTGCCGCTTGGCGCGCACGCCATCGGTGCGGTCCGGACCGCGACGGAGATCTCCGGCGGCCTCGCCCTCAAGCCGCGCAGCCAGGCGGCCATCAAGCAGTTCATCGGCGAGGTCACCAACCCCCACTCCCCGATGTACCACCGCTACCTCGCCAAGGGTCAGTACGCCGCGCGCTTCGGGCCGACCAAGGCCACGATCGCTTCGGTCCGTAGCGAGCTGCGGGCTGATGGATTGAAGGTCACGAGCGTGTCGTCGAACGGTCTCCTCGTCGGCTTCCGGGGAACCGCCAGCCGTGTCGAGGCTGCCTTCCACACGGGTCTCGAGCGCGTGAGCCTCGCTCAGGGCGGAATAGGGCAAGCAACGACCTCGAGCGTGCGGTTGCCGAGCTCGATCGCTCACAGCGTTCAGGCTGTGCTCGGTCTGGACAACCTCGTGCACCAGACGAACACTCTCGAGCGCGTCAAGGGCACCGGTCACCGCGTGCCAGGCCCTCGCTCACCGCACATCTCGGGCGGTGGCCCGGTGGCATGTGCCGACGCAGCCGCCACGGAGTCGAGCGGGGCGACCACCGACCAGCAGTTGGCGAGCGCCTACGGTGTGAACGGTCTCTACAGCGCAGGCGACCTCGCAACTAACCAGACCGTCGACATCTACGAGCTCGAGCCTTTCCTCCAGAGCGACATCACCGCCTTCAACGACTGCTACTTCCCGAGCGGCCACGCCGGGACCGTCACCGTCACTCAGGTCGACGGTGGGCCCGGCACGGGAGAGGGATCCGGCGAGGCGGCCCTCGACGTCGAGGACGTCTCGGCCATCGCTCCGAGCGCCAGCATCGACGTCTTCTCCGGTCCCAACATGGACAACCAGTTCGGACCGCTCGACACCTGGAACGCCATCGCGGTTGCCGACAACGCTCGTCAGATCTCCTCGAGCTGGGGCGCCTGCGAGGCAGCGCTGCAGGTAGGTGCTCCGGGCATTCAAGAGGCAGAGAACAACATCTTCGAGCAGACAGCAGCCCAGGGTCAGTCCGTCTTCGCCGCAGCAGGTGACGACGGCTCGGACAGTTGCGCATACCACGCCGCCACGGCGGTGTCCCCGGACCTCTCGCTCTTGGACCCCGCCAGCCAGCCTTACGTGGTCTCGGTTGGCGGCACTACGTTCCTCACCACCAACGACCCGCCAGACGAGACGGTCTGGAACAACGGGAACGATGGTGGTGGCGGTGGCGGCGGGATCTCCGAGACGTGGGCCATGCCGTCATGGCAGGCCGGCTTCATCACTGACCAGTCGACCTCTGCGACCCAGGCATGCAGCAACGACCCGGACGGGACGCCCGACATCTACCACTTGGCGGGCGAGGCTACGACTCTGCCGTCTGGAACGCTCTGCCGAATGACGCCCGACGTGACAGGTCTCGCGGACCCACAGAGCGGGATCACGATCTACTTCGCCGGTGCGGGCGGAGATGGCTGGATTCAGATCGGTGGCACGTCGTCGTCGACACCGCTGTGGGCGGCCATGACCGCAGAGATGAACGCGTCCGCCGCTTGTGGTGTGGACAATCTTGGTTTCGTGAACCCGCTGCTCTACGCCGTGGCTGGGGGAACGGAGTACTCGAGCGCGTTCAACGACATCAAAGTCGGCAACAACGACAACCTCAGTGTCGGTAACGGCACGACCTACCCCGCTGGGACCGGCTACGACCTCGCATCCGGCCTCGGCTCGCCTCAGATCACGAACTCTGACAGTGAGGGCCTCGCGAACCAGCTGTGCGGCCTCGTGACGTCGGGGTCCAAGCCTGCAGTCTCCGGGATCGCTCCCTCATTCGGCCCGATAGCCGGCGGCGGGACGACTGTCATCAGCGGCTCGAACTTCGGTGCAAACCAAGGCGGTGTCTTCTTCGGCGACGTGTCCGCGACGGTCACGAACTGGACCTCCTCGGCTGTGACGGTCGACGTGCCGGCTTACACCAGCCCGGCGGACTCGTTCGCCGGCGAGGGCGGTAGCGACGTAGTAACTGTCACGACGGCATCGTCGCCAGGGCCACAGGAGTCGAGCTCTCCCGGTTCGTCGAGCGTGTTCCACTACACCGGTGGGACGATGGACTCGCCTAAACCGGTCGTCGACTACGTGTCGTCGGTCAACGGACCTGCGGCAGGCGGCAACACAGTGCACGTCGTCGGCAGCGGATTCATGGGGCTCGGCATCACCAGTGTCACCTTCGGTGGTGTCCCCGGCACGTCTGAGGTCACCCTCAGCGCCGACGAGCTGAGCGTGGTCGTGCCGTCCGACGCGGCCGCGACCTGCGCCAACGACACCCAGGGAATCTGCCAAGTCCAAGTCGTCGTGAGCAACGTAGCTGGTGCCAGCGCCACAAGCCCGATCTACCCGGCCTACGAGGGAGCGATCACGTTCGGAGCGAACGGCGCGTTTGTGGCGCCGGCCGGGTGCGGATGTGAAGTCATACAGGCCCCGACCGAGTACGACTACGCCCCTGTGCCGACCGTGACGAGTGTCTCGCCGGGGTATGCCAGCGAGACTGGTGGCACTCCGATCACGATCACGGGCACTGGGTTCAACCTGCTCGACCTGTACTGGGTCAACGTCGGCGTCCCCCCGGGCGGATTCACGAACTACGTGCAGGACTTCAACGTCCTGAGCATCACTCCTACGCAGATCGTGGAATCGGCACTCGGAGACGAGAACATCTCGGCGATCACAGTCGAACCAGACCCAAGCCAACTTTCGGTCGTGACAGGCGGTGGGACTGCAGCGGCGCCGTCGTTCGACTTTGCCGGCGTGCCGACGTTGAGCAGTCTCTCGACCCACGTCGGGTCGGCGCCTGACCCGGCTCCGCTGACCATCACAGGGCATGGTTTCGACGATGCCAACGAGATCGTCTTCGTGGGTCAGGGAGGCACTGACTTCGTGTACTCGGACACGACGATCTTCACGATCAACAGCGATACGTCGATCACGGTGACGCCACCGCAATTCTTCGACATCCCGACGGATGTCCTCGTCTGCAGCGTGACCGGATGCACGACGCCCGATCCGGCCCACGACGCCTACGACTATGTCGATCCGGGTCAACCGATCGTGAACTCGAGCTCTCCGAGCAGCGGAGGCGAGCAGGGCGGCACGGAGGTCGTGATTCAGGGACAACTCGACGCCAACCTCGTCAGTGTGGACTTCGGCACCCTCCCGGCAACGATCGTTTCCGCTCCGTTCTTCTCACCGAGTGGCCCGATCACTGTCATCGCTCCGCCGTCGAAGACGGCCGGAAAGGTGAGCATCACGATCAAGACGCTCGGGGGCGAGCTCGTCGGCCATTCGACCAGCGCGCCGACGACTGCCGCGACCTTCACGTACAAGACGAGCGCACCGAGTGCGCCGCAGGACTTGAAGGTCAAGGCCGGGAAGGACTCGGCCTCTGCGTCTTGGAAGGCGCCCGTCACAACGGGTGGCGACAAGATCACGGGATACCTCGTCACGGCGACATCGAAGGGCGAGAAGACGGTCTCCGCCACGACGACCAAGTTGTCTGCCACTCTCAGCGGCCTGGCAGCCGGCAAGGTTTATGTCGTGACCGTGGTCGCCGAGTCGAAGCTCGGAAAGGGGCTTCCTGCCACGGCGAAGGTGACGCCCACCTGAGGTCGCTCGAGAAGTAGCAACTCGGTTCGTAGCCTCTCGGTCCGCGGGGACGGCGCAAGTCGCCCTCGGGGACCGAGAGGCGCCCACCTCTCGGGCGATGCGGGACGAGCACCGGCCTGAAAGATCCTCTATTCGATGAAATTGGGGTAGCAACGCGTACGCGACTCGGTCGGTCGTAGGCTTCTTGTCTGCATGAGACACGTGAAAAGACCTAAGACTTGGTTGGCGACGACAGCGGCCGTGGCGTTGCTCACGCTGGTTGCTGCGGGATGCTCGTCACCAGCGGCGACCCCGCGGCTCCACCACAAGGCGGCGTCCGCTCATCTGACCAGCAGTTCGCTGCCGAAGCTGTCGCTCCCGACCTCCGGTAGCGCTCCAACATGCCTTGGCTCGTGGCTCAGCGTCTCGATGTCTGCAACTCCTGGGTCCCCGAAGTCGAAGACCGTCTTCTACGACACGATCATCGTCCGGACGACCCACACCTGCGAGCTCGACAGTTGGCCGAGCCTCGAGCGGGCTGCGCATGTGAACCGTTCGACGGGCGCGACACCGAACTACGTCGACGCCACGACCGGTCTCGCCAGGGTCGTCACTCTCACGCCAGGCCTTCCAGCCGTCGCGACGGCGACGATCACGGTGCCACAGAGCTGGCTCTGGGGTGGCGGGAACCTGTGCGCCAGCTTCCCGTCAGCCCTCGTGCACCTCGTCGGGGTGGACAGGACTTTCTTCATCCTGGACGTCCCCACCACCATGGTGAGCTGCGGCGGCCCGGCCTCGGACCCGTTCCACGTGACGGTCGGGCCGTTCACGACTCCGACTCCGAAGCACCTCGTCGCCGTGCCCTTCGGCGACGTGCAGCTCTCGGTCCCGGGTAGCTGGTGGGTCCAGATCCCTGGCAGCGGCGGATGCGTCGACCCGTCGCCACCTGGTGAGCTAGTGCTCGGCGGGGCCGCTCCGCTCTCGGGCTGTGGCGCCAAGGGTCCGGCGAACGTCGCGTATCTCGTCCACATCAAGCAGGTACCGCCGAAGTACGCCGACAAGCCGCCCGTCGAGATACACGGGGTCAAGGTCATCGTCGGCCCGGTGAGCGCAACATCAGTCACGTTGTACATCCCGGGGTACCTCGAAAAAGTGCTCACGACAGGCCCGCTCGCACCGGAGATCGCAGGAACCCTTCGCTTCGCTCCTCGTCTCACGGCGCTCGCTACCGGGCCGGTCACAAAGCCCGCCGCGAACTGGCACCTCATCAGCTGGCGCGGCCTCGGCGTGTGGGTCCCGAAGTCTTGGAAGATCAGTTACAGCGACATCAGCAATGAGCCCATCTGCTCGACAGCCGTAACATCGCTACCGGCCGAGCAGATCCTCTTCGACTCCGACCAGAAGAGCGTCTACCCGCCCTGTCCCTTCCAACAGCCGACAGCCAAGGCTCTCTTCGGCAGCGGCGGCAACGGCCTGCGCATGGATCTGCACCCGTGGAAGGCCGACTCGGGCCGGGGACAGCTCTCGACGTCCTGCCTCACGGTCGACCACTTCACTGTCTGCCCCTACGGCGTGCCGCAGATGGGAGTCCTCGAAGTGGAGGTGACAGGCGGTGGACTCGCGCACCCCCGCCTCGTCTGGATCGGTTTGTCCGGCTCGGGCCAGGTCGCGAAGACCGTGCTCCACTCGTTCACAATGGTGGCCGAGCCTCTCGCGTCTTCGTAAGGCGACGCCGGCGGCACGGGCGCTGACGGCGCGACGCAGCCGGGCTCCCTAGCCGTAGACGGATTAGCCGTAGACGGATTAGCCGTAGACGGATTAGCCCGGATTAGCCGCAGACGGATTAGCCGTAGACGGATCCGAGCACGAGCTTGCGGATGTACACGAGGAGCGCCCTTTGGAGGTTCTCCCCGCAGTAGGTCGGCTTCAGGTTGGGATAAGCACCGACGTAGAGGTGAACGCCGTCTGAGTTCCGGCAGATCCCGCCGTCGACGTACGCGTCGAAACGGCCGCCAGGCGTCACAAACCGGGATAGGTCGAAGTAGTGCACCGTGCGGGGGTACTCCCTCGCGAGGGACTGCAACAACTCGTTGATGATCCGATGGCGCGCGGGCGAGGCTTGCGGAGCCGGCGAACCGTCCGGCCAGGGCGGAGGGTCGACCACCGGGACACTCAGCAGCACGATCGGGACGTGCGGCATCGCAACCGCCTTCACGAACGCCTGCATCCGCCCAGCGACCTCTCGATCGAACGACGCCTCTCCGAGGTTCACCTCCCGACCGCCCTGTCGCCAGTCGAGCTCGTCCCAGTAGCCCATCTCGACGACCAGAGCCTGCGGGCGGAGCTGCCTCTCTTCGGCGCGCCAGGCCGAGAACGCATCGGGGCAGTGCGCATCCGGTGGGCCGTAGCCGGTGCCGTACTCGTTGCTCTGCCCGCTGTCCACGAAACCACAGCCCAACTTCGCGTCACTCGTCGACGCGATCCCGTAGAGCTGATCGTTGAAGCCAAGTTGCATTCCGAGCGTGAGCCCGATGGAGTCGCCGACTATGAGCATCTTCACCGGCGGGCAGACGTGGTACAGCTGCCGACCGATCAGCCCTCCGACATCGAGCGAGCACGTCTGATGGCCCTGTGGGAGCCCGATCGTTGGTGGGATACTCGCTACCGCCGCGGTGGCAGACCAAGCCACGAGGACAGCCGCAAGAGAGACCGACGCCGCCGCGGGAGTGAGTACACCCAAGGCGAGCCCCCGCACCCGGCGGCGGCGCACGGGCTGCTCGACGACAAAGAACGAGACGATGGCGGCACTGAGACTGGAGCCGAGCCGCAACCACAGCAGTCCTGTGCCGCTCGCTCCGGTCGAGGAGCTCGTGAGCCACAACATGAGCGGGAAGTGCCACAAGTAGAGGCCGTAGGAGATGATTCCGATGCTTCGCAGTGGCCAGGCGGCGAGCACCGTCCGGACCGGGGAGAACGCCGTGCCGGTGGCAGTGGCGGCCGCAATGACGGCAACGACCGCAATGTCGACAGCGAACCAGCCTCCCCGGTACAGCCATCCCGAGCTCCCGGTCGTCTGAGCAATCGCCGCACCGAGACCGACGGCGCCGGCGACCCCGACCCCGGCTACCGCCCAGCCGTCGCGCCGGGAGGGCACCGCGCCACGCGCCGCGCGCTTCGCGAGGTAGACGGCCAGAGTCGCGCCGGCGAGGAGTCCCTGGGCGCGCGTGTCGGTCCCGTAGTACACGCGGTTGAGACCGCTACCGCCGTGATAGAGCCAGATCATCTCGATCGCCGAGGCGACAGCACCGATGCTCGTGACGGCGAGCAACCCGTTGAGTCGATTGGTCTTCGACCCCGGCGACCGCCGGTACGTGAGGACGGCGAGAACTGCCAGAGGCCAGACGAGGTAGAACTGCTCCTCGATCGCGAGCGACCAGGTGTGCTGCAAGGGAGACACGAGAGCCGCCTGCGCGAAATATCCGTTCCCTGTCCAGATCTGGTGCCAGTTGCCCACGTAGAGCAACGTCGAGAGCCCGTCGGCGCCGAAGTCGGGGACCGCGTGGGCGACGCCGACAACGCTCTCGTAAACGGCACACACGATGACGAGCGCGAACAGAGCGGGCAGCAGGCGTCGAGCTCGCCGCCCCCAGAAATTGCCGAGGTGAATGGTCCCGTCCTTCAGCCATTCGGCCACGAGGAGCGAAGTGATCAGGTACCCGGAGAGCACGAAGAACGCCTCGACTCCGAGGAAACCGCCGCCCGCCCACGAGACGCCGCCGTGATACAGCAGCACGGCCAGGACGGCGACGCCGCGCAGGCCATCGAGTGCCGGCTGGTAGGCGAGCTCCGAGCCCTGCATGGTGGGCGACGTGGACGGGCTCGGCGAAGCCGTCACGTCTTCTGCCGAGAAGGCGGATGCTCTGAGACGAGCTTGCGCACGTACTCCAGGATCCCTTCCTGGAGCTTGATCCCGCACGCCGACTGCTCGAACTTCGAAGGCACCCCGATCCAGAAGTGGACGCCGTCTGACATCCGGCAGACGCTGCCGTCGACGTTCACCTGGTACACCCCGTGCGGTGTGACGTACGGAGCGATGCTGAAGAAGTGCACCTTCGTCGGTGCGCGCTTGGCGACACTGGCGAGGAGAGCGTTGATCTCGTGATTGCGGGTTGTCGAGGCCTGCGGCGCCGGCGACCCATCCGGCCACGGTCCCGGATCGACGAGTGGGACCGAAAGGAACACGACCTGGCTCCCGCCGGCGCTGAGCTCACGTGCGTAGTCTTCGATGCGCGCCGTGTCCTCGACGTCGTAGGCGTGCGAGCCGAGCGCTTCGGCAGTACTGCCCCAGCGCCAGTCCATCTCGTCCCAATACCCCATCTCGACGAGGACTACCGCAGGGTGTCGCTCGGCGACGAGCATGCGCCAGTGGCTGAGGGCTGACGCGCAGCCCTTTCCCGGTCTGCCCCAGCCGGTCCCTTCTTCGTCCGACTCGCCTTTGACGGTGTAACTACAACCCTCGATCGTCTCGTTGTCGACTAAGGCTCCGTAGATGTGCTCGTTGAGAGTGATCTCGATCCCGAGGGTGAGCCCGACCGAATCTCCGATGATCATGACGTTGGTCGGCGGGCACGTGTGGAAGACGACGGGTTTGTTGTAAGGCGGGACGCGGTGCAAGCAAGTCTTCGTCGTGGCGCTCGCGACTGCTGCGGGGAGAGACGGCGGCAACACGCTGAGCCTCGGGTCCGGCACGAAGACCGGCGCGCTCAACACGGTCGAAGCGACGAACACGGAGCCGAGCGCTGCGGCCGTGCCGATCGGCAACGCGACCCGGATCACCGGCCTAGGAAGCCGACGTCGCCGTATCGGCTGCTCGATCAGGAAGTAAGAGGCGCATGAGACCACCAACGTCACCGCGAGACGGAGCGCGAGCAGCGCTGCGCCACTCATGCCGGTGGTGGACTCGGTCATCCAGAGGAACAACGGGAAGTGCCACAGATACAACCCGTACGAGATCAGGCCGATGGCGACGAGCGGCCGGAAGGAGAGGAGCACCCGTACCGGAGAGAGGCGGACGGCGGGCGAGACGGCGGCCCAGATGACAGCGAGCACTGCGATGTCGACGCCGAGCCACCCACCACGGAACAACCACGACGGTTCACTCCCCGTCGATGCGACGGCCAGCCCGAAGACGACGGCGCCGGCAACCCCGGCTGCCGCAGCAGCTCCACCCACCCAGCGCTTCGGCGTGCGCGTCCCGGCCGAACCCACCATCGCGAGGACGACAGCGAGCGCGGCGCCGGCAAGAAGGCCCTGGGCTCTCGTGTCAGTCCCGTAATAGACACGATCGAGGCCGGCACCTCCGTGATAGAGCCACGCCATCTCAGCCGACGACGCGAGGGCGCCGGCCACGCAGACGACGAGGGCTGGCAGCAGGACTGCTCGCTCGCCGATTCGCCGGAGCCGGCCCGCCATGCGCCGCCCGACAGCCAGCAGGCCGACGAGCACGAGCGGCCAGACGAGGTAGAACTGCTCCTCTATCGCGAGCGACCAGGTGTGCTGCAACGGAGAGACGAGAGCCGCCTGCTCGAAATACCCATTCCCCGTCCAGATCTGGTGCCAGTTCGCGATGTAGAAGAGCGTGGCGAGCCCGTCAGCCGCAAAATCCGGTACTGCCAAGGCGGGGCCCTTCAGCGACTCGTAGACCGCCGTCACGACGATGAGGCAGAACAAAGCCGGCAGCAGGCGCCGCGCCCGGCGAGCCCAGAAGTCGCCAAGATGGATCTTCAAGTCCTTACGCCACTCGGCCAGCAGCAGCGAAGTGATAAGGAACCCGGACAGCACGAAGAAGGCCTCGACGCCGAGGTAGCCGCCCTGTGCCCAACTGACTCCCCCGTGGAACAGTAGAACCGCGATCACGGCCACGGCTCGGAGGCCGTCGAGTGCGGGTTGGTGCTGAAGCTCGGATCCCCGTTTGCCGAGCGAACGCTCGCTCACCCCGTAGAGTCTCGCGGATGTCGGAGCGCCCGCCCAGTCCTGAGGCCGATACCGGCCACGACGCCCCGACCGGAGCCGAGCCCGAAGCCGACGCTGAGCCCGAAGTCGACGCTGTGCCCGAAGTCGACGCTGTGCCCGAGGCCGACGCTGTGCCCGAGGCCGACGCCGTGCCCGCGGCGGACGCTGTGCCCGAGGCGGAACCCGAGGCGGAAAGGTGGCTCGAGCTCAACCGGGCCACCTGGGACGAGGTGACTCCGCTCCACCTCAGGTCGAGCTTCTACCGGGTTGACGAGTTCAAAGCCGGGATCGAGCCGTTGCACGGCTTCGAGCTCGACGAGCTCCCCGACGTCTTTGGCAAGGACCTCGTGCATCTCCAGTGCCACTTCGGCATGGACACGCTCAGCCTGGCCCGCAAGGGCGCCCGCGTGACCGGTCTCGACTTCTCGCCCCCGGCACTCGAGGCAGCGCGTGAGCTGGCCGACGAGCTCGGGATCGAGGCCCGTTTCGTCGAGGCGAACGTCTACGAGGCCCGGGAGGCACTCGGCGAGACCTACGACGTCGTCTATACGGGCAAGGGCGCCATCAACTGGCTGCCGGACCTGCGGGAGTGGGCGGGGCTCATCGCGGACCTGCTGCGGCCCGGCGGCGTGCTCTACCTCTCCGAGTTCCATCCCCTGCCGGCGATGATGGCCGACGACGAGCTCAAGATCGAGCACGCGTACTTCAACGAAGGCCCTCAGATCTGGGACGACGACCGCGACTACGCCGATCCGCAGGCTCGGCTCGTGAACACGAGGACCGTCGAGTGGCCCCATCCCCTCTCGGAAGTGGTGACCTCGGTGATCGAGGCCGGCCTGCGCCTCGAATTCCTGCACGAGTTCCCCGAGTGCGGGTTCGGGCGGTTCCCCTTCCTCGTCGAGTCGGCGCCCCGCGTGTGGATCACGCCGCCTGAGATCCCGTCCATCCCGATGATGTACTCGCTCCGGGCGAGGAAGCCGTCGTGAGAGCGAGCGAGCGCTCGTGACACCCGAGCGGCGCTGTGCCTGACAGAATCGGCGCCGTGCCCGAGGCTGCCATCAATGGCGATGGCCGGTCTCCTCTCGCCGGTGATGGCGCAGTGGAGCTCGGTGGTTCGCTCTCCATCGACGACGTCGTTGCGATCGCGCGCGGAGCGCCGGCTCGGTTCGGTGAGGGAGTCGTCCCAAGGCTGCAAGCCTCCCGTGCGGTCGTCGAGCGGGCGCTCGCGTCCGGCGAGGTCGTCTATGGCGTCACGACGGGTTTTGGCAGCTTGGCTGACGTGCGACTCTCGGCGGACCACTCCGCCGCGCTTCAGCGCGGGCTCATCAGGTCACACGCGGTCGCGGTCGGCAACGAGCTCAGCCCGGCCGAGGTGAGAGCCATGCTCGCATTGCGTGCGCACGTCCTCGCTCTCGGGTACTCAGGCGTGCGGGTCGAGGTGGCGGCACGTTTCGTCGAGTTGCTCGATCACCAGATCCTCCCGGTCGTGCCTGAGCAAGGATCGCTCGGCGCATCGGGCGACCTCGCCCCCCTTGCCCACCTCGCGCTCGCTGCGATCGGCGAAGGCATGGTCCGGGTGGCCGGATCGGCCACTCCCGTGCCGGCTCGGGAGGCGCTAGCCGCGAGCGGCCTCGAACCCCTCGTCCTAGAGGCGAAAGAGGGTCTTGCCCTCATCAACGGGACCCAGGGGATGACAGCCGTCGGTGCCCTGGCGGCAGATCGGGCACGCAAGCTGTCCAAGGCGGCCGACATTGCTGCTGCCCTCACGATCGAGGCGATCCTCGGCACGGATCAAGCTTTCGATCCGCGCGTGGTCGGTCTCCGCCCACATCCCGGCCAGCAAGCCGCCGCGCGCAACTTGGTGCGTCTCGTGGCAGGAAGCGAGATCCTCGCCTCGCACCGCGACGGCCATCACATCGTGCAAGACGCCTACTCGATCCGGTGCGCACCGCAGGTGCACGGCGCTGTGCGGGACGTGCTCTCCCAGGCCATAGGGACACTCGAGATCGAGATGGCTTCGGTCTCGGACAACCCGATCGTCCTGCCCGACGACGACGAGATCCTGTCCTGTGGCAACTTCCACGGTCAGCCCGTCGCTCATGCGTGTGACTCGCTCGCGGCCGCCCTCGTCGGCCTTGCGTCGATCTCGGAGCGGCGGCTGTACCGCCTGCTCGATCCGAAGACTTCCAATGGGTTGGCTCCGTTTCTCGTGGGAGAAGCCGGGGTCAACTCGGGCTTCATGGTCTGCCAGTACACCGCGGCGTCGCTCGTGTCGGAGTCGAAGTCGTTGGCCCACCCTGCTGCAGTCGACTCGATAACGTCCTCGGCGGGCCAGGAGGACCACGTCAGCATGGGCATGATCGCCGCACGGCACGCCCGCGAGTGCGTGACGAATGCCGAAATGGTCATCGCGTTCGAGGTGCTGGCTGCCGGCCAGGCCTGCGAGCTGCGCGCCCCGCTTCGGTGTGCGCCGGGCACGCGGGCGGCGCTCGGTGCGCTGCGGCGGCGGGTGGCCCACCTCGACGAGGATCGGGAGCTCAAGCCCGACGTCGACGCCGCCATCGAGCTCGTCCGATCAGGGGAGTTGCTGGCGGCAGTCGAACAAGAGATTGGAGCACTCGAATGACGACCGGTCCCGGTTCCCGCCCGCTCGACCACGGTGCCCGAGTGGTACGGGCGCCCCGGGGCTCGGAGCTGAGCTGCCGGGGCTGGTCGCAAGAGGCGGCGCTCCGGATGCTCATGAACAACCTCGACCCTGAGGTAGCCGAGCGGCCTGACGACCTCGTCGTCTACGGCGGGTCCGGGCGTGCGGCGCGCAGCTGGCAGGCATTCGACAAGATCGTCGAGACGTTGCGCGACCTCCGTGACGACGAGACCTTGCTCGTCCAGTCAGGCAAACCGGTCGGCGTGTTCCAGACTCACGAATGGGCGCCCCGCGTGCTCATCGCGAACTCGCTGCTAGTGCCGGATTGGGCGACTCCTGCCGAGTTCCGGCGCCTAGAGGGTATGGGTCTCACGATGTACGGCCAGATGACAGCCGGATCGTGGATCTACATCGGCACACAGGGGATCCTGCAAGGCACCTACGAGACCTTCGCGGCCATCGGTGTCGCTCGCTACGGCGGCACGCTCGCCGGACGCATCGTGCTCACCGCCGGTCTCGGGGGGATGGGTGGCGCCCAGCCTCTTGCCGTCACCATGAACGGAGGCGTGGCGATCTGCATCGAGGTCGATCGGACGAGGGCCGAGCGCCGGCTCGAGACCCGCTACGTCGACGTCGTCTCCAGCTCGCTCGCGGAGGCGGTCGCGCTCGCACTGGGTGCCGCCGCCGATCGGCAGCCGCTGTCGATCGCGTTGATCGGCAACGCGGCCGAGCTGGTCCCTGCCCTCGCTGCTTCGGACGTGCCGATCGACATCGTGACCGACCAGACATCGGCCCACGACCCGACGACGTACATCCCCGCCGGGCTGTCGCTCGATCAGGCTGCAGAGCTTCGTGAGCGCGACCTCGACGAGTACCTGCGCCGAGCACGGTCCTCGATGGCCGCGCACGTGGCCGGCATGGTCGCGTTCTTGGACAAGGGCGCCGAGGTCTTCGACTACGGCAACGGCATCCGCGCCGAGGCCGAGGCCGAGGGTTACGAGAGGGCGTTCGCCTATCCGGGCTTCGTGCCGGCTTACGTACGTCCACTCTTCTGCGAGGGCAAGGGCCCGTTCCGCTGGGCGGCGCTCTCTGGTGACGCGTCCGACATCGGAGCCACCGACCAAGCGGTGATCTCCGCCTTCCCGGAGGCCGAGGACCTGCTCCGCTGGATCCGGATGGCGGAGGACAAAGTGGCCTATCAAGGGCTGCCGGCGCGCATCTGCTGGCTCGGGTACGGCGAGAGGCACCGCGCCGGTCTTGCCTTCAACGACCTCGTCGCGGCCGGCACGGTGTCGGCGCCTATCGTCATCGGGCGCGACCATCTCGACTCCGGCTCTGTCGCCTCGCCCTACCGCGAGACCGAGGCGATGCTCGACGGGTCGGATGCGATCGCGGACTGGCCCATCCTGAACGCGCTGCTCAACACGTCATCCGGCGCCTCGTGGGTGTCGGTCCATCACGGGGGAGGCGTCGGGATCGGCCGCTCGATCCACTCCGGCGTCGTCGTGGTCGCCGACGGCACACCGCTCGCGGCCGAGCGACTCCAGCGCGTCCTGACGAACGACCCCGGAACCGGTGTGATGCGCCACGCAGACGCCGGCTACGCGACGGCGCGGAACGCAGCCGCCGAGCGTGGCGTCTGGCTGCCTTCCGAGGGGCTCGGGCGCCCGGAGAGTTGGTGAGGCAGTGACGCTCGGCGGGGCGGGCGGCGGGCTCGTCGTCGGTTCCGGCGGTGCCGCTGGCGGGGCGGGCGGCGCCACCGTCCGCCTTCCTGGCTTCGTGAACGCGCACTCCCATGCTTTCCATCGCGTGCTACGAGGAGCGAGCGAGACGCAGGCGGGAGATTTCTGGACCTGGCGGCAGATGATGTACGCCGTCGCCGAGCGCCTCGACCCTGACTCCTATCGCGAGCTCGCGACGTGCGTCTATGCCGAGATGCTCCTAGCGGGTTGGACGACGGTCGGGGAGTTCCACTACCTCCATCACGGCCCTGGCGGCGTGCCCTATGCCGACCCGAACGAGATGAGCTGGGCCATCGTGGAGGCGGCAGCGGCGGTCGGGATCAGATTGACGCTCGTCGACGCTTGCTACCTTCAGGCCGGCGTGGGCGGGGAGGCTTTGGAGGGAGTACAGCTGCGTTTCTCTGATGGAGACGGGGATACCTGGAGCCGGAGGGTGACGGCGGCGTCGGAGTCGGGGCGCTTCGCGCCGGCGGGGCAAGGGGCCGGGCCGCCCGCTCGGCTCGGCGCCGCCATCCACAGCGTCCGGGCGGTCTCCCGCTCGGCGATGGGGTCCGTGGTCGCATGGGCGGCCGACGAAGGCGCGCCGCTTCACGTTCACGTCTCCGAGCAGCGCAAGGAGAATGAGGACTGCCTCGCAGCGACCCAGATGACCCCGACTGATCTGCTGGCATCTGTCGGTGCTATCTCCGACCGGACGACGGCTGTGCACGTCACCCACCTGACTGCACGGGACGTCACTAGGTACGGGCTTGCCAGGTCCGGCATCTGCGCATGCCCCACGACCGAGCGGGACCTCGGCGACGGCGTTGGGCCGTTCTCGGACCTGGCCGACTCGGGTGCGGTGCTGTGCGTCGGCAGTGACTCGCACGCGGTGATCGACCCGTTCGAAGAGACCCGATCGCTCGAGACCCACCAGCGCCTCATCCAGGAACGCCGGGGGATCATGAGCATCGATTCGCTCGTCGAGGCTGGTAGCGCCGGAGGGGCCCGCTCGCTCGGATGGGTTGAGGGACCGCTCGATGACTGGGTGACCGTTCGGGTGGACGAGTCGCCCGCCCTGGCGGCCGGCGCCGCAGGCGTGGCGGTCGCAGACGAGCCGCCCAGCGCCGACGAGGCGCTGCTCGCCCGGGTCCTGTTCGGCGCGTCACCCGCGGACGTCGACTCGGTCACCGTCGCAGGGCGGGCGGTCGTCGAGGGAGGCGAGCATGTCACGCTCGGACCTCGCCGCGCGGTGGCAGATCGCCTCTCCAAGGCGATCACGCGACTGCTCGATCGGCCTTGAAGTAGTGGCTCAGTCGTCGCAGCCTGCCCACGCCCGCGCGCCTGCCCGGGCCAGCACCATCGGCGCCGGACTCGTAGTCGTCGCCCTCTACACGCTCGCTTCGCTCTTCTGCTGGCAGCACCTGCTCGAAGCGGGCGTCACGACGCACATGTACCGGCTCAACCTCGGAGACGTCGGGCAAGGGGTGTGGTTCATGGGCTGGCTCCCCTTCGCCATCGGGCACCACACGAACCCGTTCGTCAGCACCTACATGCTCGCTCCTCACGGCTTCAACCTGCTGACGAACACGAACTTCTTCCTCGAAGCCCTCGTCCTCGCCCCTATCACGGAGCTGTCGTCGCCGCTCACCTCGTTCAACATCGCCTGCATCGCCGCACCTGTCATCTCGGCCGGCGCGCTCTACTTCGTCCTGCGCCGTTACGACTTGCGCCGATCGGTGTCGTTCGTCGGCGGGCTCGTCTACGGCTTCTCCCCCGCCGTCCTCCAGGCAGACCGGATCGGTCACTTCAACCTCACCTGGATGTTCTTTCCGCCGCTCGCGCTCTACCTCATCGATCGCATCTGCTTTCGCCAGACCGGGAGCCCATGGCGGCTCGGCCTCGTTCTCGGCCTCCTCGCCGTTGCGCAGTTCTTCTCGAGCCCCGAGATCCTCCTCGACTGCCTCGTCGTCGGCGTTCCCGCGATCGCAGTCGCAGCGGCCGTCAACTGGCGCAAGGCCGCGTCGCACGCGAGGTTCGCCCTCACGGCGTCGGCGACCGCCCTTCTGACCGCAGGAGCACTGCTCGCCTACCCGATCGCCTTCTACTTAAGCGGCCCAGACCACGTCGCATACGTCAACCCGACTGTCACGCCGGGCGCCACGCTCTCGTCCCTCGTGTGGCCATCCGAGACGACCGGGCACGGGTTCGCGGTCGCGCCGTTTGGGACGCCGTTGTTGCATCGTTTCGATCTGGCGTTCGTCGGGCCGGTGATCGTGCTCCTCGCCATCGGTGCGCTCGCATTCGCGAGGCGTCACCGGCTGATCCTGCTCGCCTGGGGCGCCGCACTCTGGTGCATCATGTGCTCGTGGGGCGCCGCGACCCGACCGACAGGGACGAGCCAGGCCTTCGGATGGCACGCCCCGGCGTGGTACCTCGTCTCCGCGTTCCCTCTCCTTCGAAACGTAGGCTGGATCCGCATCTCGATCCTCACCGACCTACTTCTCGCGCTGCTCGCCTCGATCACGCTCGAAGAGGTTGCGAAGGCTTGGGGGGCCGCTCGGAGCGAGTCGGGCCGCTGGATCGGGTTGCCTATCGTCGGGGTGGCCGGCGTCCTGATGGCGGTGCCGATGTTCATCGCAGGAGGCGTGCCTTTTGCCGGGTATGTGGACGTAAGCGTGCCCGTCGTCCTCCGCTCGATCCCAGCTCTGAGCGACGGGCGGCCGCAGGTCGCGCTCATCCTGCCGGGCAGCGGGCCGTTCGCCGGGACCCCAATGGCTTGGCAGGCGATTGCCGGTTACCCGTACGCCGACTACGACGGGTACGCCTGGCATCCGCAAGCGGGCTCCAAGACGGGGGTGGTCGGGCCCTTGCCTACCGTTCTCGCGTACATCACAGCCAAGGCGGCAGAGACCTCGCCGACGGTCTCGCTGTCAGCGGCTCAAAGACGTCAGATCGGTGGCGCCTTCGCGAAGTACGGCGTGACCGCGGCGGTCGTGATCGACGGCTATCCCGGAGCGCAGCAGCTCACGCGCGTTTACAACCAGCTATTCGGGCCCGGCCGGCGCGTCGGCAACGGCGAGATCTGGGAGGCTGACCGCGTAGTGTCCGGTGGCGTGAGGAGCCCGGTGAGTTGAGCCACGTCACTCTCGTCCGGGGAATAGGCCGCCTGTTCACGGGCGGCGGCTCGACACTGGACAGCGCCGCTCTGACCATCGAGACCCGAGCGGTCAGGAGCGGGGGCGGCGCGGGCGGCGCGGGCGGGAACATCACCTGGGTCGGCACAGAGTCCGAGATCGAGTCCGGACTCAGGCCTGACGACGAGGTCGACCTTGGCGGCGCTCTCGTCACGCCGGGTCTCGTCGACGCACACACGCATCCGGTCTACGCAGGCCACCGTTACGCGGAGATAGCGCTCCGATCGGCGGGTGCCTCGTACTCGGAGATCGCAGCAGCGGGTGGGGGCATCACGTCGACTGTCACGGCGACGCGTGCCGCGTCGATCGACGAGCTCGCTGCAGGGCTCGACCGCCGGCTCCGGGCGTGGCTGGCGGGTGGGACGACGACCGTAGAGGCGAAGACGGGCTATCACCTCGACGAAGCCGGTGAGCTTGCGGACGTTCGGCTGCTCAGCGATCGGGCGGGCGGGGGCGCCGGAGAGCCGGGCAGCGCGGCAGGCGCGGCCGTCGAGGTGACGTGGCTGGCAGCGCACGACGTCGGACCCGAATGGGCGGGTGACGCCGACGGTTACTCGCATGCGGTTGCCCGCTGGTGCACGGCTGCGAAGACTGCAGGTGCCCGCCACGCAGACGTGTTCTGCGACGAGGGTTACTTCACCGTCGAGCAGTCCCGGTTGATGCTCGAGGCGGCGAAGACCGCCGGCCTGATCCCGCGGATCCACGCCGACGAGCTGGCCTGTACGGGAGGCGCCGAGCTGGCGGGCGAGATCGGCTGCGCATCGGCCGACCACCTCCTGCGGGTGGACGAGGCCGGTACCCGAGCGCTCGCCGAGGGGCGCGTGGTCGCCACGCTCGCTCCCGTCACCGCTCTCGCTATGGGTAAGCGACCGCCGGCGCGCGAGATGATCGAGGCAGGCGTGACCATCGCACTCGGGAGTGACCACAACCCGGGGACGTGCGGTACGACGTCGATGAGCTTCATCGTCGCGTTGGCCGTCGCGGAGCTCGGCTTGTCTGTAGCTGAAGCGCTCAGTGCGGCGACAGCGGGGGGCGCTAGGTCGTTGCGGCTTGCGGATCGTGGCAAGGTCGCGCCATCGCTGAGAGCGGACCTCGTCGCGTGGGATGCCGATCACGAGGGAGCGTTCGCTTGGTCGTACGGCCTGTCGCCACTAGCGGTGTGGCTGGCCGGTACTCGGGTGCCGCTCGGGGCCTAACCGTGTGCGCGGCCCAGCCGCCCTTTACGGGTCCTTCTCCCACACCGAGATGTGTTTCCGGCTCTCGCTGGTGAACGGCTCGCGGTTCCAATTGCTCCACCGCTCGCGCAGAGACATGCCGGCGAGTCGCGCCATCAAGTCCAACTCGGACGGCCACACGTAGCGGAAAGGCGCCGAGAAGGTCTCGAGTCGGCCATCGACCACCCAGTAATGGTGGGAGATCGCTATCTGCGTCGCGAAGTCGTACTCCTCGAAGCCAAGGTGCGCCGGGGTCACGTCGAACGCATGGATGGCCTCGCCAGGCGGGACACGTCGAAGCTCGGGGATGTAGACCTCGATCACGAAGGACCCACCGGGTTCGAGATGTGACGCGACGTTTCGGAAGCACTCGACCTGTTCGTCCTGCGTGGTCAGGTTCGTGATCGTGTTGTACACGAGGTACGCGAGCTTGAACGTCCCGTCCACCTTTGTGGTCGCGAAGTCGCCAATTGTCACGCCGATGTCGTCTGCGCCAGGCTTCACACGCAGCTGAGCGACCATGTCCGGCGACAGCTCGATCCCGTGCACGCGAACGCCCCTCTGGCTGAGCGGCAACGCGATACGCCCCGTACCGATGCCGAGTTCAAGAGCGGCACCTGCTCCCGCGAGGTCAGCGAGGAAGCTCACGGCGGGGTCGACGACCGCTGGTGCGAACATGTCCGCCGAGGACGCGTCGTACTGCTGCGCTACTGGCTCGTCGAAGTAGTTCTTCCGCACGAGCACCATGAAAGCAGGTCGCACCGGCCGCGACCGAGAGCTACGCCGCGCCGGCCCGCCGGACCAGCCGCCCGATGAGGTGCGCGCTCAACTGCTCCCAAACCCGGTTGCCGCGGACCCAGAGCCAGATCTCCCACTTGGCCGTGGCAAAGGCGTGCCGGATGTGCTCTTGCCCGAGCCCGGCGGCTTCAAGAGCCTCCCGCCACTGCTGCTGTTTCCAGGCATGAGCCGCGAGCTCACGCGGCGCGATGTCACGGATCCGATCGGGTTGTGTGCCCGCTCGCCGACGGAGGGAAGCAAGCAGCCGTTCCGGCTCGTCGAGCGGCGTGAGCGCCTCGAGCCTCGCGATGCCGCCCGCCGGCTTCTGGCTCATCAGTCCTGCCAGACGGGCGCCCGGTCCGTGCCGCCGTAGAAGGTGAGGTGCTCGGCGAAGTCGACGAAAAGCGGGCCTTCTGGCTGGAACGGCCGGTGGAGCGTCGTGCTGGCGATCTTCTTGTCGAGGCGATCCAGGCGTTCGAGCGCTTCTGGCGCCTCGATATCCATGATCTCGAGCTCGGGCCGGACGAGGTCGATCGCCTGCAGACCCGCCTGGGTGCGGATGAGCACGCTCGAGTACCCGGCACCAGAGCCGACGCTGCCCACTGAGATGTCAGCCGCACGCCCGAGGAAGTCTGCGCATTCGTCGCAGCCCTTCAGAGCTGCGCCGTGAAAGTCCTTCACGGGCTCGTCGACGATCCGCTCCCCGTAGTGGTCTTCGACGATCATCCGGCCGTGGATGACATCGACTTTGCCAACCTCCGAGAGATCGATCTGCCGCTCGTCGCGCAGCTCGCGCAACATGAGCTTCGAGTAGTCGAAGCTCTTCGTGCACAACAGGGCGATCGTGAGCACCACGTTGTCGACGGCCCTGGAGCCGCGCCGCCACTGACGGGACTGGAGCGCCTTCAGGCCTTGGATCTCGCACGGTGTGCCGACGAGAGCGATCCGAGCGTCGGGCGCAAGGCCTGCGGCTGCCAGGTCGATGCTGGCGAGCGCCATCGTCTGGTTGTAGAAGCTCCCGGCGGCCTCACGAAACTCGCCGGCAGTCGTGGCGAGGTGAGGAACGCCCTCCCACGGATGGTCAGGGTCCTCCCTCGCCACCACGGCGCCGTCGATCTCCCCGGCTGCGAGGGAAGCTAGGAGGATCGCGGTCACAACGCCCCCGTCTTGGGCGCAACCGGTCTCCAGCTTACTGGTGGGGAGTACCCGAGCGGCGATTGCCTGGCGCACTAGCCCGAGCCCAGGAGCAGGGTCAGCGCCCGTGATCCGCCAATCATCCAGGGCAGGCCCGCCGCCGCCGGCTTGCCCGGTCTCCGCACGCTTGGGACGCCGCGAAAGCTTGACTTGCACCGCAGAAAGCCCGGCGTTCTCCTTCGGGGCGGTCACGACCGAGGAGGAGGCGACAGAGCGCGAGGCGGTCGCGACCGCTGAGGAGCGAACCCCTTCCGCTGGCGCGCTCGGACCGGCGAAGGCGGGCACGCCCGAGGAGGGCGCGGGCGAGGCGGCCACACCCGAGGGGGAGGCGACCGTGTCCCAGGTCGCCGATGCCTCGGGCGTGGCCGCCGGGGAGGAGGAGGCGACCGTGTCCGCGGGCCACCAAGTCGCCTCGTACCGCATCCCACCCCGCGGGCAGAAGTCCCAGCACAACGAGCAGCCTGTGCACATCTTGACGAGCTTGGGCAGGTTGTCGGACCCGATGCCGATCGAGTCGGTCGGGCACGCGGCCACGCAGGCGCCGCACTGCACGCAACGGTCCGCGTCGATCACCGCGGCGGCGAGCTCCCAGAACCAGACCTTGCCGGGCGCCTCGGAGATGCCGCTCATCTCCGCACGCTGGCGTGGGGGTGACAGCGTCATCGGTCTTGCTCCTTCCGCAGAGCACTCGCTCCGGATCCTGCGTGGTGGTGTCCTGGGCTGAGAGTGACGTGGACCTGATCGGCCGGCGTCCGCCTCGCCCACTCATAGAACCGTTCGCCAGCGGTCCTCTCACCGAGGTACCTCTCGACGACCCTGCCGAGCGCATCGGCCACATCCGCGACGGGCATGGCGCCCTCGACCCAGTCACCAAAACCGGCATCGGTACCGAGGCTCCCGCCGACGCCGATGTCGACCGCCTCGACGATCTCGGCGCCGACGTGAGCCGTCTCGCCACGAAAGCCGATGTCGGCGATCTGCGGCTGGGCGCACGATGCCGGGCACCCCGAGAAGTGCATGCGAACGACCTCTCCGAGGGGCCGGCTGGTAACGCCCGCACCCCCGCCGAAACGATCGGCGAACCGCCTGTCCATCTCCCGCGCCCATTCGACCGCGCGGACCTTCGTCTCGACGATCGCAAAGCGGCAGAACTCGCTCCCGGTGCACGCGACAACTCCCCGCTCGAAGGGGGCGGGGAACGGTGAGCGCCGTTGCAGCAGACCCTCGGCCAGCAGGTCTTCGACGCGATCGTCCGGCACGCCGGTGATGACGAAGTTCTGGTCGGTGGCAAGGCGCACCTCGCCGTCACCGTAGGTCTCGGCCAATCGGCCGAGCTCGATGAAGTCGGTACCGGGCATGCGACCGACGGTCACCGAGCACCCGACGTAGGAGTGGCCGGGACGATGCTCGGCGTGCACGCCGACGTGGTCGCCGCGGTAGCGCCGGGTGAGGCTCTCGCCCGCTGGCCGCAGCTCGAAGGCGGTCCGCTTACCGAGCTCCTCCCGGAATCCCTCCGGTCCGAGCTCCTGCACGAGATAGCGCATGCGGGCGGTGCCCCGGTTCTCACGGTTGCCGAGCTCGCCGAAGACCTGCGCTATTGCACGGCATGCCTCGAGCGCCTGCTCAGGCAGAAGGAACACATCGAGGTCGCTCGCCATCCGCGGGCCGTCGGACAGCCCGCCGCCGACGAGGAGGTTGAGCCCGAGCGTGGCGTCGTCGAGACGGGCGGGCCACATCCCGATGTCGTTGATCTCCGCCTGGGCGCAGTCGTCGCGGCACCCGGTGATCGAGAGCTTGAACTTGCGCGGCAGGTTTGCGTACTCCCGGTTGCCGGTGAAGAAGTCCGAGACCTCGCGAGCGATGCCCGAGGCATCGAAGACCTCGTCGCGGTCGACTCCCGAGACTGGGCACGAGAGGACGTTGCGAGCGGAATCGCCGCACGCCTGGACGCTTGTCATGCCGGCAGCCTCGAGCCGGTCCCAGATGTCGGGCACGTCTGCGATGTGCACCCAGTGGAGCTGGATGTCCTGGCGGGTCGTGATGTCGCCGTAACGGTTGCCCCAGATCGCGTGATCCTCCGGACCGTCGGCGTGCTGCTCGATGAGCTCGCCGAGCGTCGTGACCTGGTGGGCCGTCATCCGGCCGGCGGGGACCTTCACCCGGAGCATGAACGCGTCGCCGCCTTGGCGCTGAGGGTAGATCCCGACCCACTTCAGGCGCTCGACCTCGCCCGGGACCTCTGCGATCGCGGCAGGACCCTCGACGGAATAGCGCGTCCGGACGGCGTCGGCCACCTCGAACGGGTGCCGATCGAGCTTCCACTGCTCGATTTGGTTGAGCTGCGTCCCCTTGCGGAAGGGCTGCAGGAATTCCATCCGGTCGTTCTCTCCTCACTGCGCTAGACGAGAAAAGGAACTAGCAGTGCGATACGGGTGCAGTCTGGGTTGCTGTCTAGAGACTCCGGCTACGAGCGTCGTTGGCGAGCTGGAGAAGCGGCTGGGGTGGGTTGTGAGGTGCTGGGCAGTGACTGTCGGGCGGCGGCGGGTCGTGCAGGCTCAGATGTGGAGCCCGCACTCCGTCTTGTCCATGCCGGGCCAGCGGCCCTCGCGAGGGTTCTGGCCCTCGGCTACCGGCTGGGTCGTCGGCGCACAGCCGATCGACACATAGCCGACGTAAGTGAGCGGATGGAGCGGGAGGCCCTTCTCGGCGAGGTACTCGTCCATGTCGGCGTCGGTCCATGTCACGACCGGGTTCACCTTGACCATGTCCCGGGCGGCGTCCCAGGAGACGATCGGTGCACCCGTCCGCTCAGGAGTGTCGACACGCTTCACCCCGGTGATCCAGGCCTGGCGACCGGCGATCGCCTTCGCGAGAGGCTCCACCTTGCGGACTTCGCAACATCGCGGCGTACCACAGACGAACTCGTCCATCGGCACGTCCGGGTGGGTGACCGTCAGGTTCAGGTCCCAGATCTTGCGAAGGTGCTCCACGAACGCCAGCGTCTCGGGGAAATGGAACTCGGTGTCGAGAAAGACGATCTCGAGCCCGGGCTTGGCCTTCTGCACGAGGTCCACCAGGACTACGTCCTGGAACGAGCTCGCGACGATGACGTCGTCCCCATACTCGTCGAGCGTCCACTTGATCGCCGCTTGGGCCGCCTCACGCGGAGGAAGAGCCTCGAGCTTGGCCGAGATCTCTTCCAGCTCGGTCGCAGCCGGATGCGCTTTGCCGATCACTGCAGTGCCCTCATTCCTGGCCAATTATCCTCCCCCTCGGGGTTGGTGCAACGCTTTGCCGGATAGCCCCCCGGCGAAGCGTCTTGTACGGGCTACTATACCTGACTAAACCGATCAGGTTTTGCGGGTATTCCCGCCGGCTGCCGGTTTCCTCACCAGCGTCGATCGGCTCGCATCATGAGTGACAACCTCGATCCCAACTCGTTGAACAAGCCGCCCCTGTTCCATATCGCCCTGCGGCTCGACGGCCAACGCTGCCTCGTAGTCGGTGGCGGGCCCGTCGGCACGCACAAGGCCGAGTCGCTCGCGGCCTGCGGTGCGCTCGTCACAGTGGTCGCTCCGGAGATCTCCCCCAGGCTCGAAAATCTCGGCGTGAAGCTCGAGCAGCGCCCCTACGAGGCCTCTGACCTCGACGGCTGCCGTCTCGTCGTCGCCGCTACTGGAGTGCCTGCCGTCGACCGGGAGGTCTACGCAGATGCTCGGCAACGCGGTGTTCTGGTGAACGCGGCGGACGACCCGGAGGCCTGCGAATACATAGTGCCGGCTGTGACCCGGATCGGTCCTGTCTCGGTCGCCGTGTCAACCGGAGGGCTCAGCCCGTACCTCGCCGGTTGGATCAAGCGCCAGATCGCAGAAGTCCTGCCCCCGGAGGTCGGTGAGCTCGCGACGCTGGTCGGCCGTTGCCGTTCCAGCCTGCGTGCGTCGGGCCTCTCCTCCGAGGATGCGGATTGGGACTCGCTCGTCGATGGCCTTCTCTGGCCGCTCGTGCGGGAGGACCGCAGTGACGAAGCGGCCGCCGCGGCCGAGGCTTGGGTCGAAGCCGAGCGCGCCAGGCTTTCGCAGATCTGAGCCGCGCCCGCTGCCCCCAGGCCGCCGCCACCGAACAGGGCGGGCGCCTGCCCGGAGGCTATGTTCGCTTCCCGTGACCGCCGACGGAATCGACCTCGATCGCGTCCCGCGGCACATCGCGTGCGTCATGGACGGCAACGGCCGCTGGGCCCGCGCCCGCGGCCTGCCGCGCACAGAGGGCCACGCGGCGGGCGAAGAGGCGATGTTCGACGCCGTCGAGGGCGCGCTGGAAGTCGGCGTGAAGTGCCTGACGATGTTCGCGTTCTCGACCGAGAACTGGCGGAGGCCTCCCGACGAGGTGCGCTACCTCATGAACTTCAACGAGCGCATCCTGTCGGGTCACCGGGACGACTTGCACTCGAAGGGTGTGCGGATCCGTTTCGCCGGGCGGCGCGACTGGCGCGTGCCGAAACGCATCCTTCGCCACATGGACGACTCCATGTCACTCACGGCCAAGAACCGGCGCATGACTCTCACCATCTGCTTCAACTACGGCGGGCAGGCAGAGATCGTCGATGCGGTCCGGTCGATCGTGGCCGACGGTATCGAGGCACGCAAGATCGACGAGAAGACGATCCACTCCCGGCTGTACTGGCCCGATTTGCCCGACCCCGATCTCGTCGTCCGCACCTCAGGCGAGTTCCGCATGTCCAATTTCTTGCTCTGGCAGGTTGCCTACTCGGAGTTGTACTTCACCGACGTTCTCTGGCCGGACTTCCGGCGCGACAACCTTTTCGACGCCATTCGGGAGTACCAGCGGCGAGAGCGCCGGTACGGAGGAGTTAAGCGTTGAGCGGCGAGGAGCCGCAGCCCCCGGGCGAGGCCTCGCCCGAGACAGAGACCGAGACGTGGCGCCTGTGGGATCACATCGGCGTGATCTCGGGGGTGACGCTCGGGATGATCGCGCTCGGGTTTCTCCTCTTTGTCGCCTTGGCCGGGGATCCGGCGGCATTCGCGATCGTGGTGACGGTCGTCATCGGCACCGCTCTCATCTTCGTCGGAGGTCAGATGCACGGCCGCCGGCGCTGACAACCCTCGCGACGCCGTAGCGTTGCGCCGTGGCAACGTTCAGGGACGAAGGGGTCGTGCTGCGCACGATGAAGCTCGGCGAGGCCGACCGGATCATCACGTTCGTCACGCCCGACCACGGCAAGGTCCGCGCCGTTGCGAAGGGCATCCGCAAGCCGAAGAGCAAGCTGGCAGGACAGCTCGAGCCGATCACCCACGTCTCGATGATGTGCTGGAAGGGGCGCGAGCTCGACGTAGTGCAACAAGTTCAGGTGATCGACCACTTCAGGGCGATCCGGGAGGACCTCGACCGGATGCCGGCCGCCTTCACGATGCTCGAAGCCGTCGATCTCGTCGCCGTCGAGCGCCAGCCGATGCCGGGGCTCTTCAGGACGCTGACGGGCGCCCTCCGCACGTTGGCAGAAGGGACTGGTCCGGTGCTGCTCGGCGCGTTCCTCTTCCGGTTGCTCGATCTCGAGGGCGTTGGGCCGATCGTCGACTCCTGCGCCTCGTGCAGCGAGGACGCTCCTCTCGTGGCCTTCGACGAGCACGCCGGCGGCTTCCTCTGCAGGTCGTGCCGGAGTGGTCAGCCGGTTGCCGCCGAGACGGTCGAGCTCGTGCGCCAGATCGTCGGCGGCGAGCTCCGCAAGGCTCTCGCCGCACCCCCGAGCCGGGCGACGGCCGAGGTCGAACGGATCGCCACTCTCACGATGGAGTACCACCTCGACCGGCAGCTCCGGTCCGCCCACCTCGCGCCCGGCCCCCAGTGATCAGCTGGCCGGCGTGGGAGTGGGGAGGGAGTTGGGAGAACTGGTAAGTTTCTTTCCAATGACTGAGCGGGGGACCCTCATGGCGGCCGAGATGGCCGAGCAACCCACCCGCCTCGCTGCTCTCGTGGGTCGGCGGAAGGCGATCATGGACCGGGTCGGCCCGCTCTTCGCCCCGCCGCTCGCAGGGACTGTGGTTGTCGCAAGGGGCTCGTCGGACCACGCGGCGACGACTGGGCTCTACCTGCTCGAGATGGCCACCGGGCGACCGGTCGCCTCGGCCTCCCCGAGCATCCACACGTTGTACGGAGCGGACGTCGACTTCGAGGGCTATGTCGTGGTCGCCGTCAGCCAGTCGGGACGAACACCCGAGATCGCAACGGTTCTGGAGCGTGCAGGCCAGCGGGGTGCGCGGACGATCGCCATCACGAACGACGAGTCGAGCCCTCTCGCGGCGATCGCCGACGCAGTGGTCGCGCTGGAGGCAGGAGAGGAGCGAGCAGTTCCCGCCACGAAGACCGTCACCGCCGAGCTCGTGGCGTTCACGATGCTGGCCGCATCGGTCGGGCTCGAAGTGAGCGAGCGGGCGTGGGACGCTCTCCCGTCACAAGTCGCTTCTGTCCTCGGCGAGACAGGACCTATCGCCTCCCTCGCCGCCTGGCTCACCGACGCCGTGCGGCTTGCCACGGTGGCCCGCGGGCCTCTCTCGGGGGCTGCCGCCGAGACCGCCCTCAAGTTGCAGGAGACCTCGGGTCTGCTCGCGAGCGCGTTCTCGGCGGCCGACCTGCGGCACGGCCCGATCGCGCTCGCGTCGACAGGCATCCGCGTGCTCGCTCTCGCGCATCCCGGGCCGGCGGCGGCCGACGTCGTCGGGCTGTGCGAGGACTTGTCGAGTCGCGGCGCTGACGTGAAGTTGCTCGGGCCGCTCGCCGGAGCGGTCTGCGGTTGGGATGCTTCGGCGCCCGAGGCACTCGCTCCGGTCCTTGCCGTGGTGCGGGGTCAGCAGATCGCGTTCGGCCTCGCGACGGAGCTCGGCCTCGATCCTGACCACCCGAAGGGGCTGACAAAAGTTACCGTCACATGAGCGGGGAGCGGGACGGCCCCGTGAGGGGGGAGCCTCGGCCACCGCTGATCCTGCGCGCCGCGCGGGCCGTCGTAGGCGGCGAGGTCTTCGAACCTGGGTACGTCGCAGTCGATCCGCTGCGCGGCATCGTGACCGCAGTCGGTCACACAGCTGGGCTGGTGGAGGGTCAGGTGATCGATCTCGGCGACCGGACCATCGCTCCGGGATACGTCGATGTCCACGTTCACGGCGGGGACGGTGCGCAGGTGAACGGTGAGGACCCCGACGAGGTCTGCGAGTCGTTGGAACGGATCTCTCGCTTCCACGCCACTCACGGCACGACCTCGTACCTCGCGACGACAGTGTCGGACTCGCCCGAGCGGCTTCTCATGACCATGCAGGGGATCGCCCGCATGACCCGGCTGGCGCACGGGGCGGCCGGCGGGCAAGCCGGCGCCCGGGTCGTTGGAGCCCATCTGGAGGGTCCTTTCATCGCCCGCGCCCGCACGGGTGCCCAGGACCCAAGCCAGTTGAGGTCCCCGGACCTCGCCGAGCTCGACGCCCTGATCGGTGCAGCAGACGGCTCGCTCCAGCTCGTCACGCTCGCGCCCGAGCTTCCTCTCGCTTTCGATCTGATCGAGCATGCCATCGCGGCCGGGATAACTGTGGCGCTCGGCCACACGGACACCGACTTCGACACGGCCGAGAGGGCGTTCGATGCCGGCGCTCGTCACGTCACCCACCTGTTCAACGCGATGTCGCCTTTGCACCACCGCCGCCCTGGCTTGATCGGTGCGGCGCTTCGCCGAGAGGACGTCACGCTCGAGCTCATCGCTGATCTCGAGCACGTTCACCCTGCCGTCCTCGAGATCGTCGCCCGACTTGCGCCTGACCGCGTCGTCGCCGTAAGCGACTCGACACCCGCGGCGGGCCTCGGCGCGGGACGTCACCATCTCGGGGCTCTCGACGTCACCGTCTCTGGGCGGCGAGTGGAGCTCGCCGACGATCCGGCGACCCTAGCGGGGAGCATGCTCACGATGGATGTCGCAGTGCGCAACCTCGTCTCCGAAGCCGGGCTGACGCTTACCGATGCGCTGCGGATGGCGACGCTCACCCCCGGCCGGCTCGTGCGGCCCGATGCGCTCGGTCAGCTTGCGTCGGGAGGATGGGCCGACATAGTGATCCTCGAGGCTGATCTCTCGGTTGCAGCGACCATCGTTCGAGGCGCGGTCGTGCACGATCCCACTGGGCTGTTGTCTCACTACCCCGGACGACTCGGTTGATCGCAAACGCATCGCTGCTCGGCCTCGACATAGGCGGCTCCACCAGTCGCGCCTGGCTCGCGAGCGCCGACGGCACCATCATCCTCCGAGCCACCGCGCCGAGCGCAAGCCTGGCAGCGGCCGGCCGCGAGCAGGCGGAGTCGGTCATCGCGGCGTTGCTCGCCGAGCTGGGACTCGGGACGCCCGCGGCGCCGCTGCTCGACGCCATCTGCGTCGGAACAGCCGGGAGCGGGGCGGGGGGGGCGGTTGGGTGGGTCGTCGAGCGTTTCTCGCGGATTGTGCGCCCGCCCGCCCGTGAGCGCATCGCCGTCGTCAACGACTCACGGCTGGCGCTCGCAGCCGAGGGCCTCGTTTCCGGCATCGCGCTCATCGCCGGCACCGGGTCGACGGCGATCGGCGTGCTCGGCGAGTGCGAGGAGCGAGCCGGCGGTTGGGGATACCTGCTCGGCGACGACGGCAGTGGTTACTGGGTGGTGCGGGAGGCCGTCCGCCAGCTGTGCCTACGGCGAGACGAGGGCCAGCTCGCCGGAGCGCTCGGCGACACGCTGTTCGCGCAGTCCGGCGCGACCGACACGCTCGATCTGATCCAGCGATTCCACGAGGATCCCGCGCCTGCGCGATGGGCTGGGATCGCGCCAGCCCTTCTCGATTCGCCGGACCCCGCTGCCGAGACGATCCTTGCCGCCGCCGCTGACTCACTCGCGGCGCTGGTGGCGCAAGTCGCCGGCCGGTTGCATCACCCGCCGCCAGTGCCGGTCGTGCTCGCCGGCGGACTGGTCGTCAACCACGCTGCTCTCGGCGCGGCGACGGTCGAGGCCATCGTCGCTCGGCTCGGCGCTCTCGGAGAGGCGACCAATCTCGACATCCGCGTGTCGACGCGACCCCCAATCGAAGGCGCTCTTCACCTGGCCGACGCCCTCGCCCGCCGCCTCGATGGGCACGTAGCCTGACAACAGGGCACGATGGAGTGATGGAGTCGCTCTTCGGTCGCTACGAAGCGGCTGCCCTCCTCGCCGTCGAGCGGGCGAACGGCGGCGAACTCGCTCCGCTCGAGCAGGTCATCGTCTCGTTCGAGGGCCTGTTCGGCTCGAGCGTGACGGCCAGCACCTTCGCCGAGTCCCTCGCGCTGCTGGTCGACGCCGGCTTGATCGAGTGGACCGACCACGCGCTCGAGCTGACCCTTGACGGCCGGCGCACCATCCGGCGCTCGGGCTCCCACTGGGATGCCGACTTCCCGGACAAGGTCGCCGACCGGCTTTCGAGGATCGACGAGGACGACCTCTCGCCTGAAGGCGAGCTGCCGTCGCCAAGCGAGCACGACATACTCGGCGCTTTGCAAGCGCTCGGCCGAGGCCGCCTGGAGGGGAACGCGCCGGTCACTGGCGACGTGATCGCCCCGAGCGGGATGGCGGGACACCAGACGATCGGGGCGCGGCTGATGGAGGGTCTCCCGATGGGCTACGGGATCCGGCTCGGCGTCCCCGGCGTCAGCACGGGCGTGTTCGGCAGCGGCGGATCTGGTGGCGGCACGCAGACGCCGGACAGCCGTGATGACCCGGCCGACTCGCCGCCTCTCGTTGCACCGCTGCCTGACGACGAGACCGCCGAGGGGCACAGCAGTTAGCCGCCCTATAGGCAGGACCAGCGCTTAAGGCAGGAACAAGCGTTTAAGGCAGGAACAAGCAGAACGGGTGACCGGCCGGATCGATGTACACCCGCACGTCATCTTGGGGCTGGTAGGCGGCCAGCACCGCTCCGGCGTTGATCGCCTGAGCGCCGGCAGCATCGAGATCGTCGACCTCGAAGTCCAGGTGCACCATCATCTGCTGGTCGCCGGGACCTGACGGCCAAACCGGCGGGACATGAGCGTCCTCGGTCTGGAACGACAGGCCAGGACCGCCGTCGGGCGATTTCAGCTTCACCCAGCCCGGCTCGTCCTGTTCGACTTCCCACCCGAGCAGACGCTGGTAGAACGCGGCCAGCTCAGCTGCGTCCAGGGAACCGAGCACGATGCCTGAGAGCTTCAGCGGTGAGATGGTCGGCATGTTAAACGGACGCTGGCCGCCACGCGCGGCCCCGGTCGAGTCATCTGACAGCATGGCCTGATGGGAGCGTTGCGGGCGCGCAACTTCCGCCTCTACTTCGTGGGCCAAGCCGCTTCGGCGATCGGCAACGCCATGGTCCCGGTGGCGCTCGCGTTCGCTGTCCTCCGCCTCACGCACTCCGCCGCCGACCTCGGGTACGTGCTCACCTCCTACGCCGTCTCCCAGCTGATCTTCCTCCTCGCCGGCGGGGTCGTGGCCGACCGGGTGCCACGCAGGCTGGCTTTGCTCGGGTCAGACGCCGTGCGCTTTGCGTCCGAGGCCGTTCTCGCCGCCCTCCTCCTCGCGGGACGGCCGGCACTTTTCGCCGTCCTCCTGCTCGTCTTCGTGCAAGGCGCCGCCAGCGCACTCTTCCTCCCGGCGTCGACGGGCATCGTGCCCGCGCTCGTCCACGACGACCACCTCCAGGCCGCCAACTCGCTGCTGCAGACCGCCAACTCAGCCGCGAGCGTCGTCGGTCCTGCGCTCGCCGGAGTCCTCGTCGTCGCAAGCAGTCCCGGTTGGGCGATCGCGGCTGACGCCGCTTCGTACGGGGTGAGCGTGGGCACCCTCGCGATGCTCAAGATGGCGCGGTTGGAGAGGGGAGAGGGGCAGCGTTTCTTGGCGGATCTGCGCGAGGGATGGGACGAGTTCCGTTCGCGCGACTGGTACTGGAAGCTCATAGTGGGCGCGACGACGTTCAACATGCTGCTCGCCTTCTACGTGGTGCTCGGGCCTGTCGCGAGCCTCCGCTTCTACTCAGGCGCAAAGTCGTGGGCGATCATCGCCACGGCAGCCGGCGTCGGATCCGTCGTCGGCGGGCTCGTCAGCACGCGGGTGCGGGTCCGCTATCCGCTCCGGGTCGGCATGCCCCTGATCGTCCTGTTCGCTCTACCGCCGGCTGCCATCGCCGCGCGGTTGCCGGTGGCGATCATCGCGCTGGTGTCGGCTCTCGGTGGGCTCGGGCTCGTGGTCTTCAGCAGCCTCTTCCAGACAACTGTTCAGCGGCACATTCCCGAGGCGGTGCTCTCGCGGGTCCTCGCCTACGACTGGTTCGGCTCCATGCTCGCCTTCCCGATCGGGCTCGCCGTCGCGGCGCCGCTCGCAAGCTTGATCGGGATCCGGCCGCTGCTCGCCATCTCCTCGCTCCTCGAGATCGTGGTGGTAACGGCCACCCTCGCCGTGAAGAGCGTGCGCGACCTCGAGGCGACGCCGGCTCAGCCGGTCGAGGTCGCAGCGGCCGGTCCTGCCGAGCACGTCGAGGCCGGAGGCGGCTCGAGCTAGCCGGCCGGCAAGTCGAGCCACCCGGTCCGCGCCAGCCAGTGGCGGCCGGACTTGAGGTGTGCGACAACCGCCCTCTCGAGCGTCGTGTTCTGAGGCAAGGAGTCGAGGTCTGGCTTGCCGCCCGCGACCCGGAAGACGAATTGCAGCACGCTGCCGTCCCCGTCGTACGAAGCCGGGACCGGCTCGAAACGCCGCTGGAACCTCACGATATTGGACTCTGCAGGCAGGTACTCGGCGAGTTGCTCGTCGAGTAGCCACGACATACAGGTGGCCACCCTGCGCGTCGTGACGGGGAAGTACCGCGGGAAGTGACCGGCGGCTGCCACAAGCGATGCCTCGACCTGCTCTGGCGCGAGAGGTGTCCCGTCGGGAATGTGGATCCCCAGGCATGGGTCGCCCTTCCGGAATCCCGGCCCAAGCCGCTGGGCCGTCTCGTCGTCGAACCAGATCGGGCTCTCGTCCCCTACGCCGAGTGTGAACCGGTTGTACTGGAGGCAACCGAGATCCTGGATCTCGCCACGGAGGCAGAGCGTCACCCACCAGGCGGCGTCGACGCCGGTCGCGCCGAAGACGCGGCGGTGAATCTCCACGTGACGTGCGATGTCAGCGAGTGATGCGATGGCGACTTCATCGGGAATGCCGAGCTTGGCGTAGTAGTCGAGAGTAAAAGGCACCGTGGCGAGCGCTACGTGGACGAAGTGGCACCTGCGATCGAGCGGGTGGGCGGCGCCTTCGAACTTGGGCCAGGTTCCGCGGGCGGCATCGGGATCCCCCATCGTCAAGGTGAGCCGGTAACTCTCACGCTCGAGGCACCACCACCACTCCGGAGTCCCGTCCGGCGACGGAAGAGTGGCAAGAACGTCAGCCGCATCGAGCTCGCCCACCCCCAGCTTCCCAAGCAGCTCGGCGGCCGAATCCCGCTCGAGTGGCGCCGGCCTGAGCTCCGGAGGCGGGCCCCCCAGCGCTTCCAATTCCTCCACCCATCGCCGAAGGAAGCCGCCACTTGTGAACCCCAGCCGCTCCGCGACAACCTCCGCAGTCAGCGCCGCGCCGTCCACGGGGCCGACGCTCACGAGGCGGGAGCAGGGGGAGGAACGTCGGGGTGAGGACGGGGGTCTCTCCCCCCGTCCGAACCACGATCGCCTGGCCCCGCCGCACCAGCCCAAGCCCGAGCCTGCCCCGGCGAAGGCCCCGCCAGCGGCCGATAATTCACGCCAAGCGCCGCCAACCGATTCAAATGACGCTCGAGACGAGCCTCGAATTCCGCATAGGACTTGGGCTGATCGGTCGTCTCGGTCATCCAGGCCGCCTCCGCAAAGGCTGACAGCCGGGGGAAGTACATGTACTCGGCATGCTCGGGCGTGGCGACGTACTCCGTCCAGAGCTGGCATTGCGCACCGAGCACGTGATGGCGCTGCTCAGGCGGGATGGCCACCGACACGGGGTCATACATGTAGACCTTCTCGACGCTCGTCGCACCGTGGATGCCGAGGGGCTCAGCCGGATCCTCCGAGTACGGCCAGTCGAAATACAGCCACTCCTGCGGCGCCATGACAACGTCGTGACCCGCGGCCGCCGCCTCGATCCCGCCCTCCTCGCCCCGCCACGACATCACGATGGATCCCGGAGGGGCGCCGCCTTCGAGGATCTCGTCCCAGCCGACGAGGGTCCGTCCTCGTGTCGCGAGATGATCCGCCATCAGCGCCGTGAACCAGCCCTGCAGCTGTCGCTCGTCGGTGAACCCGTTCTCCCGCATGAGCTCTTGGGCACGCGGGCTCGTCTCCCACTCGACCGTCGGGCACTCGTCGCCGCCAACGTGAAAGTTGGCCCAGGGGAAGATCTCGACTACCTCGTCTACGACATCGGTGCAGAACTGGAGGGTGGGCTCGTCAAGATTCAGCACGTGCTTGGAGATTCCCCACTTCGTGCGGACGTGAAGCTGCTTGTCGGTGTTCCCAAGCTCCGGATAAGCCGCTATCGCAGCGACCATGTGACCCGGCATGTCGATCTCCGGCAACACGTTCACGTGGCGCTCGGCCGCGAAGGCGACGATCTCCTCGAGGTCCTCGCGGCTATAGAAACCGCCGTGAGGGGTGCCGTCGAAGCGCCCCTCACGGTAGTGGCCGACGGGGGACTCGGACCGCCATGCCCCGACCTCTGTCAGGCGCGGATGCCGCTCGATCGGGATCCGCCAGCCCTGGTCCTCGGTGAGATGGATGTGGAAGACGTTGCACTTGTGGATCGAGATGAGGTCGATCAGCTTCAGCACGAACGACTTGGGCATGAAGTGACGGCAGACATCGAGATGAACGCCGCGCCAGGCGAGCCGCGGCGCGTCGACGATCTCGAGCTCTGGCACATCCACAGGCCCGAGCGGCCCTGCGGGCGAGGCAGCCCGGAAAGAAGAGTCAGGCAACAGCTGGCGCAGTGTTTGCAGGCCGTGGAAAACGCCGGCAGCGCTCGGCGCGGTGATGATGACTTTGCCTCCTGACGCGCTCAGGCCGTAGGCCTCGTGAGCCGTCGTCGTGGGGATCAGCTCGGCGAGATCGTCGGGAAGACCGGTGAGGGCGCCGAGTCGCAGCTCGATCGTCGCCGGCTGGTCCGAAGGCTGGCCCGTTGGCTCGGCCAAGGTCACCTCCCAGCCCGTTCCGGTCTCGAGAACCCTGCGGAACCAGCGGGCTTCCTGCGCCAGCTCCGGCGGGTAGGCGATAACCACGCCGTCGGAGAGCACGGCGCCGCTCCTGCCGGCGGATCCCGCAGTGACGCTGAGCGGGCGCGGGACGATCGAGACGGGCGACAAGACTCTCACGGCGTCGCCGCGGGCGCGGCATCTGGCGCGGTGGCAGGAGTGAGGGGTGGCCCCGGCTCGGGAGCTGAGCCGAACCTCAGGGCGAGGTCCGCCGGGACACCGGCCGCCGAGCCGGCAACCCAACCACCGGAGCGACCTTCGGCGAGCGCCACATGGCACGCTGCGAACTGCATCGGAGCGACTTCGCCGAGCTGCGGCGTGACCGTCTTGCACTGATCGATCGCGTAGGGGCACCGCGGCTCGAAACGACAGCCATCCGACGGGTTCACGACCTTCGGCGGCTCGCCCGCGTCCGACGTGCCCGAATGGTCGAGCGGCGCTCGCGGATCGGGCACCGCCGAGAGCAGGAGCTTGGTATACGGATGGCGAGGCGCCGCCAGCAACTGCTCGGTCGGCCCGGTCTCGACGACATGGCCGCCGTACATGACGAGCACGCGATCGGCCACGTAGCGAGCCGAGGCGAGATCGTGGGTGATGTAGAGGAACGACACGCCCTCTTGCTCCCTCAGCTGAGCCATAAGGTTGAGGATCCCGACACGGATCGAGACGTCGAGCATCGAGACGGGTTCGTCGGCGAGGATGAGTTTCGGCCTGAGAGCGAGTGCCTGGGCGAACCCGATCCGTTGGCGCTGTCCTCCGCTCAGCTCGTAGGGGTACTTCGAGAGCATCGCTGCCGCCGGCGTGAGCCCGACGGCGTTCATCACCCGCAGGGCTTCGGCTCGGCGGCCGGACGCGTTCAGGTCGCGCCGGTGCAGCACCATCGCTCGCATGATGCCGTGGGAGACACGATACGCAGGGTTGATGGAGCTATACGGGTCCTGGAACACGATCGAGACGTCACCCCGGTACGCGAGCTTGTCCTTCCGCCGGCGAGCGGCCGTGATCGGCTTGCCCTCGAAGAGGATGTCTCCTGAAGTTGGCTTGTAAATCATGGCGAGCAGCCTCGCGATCGTGCTCTTGCCACTCCCGCTCTCACCGACGAGAGCGACGATCTCCTGGCGGGCGATCGTGAGGGAGACGTCGTCGACGGCGTGCAACATCCGTCGCGTCCAGAGCCCACGTAGGCCGAAGTGCCGGGTCAACTGGACTGTCTCGAGGAGGGGTGGCTCGGTCGTCGAGAAGGAGGGGTCGATTCCCGCGTCATGGGGCACGGCGGCGGCGGTCTCCGTCGCCGTACCGGTGTCCCCTACCCGAGCAGACTGGCCTGCCAAGCTCGCCGCGTCCGGCGCTGCGTCCTTGTACAGCAAGCACCTCACGACGACGTTGCCTTGCTCGTACAGCCCTGGCTTGACCACTCCGCAATCAGCGCTCGAATCGGCGCACCGCGGCTCGAAACGGCAGCCCGCCGGAGGCGAGATCATGTCCGGCGGGGAACCCGAGATCCCGGTCAGAGGCACCTTCTCGCCCTTGATGGACGGGAAGGCCTCGAGCAAGGCTCGTGAATACGGGTGGCGTGGGGTGCCGAACAGCTCGGTCGTGGCTCCGAGCTCTGCGACCTGGCCCGCGTACATGACCATGAGCCGGTCCGAGAAGTGCCTGACGAGCGAGATGTCGTGCGTGACGAAGATCACGGCGAAGCCGAGCTGCTCCTGCAGCTCCTTGATCTGGCGCATGAGCGAGCGCTGGGCCACGACGTCAAGAGCCGAGGTGGGCTCGTCCATGATGACGAGCTGCGGCGTGAACAGCAGCGCCATCGCGATCATCGAGCGCTGGCGCATGCCGCCCGAGAGCTGGTGCGGGTAGCTCTCGAGGTGGACCGGGTCTATCGAGACGAGCCTCAGGACGTCGGCCGACCGGGCGGCGATCTCCTCGTCCGACATGTCCGAGTGAGCGCGGCACGCGTCACGCATCTGCTCGGCCACAGTCATGACGGGATTGAGCGCGTTCATCGCGCTCTGCATGACGACCGAGTACTCCCGCCACCGGAGATGCCGTAGCTGCTTGTCGGTCATCTCCACCATCTCGTTGCCCAGGAAGCGAACGCTCCCACCCGTGATTCCTGCGGGCGGGCTGAGCAGCTTCGCGATGGCGAAGAGCAGAGTCGACTTCCCGCATCCCGATTCCCCAACGATCGCAAGGAACTCCCCACTCGAGAGATCGAGATCGACGTCGTCGACGGCGAGCACGGGGCCGGAGTCGGTCGCGTAGGCGACCGAGAGCTGGCGGACCTCGAGCAGCCGGCCTCGTGGCTCGGCGAACTCAGCCACGCGAGCGCCTCCCTCCGCTCTCAGGCGTCGCCAGCAACACTGCGCTCTCGCCGTGGCGGATCAGGGCCTTGTCGGCAGCCGAGACGAATGGAGTGCGACGTACGCGCGGTACCGGCCTCAGCGCCGGGGTGGAGATCTCGTCGAACGCGTAGTTCAACAGCGCAAACGCCCCTCCCAACATGGCCACGCAGACACCCGGCATGAGGGCCCAGAGGGGGAGACCGATGTTGAGCGCTTCGCCTTGCTGCGCCCAGTAGAGCATCGTCCCCCAGCTGATCGCGTTGGGATCGCCGAGCCCGATGAACTGGAGACCCGCTGCGGTCAGCACGGCGTAGACAGCCGAGCCGAGAAACGTCGCCACGATGAGCGAAGTCAGAGTCGGCATGATCTCGGCCACGATGATGTAGAGGCTTCTTTCGCCTCGTACACGGGCAGCCTCGAGGAAGTCCCTATGGCGCAGCGAGAGCACCTGTACGCGGAGTTGGCGGGCACCGTAGGACCAGCCGACGGCTCCGAGCACGAAGATCATGTCCACGAGGCCGGCGCCGTGCAGGTAAGAGGCGATGATGATGATGAGCGGGAAGATCGGTATGACGAGCAGCACGTCGGTGACGAGCGAGAGCACGCCGTCGGCGAAGCCGCCGAGGTAAGCCGCCGACACACCGACGATCACAGCTATGAGGGTCGCAAGGCCGCCCGCGGCGAAGGCGATGATGAGCGATTGCCGCGTGCCCCAGATGAGCTGGGAGTACACGTCCTGTCCTTCCGAGGTCGTCCCGAGCCAGTGTGCGCCCGAGACGCCCATCCCCGGATTGAAGTTCTGGAACGTCGGGCTGTACGGAGCGATCTGGCCGGGGAAGACGGCGAGAACTATGAAGAACAGCAGCAGGAGTGCGCCGACGGTCGCCTTTCTGTTGTGGCGTAGAGCTCGCCAGAGTTTCGCACCGGGCAGTCGTCGCGTGGGTTGCAGCTCGCCGACGCGATGGCGCCAGCCGCCACCCAACTGGGGCTCGCCCTCGCTCTCCATGAACTCGTCTTCGGGCCCGTCCATCAACAGGTCCTCGTCGATCGGCGACACCTATCCGATCTCCCTCGTGCGCGGGTCGACGATGGCGGTGACGATGTCGGCCGCGAGCACGCTCAGCAGCACAGCGACCGTGATCAGCAGGAACAGCGCCTGCATGAGCGGGTAGTCCAGGCCGTTCACTGCGTTGAGCAGCATGTAGCCGACTCCCGGATAGTTGAAGACGTCCTCGACGAGGATGGCCCCCGACACCACGAAGCCCAGCGACATCGCGAAGCCGGTCAGATTGGGGAGGATGGCGTTCTTACCCGTGTACTCCCACATGACCCGCCACGGCTTCAACCCTTTGGCCCGCGCCATCCGCACATAGTCCTCGGCGAGAACCGTGATCACGTTGTTGCGCATCGTGAGGATCCAGCCGCCGATTGACGTGATGAGGATCGTCAGCGCCGGAAGCGTGGCATGCACCAATACGTCCCATATGAAGTGCGGGGTCAACGCGGGCGTGTCAGTCAGACCGTAGGCGCCGTCGATCGGGAAGACGCCGAGATGTATGGAGAGGAAATAGATCGCGAGCAGACCTATCCAGAAGTACGGGAAGGCGGAGGTGATCACGAAGATAGGCGGGAGGGCACTGTCGAGCCAGCTCCCCCGCTTCCAGGCGCTGAGCAGGCCGATGAAGGTGCCAAGCACGAAAGCGATGACCGTCGTCACACCGACCAACCCGAGCGTCCACGGAAGTGCGTTGAGGACCATCGTCCTGACTGGCGTGCCGAAGCTCGTCGTTATCGAGACGCCGAAGTTGAACGTCAGCACATGGCGCCAGTACTCGAGATAGGAGGCGACCAGGCCCTGGTGCTGGTTGCCACCGAGCAGGACCGTCAGCGCGTGGATCGCCTGCGTGCCGAGGTGGGGGTGCTCGGCTTCGAGGGCCTGTACCGGATTGCCAGGCATGAGGCGCGGGAGGAGGAAGTTGAGGCTGACCGCCGCCCACACTGTGACAGCGAAGAAACCCAACCTCCTCAGGACAAACCTCACCCGCTCGCCTCCATGCCCGGCATTCCGACAGACCTAGCTTGGGCTACTTGTAGTACAGATGGAGCAGGACGACACCCCAGTCCGGGCTGGCGTACTGGGCCGGCTGCGCGTACGGGTCGCTCGAGGTGACCCATCCACCGATGTTCTCGGTGTCGTACTGGTACCAGTCGACCTCCTCGGTCACCGGGATGACCGGGACGTCTGCCAGCATCACCTTCTGCAGGTCGTCGACGATCGTCTGCTGGGTAGCCGTGCTCGTCGTCTTCGCGTAGTCGTCGATGAGGGCGTCGGTCGCGGGGTTCGAGTACCGCTCCCAGTCGCTCGCGGCAGACTTGCCGATCGGAGCGGAGTTCGGCGAGTAAAGCCACTGGCGCTCTTCGTAGTACGGGCCTGGGCCGCCAGTCTCGGCGTCGTAGCCGAGCTGGTAGTTGCCGTCGTCTACGTCAGCGAGGTACGTCGTGTCGGACAGGTTCTCCGGTTTGACGGCGATTCCCACCGCGGCCAGATCGCTCTGGATCACGTTCACTCCTGCGACCCAGTCGGAGTAGCCGCCGTTGTTGACGATGGTGAAGGACAGCTCTTGGCCGTTCTTCTCGAAGATGCCGCTCGAGTTCTTCTTGTAGCCGGCAGCTTCGAGGATCGAGATGGCCTTGCTTGGGTCGTAGGCATAGGCGTTGCCGTACTTGGCGGCCAAGGTCGTGTCTTCCCAGCTCTTGAACGTCCCGACGATGCCGGTCTGGTTGGCTGCAGGCTCCTCGCCGTACTCCCCGATCTGCGAGACACGCGCCCGGTCGATGGCGTACGCCATCGCTTGGCGCACTGCGAGGTTCTTCAGGATCGGGTTGTCCAGGTTGATGAAGATGGAGACGTTCGCGACCGCCTCGAACCAGTAGTGGTAGTACTTCGGGTTCGCCGAGACATAAGCCTTCTGAATGTCAGGGATGAACTGTGATCCCCACTGGTCCTTCCCGCTCGCGAGGTCCTCGTTCGCCGGCGTGTTGGAGAGATACGCCGGGAAGTTGACGGTCTCGATCTTCGGGAGGCCGGCCTGCCAGTAGTGCGGGTTCTTCGTGTACTGGATGTTCTCCGACCCACACGTCGTCATCTCGTACGGCCCCGTTCCGATCGGCTTCGGGTCGAGGTAGCTGGTGGGGTTCTTGATCGTCGACCAGAGGTACTCCGGGACGATCGGCGTCTCGCCCGCGATGTAATAGAAGTACGGGACAGCGGCTGTCTTGAACTGGAAGACGACCTGGTCCGAGCCGACCTGCTTGACGCTGTTCAGCACCGACCAGTCGGCGTTCAAATCGAGGCCCGGGTTCTTCTTGAGAAGCTCGAAGCTGTAGACCACGTCGGCTGCGCTGAACGGCTTACCTGACGACCAGGTGACTCCGTTGCGGATCGTGAAGGTCAGGGTCTTGTTGCCGTTGCCCCATGACCAGTTCGTGGCGAGCCACGGGGTCGCCTTCCCACTCTGTAGGAGGTTCTGATAAACGAGCTCCTCGTACACCGGACCGAAGGAGAAGCCAACGTCGGATGAGTTGTACGGGTTGAACTCACACGGCCACGTCTCGCCGTACTCGTCCGAGATCGTGATCGCACCACCCGATGTCTTGGTAGCACCCTTGGACGGTGTACTGCTACCGCAGGCCGCAGCGGTGATGCCGAGCGCGATCACCGCCCCGAGCATCAAGACTCGTCTCGTCCAGTTCAGGTTCATGCTCTCCCCTTAGTCATAGTCGTGTGCTGTCTCATCGCTCTCGTCTCGCTCTCGTCATTGCGATTCCTGCTTGTCGGTTGCTTTTCATGATCATCGGAGCGCTCCTGGCGCGAGGGAGCGCGCGAGCTCGAGCCCGGCGTCGACCGCTCCGCGAAGCGCCGCGTCGTAGGGGAATGCCCCGATGACCAGCTCAGGCGGATAGGGGACGTGTGCGTCCAGGGCCGAGCGCAGCGCCGGCTCGAGGACTTCCCAGGACCGCACCATGCCGCCGCCGACGGCGATGCGCTCGGGGTCGACTGCGATCGTGAGATTCACGAGGTGGTAGCAGAGCTCTCGCAGGAACTCCTCGAGGACCTTCTCGTAGACCGGGTCTGCGATGGCTCTCTCGAAGACGTCGGCGGCACCGGTCGCGGCTCCGGTCGCTGGCTTGCCGGCACCACTCGCTGGCTTGGCGGCACCACTCGCTGGCTTGCCGGCACTGCTCGCTGGCTTGCCGGAACCACTCGCTGGCTTGCCGTTGAGCCGAGCCACGGCACTCGCGAGGCCCATGCCGCTCACGACGTCCTCGAGGAGGATGCCAGTGCCGTCGTGGCTGGCTGCGATGGCTGCGCCGGCCGCGCCGGCCGGCGTGCTTACATCGATGGCCCGGCGGAGGTTGTAGCCGATCTCGCCCGATGCGCCGTGTGCCCCGGTCATGACCTTGCCCTCGTGGACGATTGCCACAGCAAGGCCCGTGCCGAGATTCAGGTAGAGCGCCGGATCGGCTCCCACAAGCGCTCCTCGGCACGCTTCGGCCGCGGCCGCCGCCTTGACGTCGGTCACGAGAGTGACGGGCACTCCGAAAGCTTCTTCGAGGCGGGCGAGTAATGGGAGCTCGTCCCAGCCAGGGATGGCGGGCGATAGGGCGACACCGCCCGCGAGGGGGATGCCGAACGTGCAGGCACCCACTGCCAGGAGGTCCGCGCCGCTGAGGATTCCGTCCGCGAGCCCGGTGGCCCGCTCGAGGTTCGCGACGGCTCCGAGGCCCGGTTCGGTCTCGATGACGCTCTCGGCCAGGACTGTGCCATCCAAGTCGCACAAGGCGACAGCAATCTTCGATCCACCGAAGTCGACGCCGAGAACAACGCCAGTCGTCGGCGCCACCCCCTGGCCATCTCGTTCGGACTGGTCGCTCGTGATCAGCGGAGCTCTCCCCCGTGTTGCCGCGGCTACCCACCCAGGCGGCCCGCGGTACTAATAGGAAAGTAACTTATCCATACCGCCATGGCAAGCTCTGGCACTATTTCGGTCCGTGACGCGGAACGACACTCGCAACAGCCGCGCCAATCCTGTGGTGGCCGCCCGGCCCCAGCTGATGCGTGCGATGAACGAGCAGTTGATGCTCGAGCAGGTGCGCTCGACAGGCCCGGTCTCGCGGACTGATCTCGCGCGAACCTCAGGCCTTTCCAAGCCCACGGTCGCCGTCGCGCTCGGGAATCTCGAGCGCGACG
>JBKQLZ010000075.1:0-4177 GCA_052146895.1 Acidimicrobiales bacterium
CTTTCCTTCGTGCAGGTTCTGGTGGACCTGGGCGGCGGCCTCTCCTGTTTGCTCGAGCGGGTAGACGGCGGACAGGATCGGCTGGATCTTTCCTAGCGAGATCAAGCGGTTCGCCTCCCAAGCCTCACGGTAATTCGCGAAGTGCGACGACTTGATGGACTTGAGCTTCATCCAGAGATGGCGGTTGTCGTACTCGATCATGTAGCCGGAAGTGGCCGCGCAGGTGACGATCATGCCCCCCCGCTTGGCGACGAACACCGACGCACCCATGGTCTGGCGTCCCGGGTGCTCGAACACGATGTCGGGGTCCTCACCCACCATTGATCGGATGTCCTTGCCGAAACGGCGCCATTCCGACTCGTCCTGGGTGTGCTCATCCGCCCAGAAACGGTAGGCCTTCTCAGCCCGATCGATCACAGCCTCGCACCCGAGTGCCTCGAGCAGCTTCACCTTCGACGCCGAGCTCACGACCCCGACAGGGATACCACCGCCGTTCAGTACGTATTGGACGGCGTATCCGCCGAGGCCGCCACTCGCGCCCCAGACGAGGACCACGTCGCCTTGTTTCATGCCGGCGCCGTTCTTGGAGACGAGCATCCGGTAGGAGGTGGAGTTGCAGAGGGCGTTGCAGGCGGCCTCCTCCCAGCTCAGGTGCTCAGGCTTCGGCATGAGCTGGTTGGCCTTCACTATGGAGAGGTCCGCCAACCCACCGAAGTTCGTCTCGAACCCCCAGATCCGCTGGTTTGCCGCCAGCATCGAGTCGTCGTGGGCGGTCGGGTCCTGGTCGTCGACGTAATTGCAGTGGACGACCACCCTGTCGCCGGGCTTCCACATGCGGACGGCCGAGCCGGCTCGGAGCACGACACCGGAAGCGTCGGAGCCGACCACGTGATACGGCAGATCGTGGCGTGCGCCCCAGACGGACTCCCGCCCGAGGCGAGAGAGGAAGCCGAAGGTCGGCAGTGGCTCAAAGATCGAGGTCCAGACGGTGTTGAAGTTGATCGCCGAGGCCATGACGGCGATATAGCACTCGTCCGGCGCGAGCTCGGGCACGGCTACCTCGTCGACGTGGAGCGATTTGCGCGGGTCCTTCTCCAGGGAGGCGAGACCCTCGAACATGCCGGCCTCCTCCTTGCTTACGAAGACGGCGCGGAACGACTCGGGCAGCGGTAGGGCGGCAAGGTCCTCGGCCGGCGCACCGGCGATGATCGCGTCACGGATCGCTTCCATCAGGCGAGAGTACCGCGGGGTCACTTGCCGGTCCCAAGTGGGGCCGGCCGGGGATAGGCTGACCAGCGATCTTCTGGTTTAGACACCTGGTCTCATACGAAATGGGGAACACATGCCCGGATCCGTCATCGTCGCTGGGGCTCGCACCCCGATAGGCAAGCTCTCGGGAGCCCTGGCCGGATTCACTGCTATGGAGCTCGGGGGCTTTGCCATCAAGGCTGCGCTCGAGCGCGCAGGCATCTCTCCGGAGGACGTGAATTACGTTTTCATGGGACAGGTGCTGCAAGCGGGGCAAGGCCAGATCACCGCCCGCCAGGCGGCGGTCAATGCCGGCATTCCGATGACCGTGCCCGCGACGACCATCAACAAGGTCTGTCTGTCGGGCCTGAACTCGCTTTACCTCGCTGACCTGATGATCAACGCCGGCCTGGCCGACGTGGTGGTTGCCGGCGGGATGGAGTCGATGACGAAGGCCCCGTACCTGTTGCCGGGGGCGCGCGCGGGATACCGGGCGGGCGACCAGAAAGTCGTCGACTCGATGATGTACGACGGGCTCTTCTGCGCGTTCGACCAGGTGGCGATGGGCGCGGGCACCGAGCGCTACAGCCGGGCGGCTGAGATCCTGCGGGGTCGCCAGGACGCTCTAGCGGCAACCTCGCACGAGCGCGCGGCGAATGCGATCAAGGAGGGTCGTTACGTCGAGGAGATCATTCCGGTCGCCGTTCCCCAGCGAAAGGGAGACCCCGTCATTGTCGACACCGACGAGGGCGTCCGCCCCGAGACAACAGTCGAGTCACTCGGCAAGCTGAAGGGAGCTTTCGACCCCGAAGGCACGATCACTGCCGGGAACGCCAGCCAGATCTCCGACGGCGCGGCTGCGCTCATCGTTGTCTCGCGAGACCGGGCCGACAAGCTCGGGCTGAGGCCACTCGGGGAGCTCGTGGGCTATGGGCAGGTTGCCGGTCCCGACGCCTCGCTTCTCATCCAGCCTGCGCAGGCCATCCGCCAGGCGCTCGAGCAAGCAGGCATCGCTCTTTCCGAGGTCGACCTGTTCGAGATCAACGAGGCCTTTGCCGCCGTCGGCGTTGCCTCGATGGACGACCTAGGCATCTCGGCCGATGTGACGAACGTGAATGGTGGAGCGATAGCTCTCGGTCACCCGATCGGGATGTCGGGCGCGCGCCTTGCGCTGACCGCATTGACAGAGCTCCGCCGCCGCGGTGGCGGCACGGCCGCTGTCGCATTGTGCGGTGGTGGCGGCCAGGGAGACGCAGCGCTACTCCGGACCGTCAGCTGATCAAGCCGGCGGCGTCTGCCGGGTGAAGTCGGCCCACTCGCGGCCATCCCACCACCGGAGCGGCGCAAGGCCGGACGGGTCCGGGTACCAGCCGGCGGGGATCGTGATGGGCGGGATCTCCATCGCGTGCGTCGTAACGGACGTGGACTGTGCGAGCCTCTCGAGCTCGGTGACGGTGGCGGGCGGTCCGACGATGCTGACCGGTCCTCTGGTGCGGCTCGTGGCAAGCATGCGCGCGAGGAGCTGGCGGATGACAGGGTGCTCGGCCAGTTGAGGTGGGATGGCAAGCCCGTTGCCGTTCTCACGGAGCCGTAGCAACACGAGACCACTGCGGGGCCCCTTCAGCCAGCGCCACGGGAAGGAGAAGCCGTCGGGCCCGATCCGGATCGAGCTGATCCCCGCGAGATCGAGGTCCTGCTTACGGCTCCCGTCCAGCCGCTCGAGCGAGAGCGAGTGGTCGGTCGCGACCACGGCGGTCGGGCGGGCTCGCACGAACGTCCGGATGAAGCGAAACGCCCACACCGCCCCGACGAACAGCGGAAGGAGCTCGAACGCGATCAGCTTCATCCCAGCCTGGAACTCGATGAGTGAAGCGAGAGCGCCGACGGCTACGCACGCGACTGCAGCGACGATCAGCCGCATCCGCGTGCGCTGCCATTCCTCTGGGGTGGGACTCGACCGAAGGACTATGCCTTCCGCCGTGTCGACTTGCTCGACGTTCACGGCCTCCACGATACGACAGCTCGCGCAGGCCGGACACTCGGCGACCCTCAGCCCGACACCTCGCGGCGGCCAACGAGCGCCCGTCCAAGGGTCAGCTCGTCGGCGTACTCGAGGTCACCGCCGACCGGGAGCCCGCTCGCGATGCGGGTAACGCGGATGCCGAGCGGGGAGAGCAGACGAGCGAGGTACATGGCAGTCGCCTCTCCCTCGAGATTCGGATTGGTGCAAAGGATCACCTCGACGATGCCATCGTCGCTCAGCCTCTCGAGCAGGTCTCGTACCCTGAGCTGCTCGGGCCCGACGCCGTCGATCGGATTCAGCGCTCCACCGAGCACGTGGTAGACGCCGTGAAACTCCCTCGTCCGCTCCACGGCCACGATGTCACGGGGATCCTCGACCACACACACGATCGACAGATCGCGGCGCGGATCACTGCAGATCGCGCAGAGCTCTGCCTCTGCGACGTTGAAGCAGCGCTCGCAAAGGCGGATCCGCTCCTTCACCTCTGCAATCGACGCTGCCAGGCGCAGCGCTTCCTCTTTCGAGACCTCAAGGAGGTGGAAAGCGATCCGCTGGGCAGACTTCGGCCCGACTCCCGGCAAACGACCGAGCTCGTCGACGAGCTCCTGTATAGGCCCCGCGAACATCGCGTCAGGTCAGCTCTTGATCTTCGTCGCCGGGCTCATCGTCTTCGTCGTCTTCGTCGTCTTCGTCGTCGTCGTCGTCTTCCTCGAACTCGACGTCCTGCTCGAGCGGCGAGAACTCTCCTCCGAACAATTCAGTGATCAGTCCCTCGAGCGGCGGCATCCCGCCCGCGCCGGCCAAACCCGCAAGCCCACCGAGAGCGCCGAGATCCGGAGCGCCTTCACCACCGATGCCACCTCCGAAGAGGCTGCTCACCATCGCCCCGAGGTCGAGTCCCGGCGG
>JBKQLZ010000076.1:0-2693 GCA_052146895.1 Acidimicrobiales bacterium
CTGCGGTCGAAATGAACGCCCGAGAGCTGCCGTGACGAGCTCAAGCGGTCCACAGGGTCACAGCCCACCCTGTGCAGATCCCGGGTCTTCGTTCCCGTCCAATACCGCTTCGCTTATGTATTGGACGACGACGAAGCCCGGGACTGCTTGCGGGGGCTGAGCCGATCGAGAGCTCCAAGGCGTGCTTAGGTTGGGAGACCGATGAACGAAGAACGTTCAAAGCCCGAAGGACAGCAGTCCGGAGACATCCAGGAGCCTGGTAGCAGCCGTCCCGCTGCCGGGCTGGCTGGGTTGCCGGCCGACTATCCGGCGCTCCTTGCCGAGATCAAGGCGCGGATCGAGGCTGCGCGTACTCGTGCGGTGCTCGCGGTCAACAGCGAGCTGATCCAGCTCCACTGGGAGATCGGGCACGAGATCCTCTACCGCGAGCAACGTGAGGGATGGGGCGCCAAGGTCATCGATCGACTGGCAGCGGACCTCCGTCGTGACTTCCCAGAGATGACCGGCCTCTCGCGCGCGAACCTCCACCACATGCACCGATTCGCCGACGCCTGGCCCGGAGAGGGTGCCGATTCAATTGTCCAACAGCCCGTTAGACAATTGCCGTGGGGGGCTGTTGCAAGGCTGAGAGCGGCGGAGGTTGCGGCCCTTCGGGCGGTGTAGACCGATCACCACGAACCCGAAGTAGCCGCAGGGGCGATTGGGCTTTTGGGCTCGCCTTTGATGCTTCGCTTACGCCGTCCGGTTGGCGGCGGTTGGTCCGGTTGGCGGGCGGCCGGTAGGCCGACTACGAGCACAGTGATCGACCGGGCGAGCCCGAGGGCGTAGCCGGCGAGGACGTCGGAGGGCCAGTGCGCGCCGTCGACGACGCGGAAGGGCCCGATGCCGAGGATCAGGAGCAGTGTGGGCCCGAGGATCGCCTTGAGGATCGTGTTCAGCGCGACCACGCTGACCGCCACGAGGATGAGCGCCTGCTAGCGGCAGCAGCGACGTTGAAGCTGCCTCGCTCGAGGGTGGGGTCACAAGCTTGGCTTAGAGTGTCCATCATGCTCAAATCTCAATCCTCGCCGGCTGGGCGCGCCGCGTTCGGCGCCGGCACGGATCTCGCCGACCCATGTTCGAGACTTAGACCCGGGACAGAAAGATTTCGTCCGTGTGTCCAGCGGGCGGTAGCCTGCAAGGTACATCGGTACTGTCGCCACGCTCGAAACCATCTGTGAGTCATGCCAGTCCCGCCGCTCAAGCAAGTAGAAACCGCCGCTCACCAGCTCGTCGAGGGCATCCCGGCGCGCAGCGCTGGGCCGGAGTCCCTGTGGCAGATCGATGGGGTCGCGACCGCCGGGAAGTCGTCATGTCTGCGGATGCTCGCAGAGCTTCTCAGTCAGCAGGGTACGTTCAAGCCAATACTCGTAGCTCCTCCCGCGCACAATCTCGACACGGGTCCTGCCGCTCTCGCCGACGTCGCGGTCGGGCTTGCGGCCCATGGCCTTCTCAACGGTGACCTCGATGCCTGGACCGAGGGAGGAGCCAGCTGGAACGAGCGGGTAGGCCTCGTCCGCCGCTGCATCGCCGAGCACGACGAGGTCGTGCTCCTATGCGACGAGCCAAGCTCGTGGGGCGCCAACCGCGGAGGCGACGACTTCTTTGCGCAGCGAAGCTTCAACGTCGCGTTCTTCCTCGCCGCACTCCCGTGTCGGCGAGTGGTCACGGGACATCTCCCCGTGCCAGTCAGCCCCGTCGAGCGCATCGAGCTGAAGCCGGCCTCCACCGATGCAAGCTGGCTGCGAGAAGCAGGCTGGGGGGAGCTCGAGCCGGCAGCCCAAGCCGTCGCGGACAGCGCGATGCTGGAGCGACGCTTGACAGCACTGCAGGTCCGGCTGCTCGTTGCGGCCACCTCGCTGACCTCGGTCGAGGAGGTGCAGGGCTGGCTCGATGAGGACGACGATGCTCGACGCTTGGTGGCGAAGTTCGCCGTGCTCATCGCCAACGACGCCAGCCACCGTCGGCTTTGGGATGCATGGCTGCAGCTCTCTCTGACACGCAGGGCCATCGACGTTCCGTTGTTGAGCGAGATCACTCCAAGGGACGCGACCAGGCTGGAGCGAGACATCATCGAGCACTGTCTGTTGTTCGGCGACTCGCAGCTGCGACTCCACGATGTCCTTCGCGGCCAGGCCGCGAAATGGCGGACCGAGCACCGTCGTGACAGCCACGTCGGCAAGCTCATCGAGCAGACAAATCGCAACCTGTTTCAGATCCACCAGCGGCGCTTCGTGGACTACGCCGCGGTGCACGATGCGCGAGCGCTGACGGAGTCGATGGAAGCATTTCACTTCGCCAGCGCGACAGGGGACAACAACCTCATCAAGACAGTGCGACCGGTGTTCGTAGAGCAGCTCGACGCTCTCGGCTACAGCCTGTCCTACGAGCACAGGGACTATGGTCATGCCGCCAAGGCGTTTGAGCAAGCTCTCCTATGGGATGAGGAGGATGACTACGCACATCACTATCTGGCGTACAACCTCGACCGCCTCGGCAAGCGCGCAGACGACGTGGAGCGTCACTTCCGCCGAGCGGTCATGCTCAACGGCACGCACCCTTGGTGGCGGGCCCGCCTGATCATCTTTCTGGTCTCGCGCGGGCGCGTCGAGGAGGCGATGCGCGAATGGGACGACGCCCTGCTCGCGCTGGGA
>JBKQLZ010000077.1:0-2721 GCA_052146895.1 Acidimicrobiales bacterium
CCCCCAAGCGATTCCAGGTACGCCGAGCCTCCTTGCGAAAGTGCCTGTCGCGTCGCGCGAGCCAGTCGTCGTAGGCGCCATCCAGCTCGATCACAGGTGCATCCATTGTGAGATCCGTGCGCAGGCGCGGGCGGTGGCGCGGCCACGCCGCAGCAATCAACTCTGGCCAGCGGTCCTTGGCGTCAACGCCTTCAAACACGACGCTTGCGGGCGACGGCCGCATCTTGGCCAGCGCCAGAGCCAGCTCTGCGGCGACGTGTGGCTCGCGACCGGCTACCGCAAGCGGTCCAATTCGGTGGCAGAAGCCTGCCCCAAGCAGGCGCATCTCGACCAACCCAAGTGCCCCCACCTGGGCGAAAAACGGGCCGACTCCGACCAGTCGCTCTTGCTCGAACACGAGCACAACCCGTAGCCGTGCGTCCCCGGTACGTGCATCGTGCCACCACGAAAGCATCCAGGCTGGTGCGCAGAACGGCCGGCCGGCCGCCACCGCGAGCGCGTCCCAGGTCGCTATGTGATCTTGCAACGACTCCGGATCTTCGATGACGACGACACGCATCGGTCGCTCGCGCGGGGATGTCGGGGTTGGGACGGAGGTCACTGAGCGCAAATCCGCCCGGCTGCGGCGGGAATCGGGCGGATAGTATGACCACACGTGCGGGGTTCTCGAATAGTTTCCGTCCAGACCACGAGCGAGCGCGGTGGCGCAGAGTACGCGAATGTCGATCTGCTCGATGCCCTCGTAGGTCGCGGGCACGAAGTGCTCCTGCTCACCAACGTACCCGATATCGCAACCGGCACCCAGGTTCCCGTGCGCGAGCTCGACCTGGGGCCAAAGCTCGCCCGACGTAGCGTCCCGCGCGTCGTGTTGGCCACGCCGCTGATCCTGCTGCGGCTTGCACGGGCACTGCGTGCCGAGCGACCTGTGGACATCCTGCTCGTCCACTTCAAGAAGGAGCAATTGCTCTGCTCCTTGTTGTCCCGCCGGCTCACCGGCGAGATCGTATGGGCTGAGTGGGGCCCTGTGCCGCCGGCGATGCGCCGTGGCCCCGCGCGATGGTTGTACGCGCTAGCGTCGCGTCGCGCACGCCGGGTGATCGTGGTCTCCGAGGGGACGAGGCGTACGGTCGTGCAAGCCGGCGTGCCCGCCCGGAAGGTGATCGTCGTGCCCAATCTCGTCGACGTCGAGGAGGTGGGCTTCGATAAGGATGCGCGCACGCGACTGCGAGGCGAGTGGGGGGTGGAGGAGGAGTCGATTGTTGTTGGTTGCATATCGCGCTTTCAGCAACGCAAGCGTAACGACGTCGTGATCGACGCTATGGCCCACGTCGATGGCGATGTGCTGCTGGTGATCGCCGGTGAGGGCGAGCAGGAGCAGGTGCTGCGCGAGCGCGCTGCTCCCTACGGCGAGCGCGTCAGGTTCGTGCCCAACGTGCGCGGTCATGTCGAGGCGTTCCTGTCGGCTTGTGACTTGCTCGTGTTTGCCCCGAGCCCGACTGAGGGCGCCCCCAGGGTGATCGTCATGGCCCAGCTTGTCGGAATACCGGTGCTGGCGACCGGCCCGGAGGGAGCGGAGGGGCTGATCTCATCCGGCGCCGGCTCGATCGTCTCCCCTTCGCATGACGCGTGGGCGCTTGCGCGGGCCATCGCTTCCTACGCCGGAGATCCCGATCGTCGTGAGCGCGAGGGTCGGCGCGCAAGGTTGCTCACGCGCCAGAGCCACGATCCGCAGCGAACTTTGTCGGCCGTAGAAGACGCGCTAGGCGTGAAACGGTAGATGCCACTCTTCCTGGCAAGCTGTCTGTGCGTTAGCTGGATTCACTGCTAAAGCTCGCGCTATGCTCCGCCGAAGCTCGAGGGGAGCGCTCTAATTGCGCATACGCTCGTCGCCTACACCACAGCTCTGCTCGCCATCGACCCAGTCATGCGTTCGTCCTCTCCCCGGCATGCGCCCGTCGCCATTATCGGCGCTGGTCCGCATGGGCTGTCCGCTGTTGCCCATCTACGCGATGCCGGTATCCCGACGATCGCCTTCGGCGATCCCCTGGCCTTCTGGAGAGACACGATGCCTAGAGGGATGTGGTTGCGCTCATCTCCGCGTGCTTCGAGCATAAGCTCTCCGGGGGGCAAGCTGTCTCTGGCTCGGTGGGGCGAGGCAGAGGGTCGCGAGATCGCCAAGATCCTGCCGATCGGCGATTTCATCGACTACGGCATATGGTTCAAGGATCGTGTCGTCCCGGACCTGGATCGGCGAATGGTTGTCGCCATACGGCAGCGGGACACTGGGTTTGAGCTGACGCTCTCAGACGGCGGAGCCTTGGCTGTAGGTCGTGTGGTGGTTGCTGCCGGACTTGGCCCGTTCTCGCACACACCGCGGGTCTTCCGAGATCTTCAGTCTGCGCTCGTTTCGCACGCCTCGGCCTGCCCGGCAGCCGATGCTTTTGCGGAGAAGTCCGTTGCAGTCATAGGCACGGGACAGAGCGCGCTCGAGTCGGCTGCGTTGCTCGCGGAGGCTGGCGCACGGGTCGAGATTCTCGGACGTTCGCGTACGATTGTGTGGCTTGGGGGTTGGAGCGAAGCCAACAACAACGGTGAGAGGAGCGTCGTACCCAAGATGCCGGCAAAGCAAACGTGGCGCGCACGCAGGGGTTTGTATTGGCGTCCCGCTCCGACCGAGGTCGGAGGGCGCGTATCCAGTTGGATCGGAGCTGCACCAGACGT
>JBKQLZ010000078.1:0-48885 GCA_052146895.1 Acidimicrobiales bacterium
GCTCACCAAGGATGAATCACGATGGAGATCACCGAGCACGAGCGCGTGCTGCTGGTCAACTCGCTTATCCAGACGATCAGCGAGCTCTACGAGCACGGCCGGGAGAACGACCGCCCCGCACTGGGAGCGCTGCTTACCCGCATGACGGCGGGCTACCAGGGACCCGTGCGACGCGTGCGGGAAGCCGCATGAGCCGGTCCGCCAGGCAAGTGCCTGAGATGACCGCCCAGGTGCCGACAGGTCACTCCTAACCTTCCCGCTCGTCCGGAGCGCCGCCGCCGGGTAGGGCGCCAGGAGTTCCCCCGCGTACCCGGTGGCCTCGTGCGAGGCTAGGCAGCCCACCGCGATGCGGCGGATGCCGCCGAGCCAGTCTTCGCTGGTGCGGCTGGTGATGAGCACCGCGCTGCGCCCCCGCCCGGCTAGTGTCTCCAGGAAGCCCGGGAGCTCCTGGCAGCTCGCCTCATCCAGGGTTGGCGTCGCCCCGCCAGGATCGGGTATGGACCGGACGGTCTAGAAGCTGTCCCAGATCAGCAGCAGCCGGTGCTCTGCCCGCGGGCCGTGACGGCGCGCCGTTTGGCTGATGTGACCGCGGTGCGCGGCGCGCCGTGCGCGTTCGCTCCCGGCGTAGCTGGGTACACTGCCCCGTTGCCCCAGGCTGGACGGGGTGAACCCCGCTGCCGGCGGGGAACGTTTTACTTGTGCGACATTCGCGTCGCAACGTCGCCCGGCGCGCGGGCTAGCATGCGAAGGGACGAGCAAGACTTCGGTTGCCTCGCCGGCCGCTCGGTGAGGGGGCGACGAGATGTTCGAGAGGTTCACCGACCGGGCGCGGAGGGTTGCGGTCCTGGCTCAGGAAGAGGCCAGGATGCTCCACCACGACCACATCGGCACCGAGCACATCCTGCTCGGCCTGATCCGCGAGGGCGAGGGCGTCGCCGCCCAGGCCCTTGAGTCGCTGGGGATCAGCCTGGAGGCGGTCCGCCAGCAGGTCGGGGGGATCATCGGCCAGGGCCAGCAGGAACCCTCCGGGTACATCCCCTTCACTCCGCGCGCCAAGAAGGTCCTCGAGCTGTCGCTGCGGGAGGCCCTGCAGCTCGGTCACAACTACATCGGCACCGAGCACATCCTGCTCGGCCTGATCCGTGAGGGCGAGGGCGTCGCCGCGCAGGTGCTCGTCAAGCTGGGCGCTGACCCCGGCAGGATCCGCCAGCAGGTGGTCCAGCTGCTGCAGGGCTCCCAGGGCAAGGAGCCAGCCGCGGCAGGCGCGCCGTCCGAGACGGCGCCCTCCACTTCCCCTATACTCGACCAGTTCGGCCGCAACCTGACCGCCGCGGCGCGCGAGGGCAAGCTCGACCCGGTGATCGGCCGGGAGAAGGAAATCGAGCGGGTCATGCAGGTGCTGTCCCGGCGCACCAAGAACAACCCCGTGCTGGTGGGCGAGCCCGGCGTCGGCAAGACGGCTGTGGTGGAGGGCCTGGCCCGGAAGATCGTCAAGGGCGAGGTGCCGGAGACCCTGAAGGACAAGCAGCTCTACACCCTGGACCTGAGCGCGCTGGTGGCCGGCTCCAGGTACCGGGGTGACATCGAGGAACGGCTGAAGAAGGTCCTGAAGGAGATCAGGACCCGCGGGGACATCATCTTGTTCATCGACGAGCTGCATACGCTGGTCGGCGCCGGCGCGGCCGAGGGCGCGATCGACGCCGCCTCGATCCTGAAGCCGATGCTGGCTCGCGGCGAGCTGCAGACGATCGGCGCGACCACGCTGGATGAGTACCGCAAGCACCTGGAGAAGGACGCGGCGCTCGAGCGCAGGTTCCAGCCGATCCAGGTGGCCGAGCCGACGATCGCGCACACCATCGAGATCCTCAAGGGCCTCCGCGACCGTTACGAGGCGCATCACCGCGTGTCGATCACCGACGACGCGCTTGTCGCCGCCGCGCAGCTGGCGGACCGCTATGTCAGCGACCGGTTCCTGCCGGACAAGGCGATCGACCTGATCGATGAGGCCGGGGCCCGGATGCGGATCCGCCGGATGACCGCGCCGCCTGCCCTGCGCGAGTACGACGAGAAGATCGCCGGCGTGCGGCGGGAGAAGGAGTCCGCGATCGACTCCCGGGACTTCGAGAAGGCCGCCGCGCTGCGCGCCAGCGAGAAGCAGCTGACCGGAACGAGGGATGCCGGGGAGAGGGAGCGGGCGGCCGGCGGCATGGACGCCGTGGCCGAGGTGACCGCGGAGCTGATCGCGGAGGTCCTGGCCGCCGCCACGGGCATCCCGGTGTTCCAGCTCACCGAGGAGGAGTCGCGGCGGCTGCTGCGGATGGAGGACGAGCTGCACCGGCGGGTGATCGGGCAGGACGTGGCCGTCAGGTCGCTCTCGCGGGCCATCCGGCGTACTAGGGCCGGGCTGAAGGACCCGAAGCGGCCCGGGGGCTCGTTCATCTTCGCCGGCCCGTCCGGGGTCGGCAAGACCGAGCTGTCCAGGACGCTCGCGGACTTACTGTTCGGCATGAGGACTCGCTGATCCAGCTGGACATGAGCGAGTACATGGAGAAGCACACGGTGAGCCGCCTCGTCGGTTCGCCTCCCGGCTACGTCGGATACGAGGAAGGCGGTCAGCTGACCGAGGCCGTCCGCCGCAAGCCGTTCTCTGTCGTCCTCTTCGACGAGGTCGAAAAGGCCCACCCGGACGTCTTCAATGCCCTGCTCCAGATCCTGGAGGACGGTCGGCTGACCGACGCGCAGGGTCGCACGGTCGACTTCAAGAACACCGTCTTGATCATGACCTCGAACCTCGGGACGGGGGACTTGCGGAAGGCGGCGGTTGGCTTCTCGAAGACTTCCGAGGCAGTCACTCACGAGCGCATGAAGGCCAAGGTGCACGACGCGCTGAAGCTGCACTTCCGACCGGAATTCCTGAACCGCATCGACGAGGTCATCGTCTTCCACGAGCTCACCCAGGAAGAAGTCGTCGAGATCGTCGACCTGTTGGTCAACCGAGTGCGCGAACAGCTCGAAGGCCAGGGAATCGGGCTCGAGCTCACGCCGGAAGCCAAGGTTCTCGTTGCCGGCAAGGGCTACCAGCCCGAGCTCGGTGCCAGGCCATTGCGCAGGGCGATCCAGCAGCTGATCGAAGACCCGTTGTCGGAGAAGATCCTCTGGAAGGAGTTCCGCGTTGGAGAGACCATCCTCGTGGACGTCCGCGACGAGGAGCTCACCTTCGCAGCGATCGAGGGCTTCGAGCCGCCACCGACCGTCGAGTTGGCGGGAGCCGGCGCCGACAGCTGAGTTGAAGACTGAGGTGCGGTTGGGGTGAGTCCCGGTCGCGGCTGATCATCTTGCTTCGTGCTTTTCACGGCGCCCTCTGCGACTGATTGATACACCCCGCGCGTACGGTCGCTGTCATGAAGCGCCCGAGCCGACAGAACGTCTGCAGCGCCTGCGGTGCGATGTCGCCCAAGTGGACCGGCAAGTGCTCCAGCTGTGGCGAGTGGAACACGCTCGTAGAACAGCAGGTCCCGGTCGAACCGCCGCCGCGGACGCAGCGCACCGCCCGCTCCCAGATCGGCCCCAACGGTGCTGTGTTCGATGCAGAAGCGCTCCACGACCCCGAATGGGCGCAAGCCTTCGCCGGCTCTGGTGGACTGCCTGGGGCCCCCGGCAGACCGCTCTCGCTCCCGGCAATCGATGCTGAGGGCGCGAGGCCATTTCCGACCGGCTTGGCAGAGCTGGACCGTGTGCTCTCTGGAGGCATCGTCCCGGGCTCGGTCACGCTCCTCGGTGGAGAGCCCGGCATCGGCAAGTCGACGCTGGTGCTGCAAGCGGTCACGGCCGCCGCCGAGCGCGGCGCACGCTCCCTCATAATCGCAGCGGAGGAATCAGCCGAGCAGGTGCGTCGGAGGGCTGAACGGCTCGGGCCGTTGCCTCCGTCGTGCTACCTCTCGTCGACCAGTGACCTGCTGGCCTCCATCGAAGCCGCCGACCAGGTCAGGCCTGTTCTGTTCGTGATCGACTCGATCCAGGCGATCAGCGATCCGGCGGTCTCGTCGCCCGCGGGCTCGACGAACCAAGTGCGCGAATGCGCCCAGTTGCTCGCTCAGTACGCCAAGGCGACGGGGACTGCAACGATTCTCGTTGGGCACGTCACCAAGGACGGCTCGCTTGCTGGCCCGCGCACACTCGAGCACCTCGTCGACACGGTGCTGTCGTTCGAAGGAGATCGCCATCACGCGCTGAGGGCACTGGTTGCTACGAAGCACCGGTACGGCCCGTCGGGCGAGTTGGGACTGTTCGAGATGGGAGAGCTCGGGCTCCAGTCGCTCGAGGACCCGAGCGCACTCTTGCTCGGCGATCGACGCCCGGACGCGGCGGGAAGTGTTGCGCTGCCGGTCGTCGAGGGCCGACGTCCGTTGCTGGTTGAGGTGCAGTCCCTCCTCGCCGCTACGCGTAGCCCATCGCCGAGGCGGGTCGTACAGGGCGTCAGCGCGGCGCGCGTTGCTCTGATCCTGGCGGTGCTCGAGCGGTGTTGCGGTGCGAGGGTCGGGGCTGTCGATGTCTTCGTGTCGACCGTAGGCGGGATCAAGGTCACCGAGCCGGCTGCCGACCTGGCCATTGCTCTCGCGATCGTCTCGAGCCTTCGTGGGATCGCCTTACCCAGTGATTCGGTGATCTTCGGGGAGATCGGCCTCGCCGGAGAGGTGAGACAGGTCTCGAGGCCCGATCGACGCCTCGCCGAATCGGCCCGGCTCGGCTTCGGGCGAGCCATAGTTCCCGACGCCACCCCTGACGGTCCGGCGGCTATGAGGCTCGACCGGGTCCGCTCTGTCGCCGAGGCGGTGAGTCTGCTCGGGCTCTGCGGGGACTGTTCCAAGTTGCCGCCAGGGCTCGCCTCACGTCCTCGTCCTGTCGCCGGAGAGCGACCGCGACTCGTCGTGCTCGCACCGATCGAGGACCACGGGAGAACCGCTGAGGACCGCCCGCGAGGTGCCTCGCCGGCCGGCCGGGACCACCCTTTCGACCCGGATGTGCTGGCGTAGCCAAAAAGCTGTCACAATTGGTCCCGGTGCCACCTGGAGCGGCACCGGAGGCGCATCCGTGAACGAGCGAAACGCGCGCCTTTCAAACGGATGCGATCCCTCTTTCACGTCTTTATGAGGAGTCTTGATTTGTTCGACGTCGGGGACAAGGTCGTCTACCCACATCACGGAGCTGCAGTCGTCGAGCGCCGTGAGATCCGTGAGCACTTCGGTGAGAAGCGTGAGTACCTCGTACTTCGCCTCGCCTATGGAGATCTCACACTCATGGTCCCTGCTGACAACACCTCAGAGGTGGGGCTGCGCGAGGTCATCAACGACGAAGAGGTCGAAGAGGTCTTCGCCGTCCTTCGCAAGAAGGAAGCTCGCATGCCGACGAACTGGTCACGGCGTTACAAGAACCACGTCGAGAAGCTGAAGTCGGGCGACATCTACCAGGTCGCCGAAGTCGTGCGGAACCTCTCCATCCGGGACAAGGACAAGGGACTTTCTGCAGGTGAGAAGCGCATGCTCACGCGGGCACGCCAGATCCTCGTGTCGGAGCTCACCTTCGCCATCGGCGTGAGTGAGGAAGAAGCCGAAGAGCGCCTCAACGCGGCACTGCCGTAGAGGAGTGCCTCGTGGCGGGATCGGTCTGGGCGATCGTCGTCGCGGCGGGCAAGGGAACGCGATACGGCGGGCCTAAGCAATTCGCTGTCGTCGGTGACCGTACCGTCGTGGAGCTGGCCGTCGGCGCAGTTGCCGGCGTGGCTAAGGGTGTCGTAGTCGTCATACCGGCCGACCTCCAAAGCGGAGCGTCTCGGAGTCCTGCGGACTTGCTTGGCGGGCTCGCTGCCGACCTGTTCAGAACGTCAAACGGAGAGTCCGCCGTCGAATTGCGGGTGGTCACAGGTCGCGAGAGCCGTGCGGGGTCTGTGCGGGCAGGGCTCGAGGCTGTGCCAGGGGACTGTGAGGTGGTGGTCGTCCATGACGCAGCGCGGCCACTTGCCTCCCCGCTGCTGTGCCGACAGGTCGTAGAGGCTGTGCTCGCCGGCGCCGACGCCGCGATCCCTGGGATCGCGGTGACCGACACCGTGAAGCGAGTCCGAAGCGGCGAGGTCGTCGAGACGCTCGCCCGCGACTCCCTCATACGTGTGCAAACACCTCAGGCGTTCCGGGCAGCAGTCCTTCGCCGCGCTCACCTGGGTGAACCCGAAGCCACTGACGACTCTGCGTTGGTCGAGGCCCTGGGTGGCACGATCGTGGTCCTCCCTGGCGAGGAGACGAACCTGAAGATCACATCGCCGACCGACCTTCAGCTCCTCGAATTGTGGCACCACAAGCTCCTGGCCGAAGCGAAATCGCCGTCTGACACCGAGCTGAGCAGATGACAGCCAGAGTAGGGATAGGCGTCGACCTCCACCCATTTGCCGCCCAAGGTGAGGAGCGCGCGCTGATACTCGGTGGCGTCACGTTTCCGGGAGAACCGGGCCTCGTGGGTCACAGCGACGCGGATGTCGTGGCGCATGCAGTGTCTGACGCAATGCTCGGCGCGGCCGGTCTTGGCGATATCGGGATGCATTTCCCTGACACGGACGAGCGCTGGCGCGGAGCCGATAGCCTGGCTCTTCTTGCCGAAGTAGCCGGGCGCGTTCGAGCGGCCGGCTACCGCTTCGTTAACGCAGACTGCACAGTCATCGCGGAGCGCCCACGTATCGCGGTGGCACGGGAAGAGATGATCACGAAGCTCTCGGCTGCGGCAGGGGGTCCTGTACACGTCAAGGCGACGAGGCCCGAGGGCCTCGGAGCGCTCGGGCGGGTCGAAGGGATCGCCTGTTGGGCTGTTGCTTCACTCGAGGAGGTTGGATTGTGAGCGCCATGGGCCCAGAGGACGGGCGCAACGACCGGAGCGACAGACCCGGCAACGACGATCGACGAGGGCGTGGTTCCGGCGCGCCCCGGCGACCGGGCGGCGGAGGTCGAAGCGACCGGCCGAGTCGAAGCGACGCCGAGCGCGGGAAAGGCAAGTCGAGCGGCGGATATCGCGGTGGCAGCTCCAGCGGCGGCGGCTATCGGGGCGGGAGTGCCAGCAGCGGCGGCTCCAGCGGCGGCGGCTATCGCGGCGGTAGCAGCTCCAGCGGCGGCGGATATCGGGGCGGCGGCAGCGGCACCGGCTCTGGCGGTGGTTATCGCGGCAGCGGCTCTGGCGGTGGTTATCGCAGCGGCGGCGGCAGCTCCAGCGGTGGCGGCTATCGCGGCGGGAGTGGCAGCAGCAGCGGCTCTGGCGGTGGGTACCGCGGCGGGAGTGCCAGCAGCGGCGGCTCTGGCGGTGGGTACCGCGGCACAAGTAAGCCGCGGCGGGACGACTGGCGGAGCGGAGACCGTCCCGACCGCGGCTCACGTCCCGACCGCGGCTCACGTCCCGACCGCTCCGGCCGTCCTGACAGCGCTGCTCGAGCCGACCGCGCTGATGGGGCCGACCGCGGCGACCGTCCAGACCGCAGTGGGCGGCCCGATCGCAGTTCCGGCTCTACCTACAGGCCGCGATCCAGTGAAGGCGGCGACTTCCGCCGCTCCGGTCCTCCACGGGGTCCTAGGGGCTCGGACTGGGGTGGAGTCGCTCGCGGAGGCGGCGGTTACCGGCGGAGCGATTCCCAGCGAGACGACGCCACTGGACGTCCGTCTCGGCCAGCAGAGGGCTACGCCTCCGGGCGCGAGCGTGATCGCGACGGTGGATCCGAGCCGCGCAGCTTCGACCGCGACCGCGACCGCGACCGGGGCAGGGACACCGGTCGGTCCGAGCGACGCCCTCAGCGCCGCTGGGAGGAACCTGGGATCAGCGCACACGAAGATGCGTTCACGACCGATGACGCGAGTTCGCTCTCGCGGGCAGCCAACTCCGGGCGCAATCTGTGGAACCCGACGCCAACCGAAGCCCGCCGGCCCGGTCGCGCATTCGGGGCGCCTACGGTCAAGTCATCCGGGGCCCGGCGTTCGACGAATACCGTCGGAGGCGAGCAGGTCGAAGGGCGCCAGGCTGTGCGCGAGCTCCTGGCGGCCCGCAAACGCGAAGTCAGCGAGATCTGGCTGATCGAAGGCACCGACCCGTCACCGATACTGGGTGAGATAGACAACCTGGCGCGCGCTCGGCACGTGCCGGTCCGAATGGTGTCGCCCAGGAAACTCGAGTCCGTCCAGCGGACCGAGACACCCCAGGGTGTCGTCGCGTTTGCCCAGCCCCTCGAATCCCACGACTTGGGCGAGCTCGTGCTGGGCCACGCCGGAGGCCAGTCACCCGACGGCAGAGCTGACAGCCACGATGACGGCACCGATGGGGCTGTGGAGGGTGCGGGTGGGGGAAGGCCGGCTGCGTTTCTTGTGGTTGTCGACGGCGTCACCGATCCCCACAACCTTGGAGCCATCCTGCGCAGCGCCGAGTGTGCCGGAGCAACGGGAGCGGTCTTGCCGCGACACCGTGCCGTTCACGTGACAGCTGCGGTGACCAAAGCAGCAGCCGGTGCCGTCGAGCATCTCCCGATCGCCCTCGTGTCAGGAATCCCGAGTGCCCTGCAAGAGCTCGAGAAGCTCGGCGTGCGGACGGTCGGCTTGGACGAGCGGGGTGCCACCTCGCTGTTCGATCTCGACCTCGGCATCGACCCGGTCGCCCTCGTGCTCGGTGCTGAGGGGAGAGGCTTGTCGCCTCTTTCGCGGCGGCGTTGCGACGTGCTCGCGAACATCCCGCTGCACGGAGCGATCCCGTCGCTCAACGTGTCGACGGCCGCGGCCGTCGCGTGCTTCGAAGTGGCAAGAGCCCGGGCGTCAAAGCTCGGTTGAGTCGCCCGAGCGGCAAACTCGGTCAGGGCCTAACGGCTTAGGGCTGGATTCGACTCCAAGACCATTGACTTCCGGGCGATTCCCGTTCGTAGAACACGCGCCGGTGGAGGCGGTCGGCCGATCCCTCCCAGAACTCGACGGTGGTCGGGACGACACCGTAGGCCTGATAGGTGGCGGGTCTTGCGATCGGGTCCTCGCTGCTCGCGAGAGCGTCGGCTCGCGAGTGGAGATCCAGTTCGGCAGCGACGGAGTCGACCGTGGCTCCCTCCCGCGCGACTACGGACGCCGCTTGATTGGGTCGGGCGCGCGCGGCCCACATCTCGTCGCTGACTGCGACAGGAAGCGTAGCGGCGATGCCGGTGATACAGATCTGGCGATGAACCTCGCGCCAGTGGAGCGTTAGCGCCACCCGAGGATTCTCGGCGATCTCGACGCCTTTGCGGCTGTAGGACTCCGATTCGAAGATGAGACGCTCGTCGTCGAAGGCCTTCAGTATCACGGTACGGGCCGAGACGACTCCCGACGAGGAGGCGGTGGCGAGCGCTATCGCGTTCGGGTACAGGACCCCGGCGGCTTCCGCCCGCCGCATCCACTCCGCCAAGAGTGGCAACGGCTCGCCTTGGGGCTTGTCGAGTCCCCAGCTCGGGGGGTGACTCAGGCGGTCGGCTGGCGAGACGTCAGGGATCGGTCAGCGCTGTTCGATCGGCGTGTAGTCGCGGCGCGCGTTTCCGGTGTAGAGCTGGCGCGGCCGGGAGATCTTGGTGTCCTGGTCGAGCATCTCGACCCAGTGCGACAGCCAACCCGCTGTGCGCGGGATCGCGAACAGCACGGGGAACATCTCCATCGGAAAGCCCATCGCTTGGTAGACGAGGCCTGTGTAGAAGTCGACGTTGGGGTAGAGCTTGCGCGAGACGAAGTAGTCGTCCGCCAGCGCCGTCTCCTCGAGCTTGAGAGCGATGTCGAGCAGTGGGTTCTTGCCTGTGACCTCGAACACGTCGTAAGCGACCTTGCGGACGATCTTCGCGCGGGGGTCGTAGTTCTTGTAAACGCGGTGGCCGAACCCTTGGAGGCGTCCGTGGCCCTCCTTCACCGCGGTGATGAAGTCCGGCACGTTCTCCATCGATCCGATCTCGCCGAGCATCCGGATGACCGCTTCGTTCGCGCCACCGTGCCGAGGGCCGTACAGCGCCGCTGCGGCTGCCGCGCAGGCGGAGTACGGGTCGGCGTGGCTTGAGCCGACGACGCGCATAGCGGTCGTCGAGCAGTTCTGCTCGTGGTCGGCGTGGAGGATGAACAGGACGTCGACGGCACGGGCGAGTGCGGGGTTGGCATCGAAACGCGGCTCGGCCGTCTTCCACATCATCGACAAGAAGTTCGCCGGGAACCCGAGCGAGTTGTCCGGGTAGACGAACGGCATGCCCACACTGAATCGGTGCGCGGCGGCTGCGAGTGTCGGCATCTTCGCAATCAGCCTGATGATCTGCTTGTAGCGGATCTCGGGGTCGAAGATGTCCTTCGCCTCGGGGTAGAACGTCGAGAGCGCCGCCACGGCGGACACGAGAATCCCCATCGGATGGGCGTCGTAGTGGAAGCCCTCGAGGAACCTCTTGCGTACGTTTTCGTGAATGAACGTGTGGTACGTGATCTCGTGAGTCCACTCGTCCAGCTGGGCCTGGTTGGGCAGGTCGCCGTGCAGCAGGAGATAGGCGACCTCGAGGTAGGTCGAGTCCTCGGCAAGCTGCTCGATCGGGTAGCCGCGATACTCGAGCTTGCCCTCGTCGCCGTCGATGAAAGTGATCGCGCTCTCGGTGACGGCAGTCGTCATGAAGGCCGGGTCGTAGAACCAGATCCCTGGTAACAGCTTTGCCCATTCGGCGGCAGACGCCCCGCCGTCGACTATCGGAATTTCAATGGACTCCCCGGTTCGGTTGTCCGTGATCGTGATGCTCTCTGCCACGACTCCCGACCTCCAGTCGGCTCGACGCCCAGGTCCAGGTCTGGACCGTGCTCAACCGCGTCATCCTACGGCCGGGATCGTCGCTGTCGACATTCGGGCTATCGGTGCTCGGGTCGAGGCGGAAGTAATCTTTGCTGGAGGGGAGGCTCAGCACGTGGAGATCGAGGGTCAGCAAGCCGGCGCGACCGACCCCGGAGGGGCATCCGAGGGGGCCGAGGCGCAGACAGAGCACATCCGGGAGCTGGAAGCCGAGCTCGAAGCGGTGCGCGCCGTCGCGTACCGCTACCGGTTACTTCTCGACAGCGCGTCTGACATGGTCAGCCTCAACAACATCGACGGGTCCTTCGAATACGTCTCCGCTTCGGCGCTCCCTCTGCTCGGTTACGAGCCCGGATGGCTCATGGGCCGCGACCCGGGAGACTTCGTACACGAGGACGACCTTGACATCCTGCAGCGGGTGCACATGGCTGCGATCGAGACAGGCGAGATGCAGCACGCCCAGTTCCGCGTCCGACGCGCAGACGGTGTCTACCGCATCGTCGAGGCTGTGTTTGGCGCGATCCTCGGTGACTCCGGTGAGCTCGTCGGGCTGCGAGCTTCGGTGCGCGACATCACCGATCGGGTGGAGGCCGAGGAGCGGTTCCGGCTCGCGCTCGAAGAGGCGCCGATCGGGATGTCGGTGGTGGACCTCGCTGGCCGTTGGCTAACGGTCAACCACGCGATGACGGAGTTGACCGGCTGGACCGCCGAGCAGCTCTGCTCGATGACGTTCATGGACATCACTCATCCTGATGACCTCGAGGAAGACCGCGAGCTGGAGCTGCAGTTGCTGGCGGGGGAGATTCCCCATTACGAGATCGACAAGCGCTACCTGCGGCCTGACGGCAGTGAGATCTGGGTACGGCTCTCGGTCAGCCTCGCACGCGACAGCAACGACGAGCCCCGGTACTACATCTGTCACGTGCAGGACATCACGGTGCGCCGAGCTGCCGAGGAGCAGCTGACGGCTCAGGCGCTGACAGACCCACTGACAGGGGCGGCGAATCGGCGCCTGCTGCACGATCGCCTCGAACAGGCGAGCCGTCGTCAGGTGAGAAACGGCGGCGAGACGGCCGTCATCTTCATCGACCTCGACGGGTTGAAGGCGACAAACGATCGTTTCGGGCACGGTGTAGGCGATTCCATCTTGCAGGAGATCGCGACCCGCCTCACCCATGCGATCCGCGAAGAGGACACTGTCGCGAGATACGGCGGGGACGAGTTCGTCGTCGTCTGCACGATCAACGACGAGGAGCAGTTCCAGCCGCTGCTCCACCGCATCGAGATGGTATGCAGCGCGCCGATGCCGATGGGTAGCGAGGTCGCATCGCTCGGAGCGAGCGTCGGTGGGGTGCTGGTCAAGCCGGACGAGACGCCGGCGCAAGCGCTCGAGCGGGCAGACGGTGCGATGTACCAGCAGAAGATGTTGCGGAGAGCGGCGCCCCGATCCTCCTGACCCGCGCGCCCGCCATGGCTGCGCGTTCAGTGACCGGAACGCCGAGGCGCGCCCAGGCGGCGGGCGAGATAGCGAGCACTGGCGGCGAACTCTTGGTTGGGGACCTCGCCATGAGTGCCCGGATTGGCGTGCAAGCTCTTGTCGGAGCTCGCGAGTGAGTCGAACAGCTCAAACGCTCCTTGCCGAGGAAAGATCTCGTCGGACCACTGCACGAGGAAGAGCACCGGACAGGTGACCTTGGTCGCGTCCCTCGCGATCCTCGCCGAGCTAGGGCCGGTCAGGCCCATGAGCCCCAGAACGGCGGCGGAGATTCGAGGTTCGGCGGCAACGAACGGGAGCCCGAGGATCGTGCCCATCGAGAGTCCCCAGTAGCCGACTGGTCCCGCGATCTCGTCGAGAGCGGTCAGCTCGTCCAGCGTCGCACGCCAGTCGGTCACCATCCGATCGGTCACCTCGGGATCGCTCGACCACAGCGTCGCGAAGTCGAGGAACGACCGCTGACCGTCATGGCCACCGTCGGCCCGGCGGGCGCCGTGCACTGGGCCGTCGATCGCGGCTGCGGCGATGCCGAAGTCCGAAGCGAGGCTGCGGCTGAGGGCGACCACGTACTCCTCATCCTTGCTACCAGAGGCTCCGTGACCGATGAGCACGAGAGGTAGGGGCTCCGCGTGCTCGAGCGGGGTCCAAAGGGCGCCCGGAACCACGCGGCCGTCGGCATCGACAGCGAACTCCCGCCGCCGAGCGCCCTTCGTCGTCTCGTCCGCGACGGTCTTCATTGCATCGAGTACCGGTAGACGTTGGTCTCGCGCACGACGAAGCCAAGCCTCTGGTACAGACGATTGGCGGCCTCTCGTGTCGCCCGTGAGGTGAGATCGACGTTGCGTGAGCCGCGCCGCGCAGCCTCCTCGAGTGCAGCCGTGACAAGGGCGGCGCCGATGCCGCCACCACGCGCTTTCGCATCGACGACGACATCCTCGATCACAGCGTGGACTCCAGTTGGGATGCGGTAGGTGATCAACGTGAGCATGCCGACCAAAGTGCCTTGTTCGCGGTCACGGGCCACGAAGAGCGTCGCACCCGGCGAGTGGACTATCTCCTCGATGTCGGCCCGTGTGGGAGGTCGGGCGCTCGTGGAGACTTGGGGAACGAGGCGGGCGACTTCGGCTGCGAGCTCGTCTGTCACATCGGTGGCCACGTCGACGTCGAGCCGGGTGCCGTGCTCCTCGCTCACGAGCCCTCCTCTTCCGGCTTGCGCCAGACCGGGCGCCGGGGCCGGTCGAACAGGACGTCGACGTTCTCGCCGCGGATGGCCCGGAATGCGTGGTCCTTCCACATGCCTGCTCCCGCGAGCGGGCTCGGCAGAGCCTCCTCGGCGAACCACCCGACGTCAGCGCATTCGAGGGGGTGCGCCTTCAGCGCTCCTCCGACGGGTCTCAGCTGGAACACGAGCGAGTAGAGGGGGATCTGGGTGATCCCGAGCCGCAGGCCGTCGAGCACCATGACGAGGCGGACAGGCTCGGCCTCGATGCCCGTCTCTTCGAGAACCTCCTTCACCGCGACCTCCGCCGCCGAGTAGCCGACGTCCGCCCAGCCGGTCGGGTACAGCCAGACACCGGAGTCGGCGCGCTGCACGAGGAGGATGTCGCCAGCGTCGTTGCCGACGACGGCGCCGATGGCGATCTTCGGAGTGACGTAGCCGGGTACGCCTGAGCCGACACCCTTCAGCCACTCGTTGACGAGGGCGGTTGCGACGCGTGAGCCGGTCGGCTGCCCCTCGCTCGCGAGCTGAGCTGCGCCCGCTGCGCGGATCTCGCCCGCGACATGCAGGACCTCTTCGAAGCGCTCACGCTCGTACAGGCTCTCTGTGAACCCGAGGCCAGTCTGGGCGATAGCCGCGAGAGTCTCTCCCCAGCGAACGAGATCCTGGGTGGATGCGGCGGGCGAGTCGCCTTGAGCGTCGGCGCGCTCTTGCCGGTTGTCGACCTCGTCGGGCACGGAGGATGACGCTACCGCCTCGCGCCTTGATACCGAGGCCGATGCCGGTCAGCTAGGCGGAGTCCGGCACCGACGCTCGCCGCTGCCAGCTCCGGCCGCCGTTCGTGGTGCTGAACACGTTGCCGTGCGTCGCCGTGTAGCTCTGGCCGGCCACGAATCCGACCTTCGAGCCGAGGAAGTCGACGAGCGCCGCGTTCGAGACCTGCGCGAGCGGTGACTTTGCCCCGGTGGTCTCGTAGGTCCAGCTGCGCCCGGCGTTGACGGTCGCGGCAAAGGCGGGACCCGTGCACCCGCACGGAGACGACCCGATCTCCCAAGCGATCCGGCTGCTGACCTCGTCTACCCCGCCAAACTCACCGGACGCGGGATGCGGCACGTCTGGCCCGCTCGCCGTTCCGGGTGGCGTGCTCACTGGGCCGAGGGCGAGCACCGCCCGCCACGGCGTCGCCCCATTTGAGGAAGTGAAGACTGCGAAGTTCTCCGAGCCCGCTCCGACCTCGGAGACGTTGTAGCCCCAGAGCTGGCCTCCGGCGCAGCCGGTGAGCGGGATACTCGGCTCTTTGTCGGAGACGAGCTGCCACCTATGCCCTCCGTCGTCGGTCCTGTACAGCTTGCCGAAGCTGAGACGACTCCCGTCCGAGAGGTACCAACCTTCGGTCCAGGAGGAGAAGCACACGTCGCCCGACGACGAGAACCCACCAGCAGGGCGTGCGAGGCATGGCGCCTCTGCGCCGCGTGGCGTGCCGACCCTCGACCAGCTGGCCCCGGCATCCGTCGTCCTCAGCAGGACCGCCTGATAGGAGGGATAGACCCCGCAGAGCGATGCGTAGCCGTCTGTCGCTGTGAAGAAGTCGATGCTGTTGATCGACCCCTCGGCCGGCTCGGCGACGGGCTCGAGATGCTTCCCGCCGTCCACCGTCGAGAAGAGCTCGTTGCCGGTGAGAACCCACCCGACCGATTGGCTCACGAAGTCCACCTGGTTGATCGAGCTCGCGACGGTCGGCACCGGGTGTGCGGCGAGCGATTCGCCACCGTTGGTCGTCGAGTAGAGCGTGTAGGCGCCTGCTACGTCCCCGGCCGAGCGCGAGAGGAAGTCGATGTCGGCAATGCCCTGGTCCCTGTAGCCCGTAAGCCCGATCCGCTCCGACCACGTGGTCCCGCCGTCGTTGGTCTTGATGAGGCCCCCTTCGAGAGCGAGCCCGACCTCTCGGGTCGCGAACGAGTCGTCGGCGACGCTCCCCAAGCTCACCGGGGACGCCTGGAGGGCCCACTGACGACCACCGTCGGAGGACCACTCGGTGCCGTCGGAGCTCGGCAGCGCCAACGTGGTGGCGCTGAGGGCGTCGAAGCCGACCGTCCGGGCGTCCAGGCCCGTGTCGAGGGAGCCGGCGAGGTGCCACGCCGTGCCGGAGTCGCTCGTCGAGTAGACGAGGATCATTCCGGCGCCCGTGGTCACGGGGAGGAAGGCTGTCGTGCGCGAGACGAACTGTGGGCTGCCGACGTCGACGCCGTTCACCGAGCCGGCGCCCGCGCTCTTGGGCCATCCGCCGGGAGGTGCCGGAAGACTTACGGGCGTCCAAGCGGCGCCGTTGGAGCTGTGCCAAAGACCGGGCTGTCGGGCGCCGCATCCGTCGTCCGACAGCCAAATCTGGCTTGCGCTCGGCATGTCGATCCCATAGGACGCGGTGTGACCGCAAGGGTTGTCGAACGAGCTCGGAGTGCCTTCGCCCGGCATCGACTTGAGCGGCATGAGCTTCCAAGTCTGGCCACCGTCGTGAGTGAGCCAGAGCGCGAGCACGAGGGTGTAGGGCGTGCCCGGTGCCAAGACACCGCCCATCCCGAGCACCGCGCCGTCGCGAGGATCTGCGAACGTGATGTCAACGAACAGGATCGCGTTGTCGAGCTGGGGCACGTTCGACTGGTCCTGCACGCCAGGTAGTGGTGAGCCTGCGGTCCAGTGCCCGCCGCCGTCGGTCGTACGCCACGCCCGGAGCTGACGACCGGCTTGCAAGACCCACGCGTCCTTGTTGCCGAGGTACGTCGCATCATCGAGGCATTGGCACCTTGCGACCGAACGAGGCGTGACTCCCTTCCAGTTCTTACCGGCGTCGGTCGTGCGTTCGACCAGGTTGTTCACCGTCGCCCATCCGACACCATCCGACTGCAGCAGGACGTCCTCCCCGGCCGCGGACGAGTCGGAGGTGAAGGCGAATCGAGGGCCCAAGGTCGGAGAGCGCAGGCCAAGGCCGGCCGCGAGGCCGGCGGTTGGGGCTGCGACACAGATGGCAGTGCCTATCAAGACGGCGGCTACGGCACGCGCCACGTGACCTCTCACACAAGCTGAGACGCTTGGCGTCGCAGCGTCCTTGCGCCAACCGGCCTGTTGTCACGTCTGGGCGGGCCTTGAGTGAGAACATGGAGCATGGCTGTCAAGGACGACTGCCGCCACTACGTCCGCCAGACGGTGCGCGGGACAGAGCGCCTCGAGCGGTGCCGTCTCGGAGCGAACGAGACCTTGCCCTTTGCCTGCCCTGAGGGCTGTGTCTTCTACGAGCCCCGACGGACTTCCTCGGCCGGGTGGCAGGTACCGCCGCCCACAGGAGGAGACCGCTGAGCTTCCCCAAGTAGCCGGCGACCCTCGCTCGACTGGCGATGACCCTCACCCGATGTGCAATCCTCATCCGGGAGAACGGGGAGAGGGGTCTGACAGATGGTGCTCAGCTACGCAGAAGCGATCGCGGCGGTCACGGCCGCGGGGGAACGTTTCGAAGTCGGGACGAAGATGGTCAACGGTGTCGAGACGCCGGTCTTCGTCAACGTCCCCCCCAGCGTTCGTGACGCGCTTGCGATGGCGCACATGCGTGGCGACGCCGAGTTCCTCGTCTATGAAGACGAGCACTGGAGCTTCGGGGACGTAGGTCGTCATGTCGGCGCGCTCGGGGCGCTTCTCGTCGATCACTACGGCGTGCGCAAGGGCGACCGGGTGGCGATCGCCATGCGCAACTACCCGGAGTGGATCGTGGCGTTCGGGGCGATCTTGTCCATCGGCGCCATCTCGGTCTCGATGAACGCTTGGTGGACAGAGGAGGAGATCGACTTCGCCCTCGGGGACTCAGGCTCGACGGTCGTGATCGCGGATCTCGACCGAGCGAAGCGCAGTGCCGGTCCGGCGGCGCGGGTCGGCGCGCGGACCCTCGTCGTGCGGGCGCCCGAGGGAGCGGCCTTGCCCGAAGGTGCCGAGCGCCTCGAGGACCTCCTCGACTTGGAGAAGACGCTCCCGGCGGTCGAGATCGGCCCGGACGATGACGCGACGATCCTGTACACCTCGGGCACGACCGGCCATCCCAAAGGCGCCGTCTCGACTCACGGGGCGATCCTGCAGTCGCTGATGGGCTTCGGTTGCCGGGTGACGGCCGAGGCGATGCGGCGCGAGCCGCCAGCGGCGGACGAGGTCATGGAGCCTCCGCCCAATCCGGCTTTCATCCTCGTCGTCCCCCTCTTCCACGTCACCGGATGCGTCGCCGTCATGCTCTCGTGTTACCTCGGCGGGGCGAAGCTCGTCATCATGTACAAGTGGGAGCCCGAGCGCGCGCTCGAGCTCATCGAGCGGGAGCGCGTGACGAACTTCGTCGGGGTGCCGACCCAGAGCTGGGACCTGCTCGAGAGCCCTCGGTTCCACGAGTTCGACACCTCCAGCCTGCAGAGCGTGGGAGGAGGGGGAGCACCCGCACCGCCAGAGCTCGTCCGCCGCGTGTCGTCAAACTTCGGAAGTGGCCGTGCCGGGATCGGTTACGGCATGACCGAGACGAACGCTTACGGGCCTCAGAACACGGGCGAGGACTACATGACGCACCCGACGAGCACCGGGCGGGGCACCCCGATCCTCGAGATCTCGGTGCGCGACCCCGACGGCAACGTCCTTCCCCCCGGTGAGCGTGGGGAGATCTGGTTCCACGGGCCCCACCTCATCCGCGGTTACTGGAACAACCCCGAGGCGACGGCTGAGACGATCGTCGACGGCTGGCTGCGATCGGGCGACGTGGGTCGGGTGGACGAGGACGGCTTCGTCTACGTCGAGGACCGCGCAAAGGACATGGTGCTGCGGGCGGGCGAGAACATCTACTCAGCCGAGGTGGAAGCCGTCATTTACGAGCACCCTGCTGTCTACGAGGCAGCAGTGTTCGGAGTCCCGCACGAGCGCCTCGGTGAGGAGGTGGCTGCCGTGGTGTATCCCAAGCCCGGCCAGAGTGTCACGGTCGAAGAGATCCAGGCGCACGTCGCGAAGCACCTGGCGGTGTTCAAGGTGCCGAGTCGTGTCGTCATCGTCGGTGACACGTTGCCGCGCAACGCCGCGGGGAAGATCTTGAAGCGCCAGCTGCGTGACGAGCTCGCAGCCAGCTCCTGAGCTGGCAGCTCAGGACTCTGCGGGCAGCCCTTGGTTCAAGTTGCCCGAGCGAAGGCCCTCCCAGTCGACGGTGACGTACCGGTAGCCGGCGGCACGCACGGCCGCGACTACTTCGTCCCGCTTTTCCAGCAGGCGAGCCAGCTCCGCCAGTGGCACCTCGACCCGCGCGAGGTCGCCGTAGTGCCGCACCCGCACGTCCGCAAAGCCGAGGCGCTTCAGCCCGGACTCGGCGCGGGCAACCCCGGTCAGCACACCAAGCGAGACCTCCGTGCCATAAGGCACGCGTGACGCCAGGCAGGCTGCGGCGGGCTTGTCGGCGGTGCGCAGCCCTAGCTCGGCCGAGAGCCCCCGCACGTCGGCTTTCGTCAGCCCGGCAGTCACGAGAGGGAATACAGCGCCCCGCTCGGTCGCCGCAAGCTGGCCGGGCCGGTAGTCCCCGAGGTCGTCGAGGTTGACGCCGAGCGCGACGGTAGCGCCCTTGGCGGCGGCGATCGGAGTCAGGGCGTCCATCAGCTCCGTCTTGCAGTGGTAGCAACGGCTCCCGTCGTTCGCGGCGTACAACGGGTTGGCGAGCTCGGCGGTGTCGACCGACTTCCAGTCGAGGTCCCACTCGACGGCGAGCGCTTGGCAATCCGCGAGCTCTTCGGGCGCAAGGGAGGGAGATACGGCCGTCACGCAGGTCACCGCGGCCCTGCCGAGGGCACTCGTCGCGGCATGCGCCAGCAGCGCCGAGTCAGCCCCCCCGGAGAAACCCACGACAAGCGGCCCAACCGCCTCGATCGCCGCCACGAGTCGCTCGCGTGCTCCGGCTGCGGCTGGTGCAGCTGCGCCGGGAGCCATCAACGGCTCACCCCGGCCTCGGTGAGGACGACGTCGGCATCGTCCACGAATCCGCTGTAGAAACGCCCGAACTCCGCGTACGACGCCGAAGCCGGATCGAAGCGCATTGTGTAGACGCAATCCTTCAAGTCGTCGGGATGAGTCCCGAACAGTGTCACACCCCACTCGAAGTCGTCGACCCCCGTCGAGCCCGTCACGAGCTGGAGGACCCGCCCGCGGAACTCGCGCCCGACGCTGCCGTGCCCCCGCATGAGCTCGAGGCGCTCGTCGTAGGGAAGCGAGTACCAGTTCTCAGCCCCAGGCGAGCGGCGCTTGGACATCGGATAGAAACAGAAAGCCGGCAATCCCTCTGGGGGCAGCACCGGATAGAGCCGCGCCTGTTTCATCTCGTCGGGCACACCGGCTGCGTACTCGGAGACCTCGGTGAGCGAGACGTAGGAGCTGACGACCTCGAGGCCGGCCCGTTGCAACCCGGTCTGGAGAGTTCGCAGCTCGCGGAGGTCCGGGCCGAGCGCAAGCACGCACAAGTCGGCCTTGTGGCCGAGGATCGATGCGGTGACAACCTGGTGATCGGCCTTGCGCGCGTGGTCGATCGCCTCGAGCGCGACGGTGCGGCTGGCCCCGGCAGGAGCTGCCCTGCAGAAGAGGTGAACGACGTTCCAACCGACGGTCGGCGTGATCGCTTGGGCGCTCGAGTGATCAGGTGCCATTGGGCCGAGTCTACGAATACGGGTGCGGACGCGAAACAAGGGGCACCGAAGCACCCCTTGTCCCTGTTCTGAACTGTCTGGCAGGTGCAGCCGGCACCTGCCGTGAAGCTCAGAAGTCTTCCATGCCTCCACCCGGCATCGACGGGGTTGAAGCGGGCTCTGGCTTGTCTACGACGACCGCCTCGGTCGTGAGGAAGAGCGCCGCGATCGAAGCTGCGTTCTGGAGAGCAGAACGGGTCACCTTGGCAGCGTCGATGACGCCGGCCTTGTACAGGTCCTCGTACTCCTCTGTGGCAGCGTTGAGGCCGTCGGCGATGTTCTTCATGCTCTTTACCTTCTGGACGACGACGCCGCCCTCGAGGCCAGCATTGATGGCGATCTGCTTCAACGGCTCCTCGACGGCCCGGGCCACTAGGCGAGCGCCTGTTGCCTCGTCACCTTCGAGCTTCTCGGCGCAGTCCAAGATGGCCTGCTGCGAGCGGAGAAGGGCAACGCCACCGCCGGGCACAACGCCCTCTTCGATGGCAGCCTTGGTCGTGGACACTGCGTCCTCGATGCGGTGCTTCTTCTCCTTCAGCTCCACCTCGGTGGCAGCGCCGACCTTGATGACCGCAACGCCGCCGGACAGCTTCGCGAGGCGCTCCTGGAGCTTCTCGCTGTCGTAGTCGGAGTCGGTGTTCTCGATCTCGGTCTTGATCTGGTTGATCCGGCCCTTGATGTCGGACTCGCTACCTGCACCCTCGACAACGGTCGTCTCGTCTTTCGTGACGACGATCTTCCGTGCGCGGCCGAGCAGGTCGAGCGTGACGTTCTCGAGCTTGAGGCCGACCTCTTCGGTGACGACCTGGCCACCGGTGAGGATCGCGATGTCCTGCAGCATCGCCTTGCGGCGCTCCCCGAAACCGGGGGCCTTGACCGCAACGCTCTTGAACGTGCCACGGATCTTGTTCACGACGAGAGTGGCAAGTGCCTCACCCTCGACGTCCTCTGCGAGGATCACGAGCGCCTTGCCCGTCTGCATGACCTTCTCGAGTACCGGGAGGAGGTCGCGTACGGCCGAGATCTTCGAGCCGACGAGGAGCAGGTAGGGGTCGTCGAGCGACGCCTCCATGCGCTCAGGGTCCGTCACGAAGTACGGCGAGATGTAGCCCTTGTCGAAGCGCATTCCTTCGACCAGCTCCATCTCCATGCCGAAGGTCTGTGACTCCTCGACGGTGATGACGCCGTCCTTGCCGACCTTGTCGATCGCCTCGGCGATCATCCCGCCGATCTCGTTGTCAGCCGCAGAAATCGACGCGACCTGGGCGATCTGGTCCTTCGAGTCGGTGACTTCCTTCGAGATGTCCTTCAGGCGGGCGACTGCGGCCTCGACTGCGGCCTCGATCCCACGCTTGAGCGACATCGGGTTGGCGCCTGCGGCCACGTTGCGCAGGCCCTCGCGCACCATGGCGCCGGCGAGCACTGTCGCAGTCGTCGTGCCGTCACCGGCTACGTCGTCGGTCTTTTTCGCGACTTCCTTGACGAGCTCGGCGCCGATCCTCTCGTACGGGTCCTCGAGGTCGATCTCCTTAGCGATCGAGACACCGTCGTTGGTGATCGTGGGGGCTCCCCACTTCTTCTCCAACACGACGTTGCGGCCCTTCGGGCCGAGCGTCACCTTTACGGCGTCGACCAGCTGGTTCATGCCGCTCTCGAGCGACCGGCGGGCCGTCTCGTCGAACGCGATCAGCTTTGCCATCTTGGTTGGTCCTCCCTTTGCTCCCGGCTCTTTTGACCGGGCATTGGCACTCTCATCGATCGAGTGCCAGATTAGCACTCACCGGGTGGGAGTGCTACCGCGATGTCGCGCCCTTAGAGTGGGGCGGCGTGACCGATGCGCCTGTCATCGACGAGACGCGCAGCGAGACGGGCTTGCCTCGTCGCTTGATTATCCTCCTGGCGGTCGCCACGGGGGTAGCGGTCGCGAACAACTACTACTCCCAGCCCCTGCTCGCGGCCATCCGCGGGACGTTCCACACCGGGGCCGGGGAGGCGGGACTCATAGTCACTGCCTCCCAGGTCGGGTACGCAGCCGGCCTGCTCTTCCTGTTGCCACTCGGCGACCTGCTCGAGCGGCGCCGGCTGGTGGTGGTCATGAGCCTCGTCTGTGCCGTCGGCCTCGTCGGAGCGGCGGCCTCCCCCGTCATGCCTCTCTTGTTTGTGGCGGCGGCTCTCGTAGGCAGCAGTTCGGTCGTGGCGCAGATCCTCGTCTCGTTCAGCGCCTCGCTCGCCAACGACGCCGAGCGCGGCAAGGTCGTCGGGTCGGTGATGAGCGGCCTGTTGCTCGGGATCCTCCTTGCCCGGACGGCCGCGGGATACGTGGCGCAGGCGTCCTCGTGGCGCGTCGTCTACTTGGTGGCCGCGGGCTTGATGGCGGTCCTGGCGCTCGTGCTGCGGCGCGAGCTGCCGGCCTTTCGCGAGACACACCGCCTGACCTATCCTGCCGTCCTCACCTCGGTGTTCGCGCTCTTCAGGTCAGAGCGCACCCTTCGGCGCCGCTCGATATACGGGCTGCTCTCCTTCGGGGCATTTTCGGTTCTGTGGACGAGCCTGGCGTTCTTGTTGTCCGGGGCGCCGTATCACTTCTCGACCGGGACAATCGGTCTGTTCGGCCTCGTCGGCGCGGCCGGGGCTGCGATGGCGTCGGTTGCGGGACGCTTGGCCGATCGCGGCCAGCAGGCCACGGTGACAGTGTTGACGGCGCTCGCGATCGTCGTGGCGTTCGTCGTCATGTGGCTCGCGCCGCACGTGCTCATTGCGCTCATCGCCGGCATCGTCGTGCTCGACCTCGGGTGTCAGGGCATCCACATCTCGAACCAGAGCGAGATCTACAAGCTCGCCCCGACCGCCCGCAGCCGCGTCAATGCCGCTTACATGACCTGCTACTTCGTGGGCGGGACGCTCGGCTCGGTCGGCTCGGCGCTCTGCTACGGCGCCGGTGGGTGGCCGGCGGTCTGCGCGCTCGGGACTGGTTTTGGTGGTCTCGCCTTCGTTGTATCGCTCACGGAGCGGCGCTATCAGAGGCGTGCGCTGCAGGCGCTGCCGACCTAGTCGTTAGACCAGTGGGCCAGCCCGTCAGCCACCGGCGACGGCGGGCACGATCGACACCGTCGTGCCGTCGCTCACGGGCGTGTCGAGGCCCTCGAGGTAGCGCACATCCTCCTCGGCCACGAACACGTTCACGAAACGCCGCAAAGTCCCCTGTTCATCCAACAACCGCGCCTCGATCCCCGGGTGCGCGGCCTCGGCCGAGCCGATCAGCTCCCTGACAGTGCCAGCTGGGACCATGAGCTCGCCGGCGCCACCGGTGAGGGTGCGGAGCTGTGCAGGGACTCGGACGGTGACGCTCACGACTTGTTCTCCTTCCTCGATTGGGATGAGTGCTGCCGGTCGAGAACTGCTCGCACGTCCTCGAGGTGCGGGCGGATGGTGGCGGTCGGTGCGATCGAGTCGCCGAAGGCCTCAACGGTCTTCAGCCCGTTGCCCGTGACGTAGACCACCACGCGCTCGTCGTCTCGCACGATCCCTTCGCGTGCGAGCTTGGCGAGCGTCGCGATCGTGACCCCGCCCGCGGTCTCGGCGAAGATCCCCTCGGTCCGAGCGAGCAACCGGATGCCGTCGAGGACCTAGTCGTCGGTCACCGATCCGATGGCGCCGCCGGTCCGCCGGACGACCTCGAGCGCGTACCACCCGTCAGCCGGGTTGCCGATTGCGAGGGACTTGGCGATGGTATTCGGCTTCACTGGCTTCACGAAGTCGGTACCGGCGGCGAAAGCGGTCGCGACTGGTGAGCAGCCCTCGGCTTGCGCGCCAGAGACGCGCACCGGCCCGGCCGGATCCTCAGGGTCGAGGCGCGGGCTCACGAGCCCGAGCTTCACGAGCTCCCGGAAGCCCTTGTCGATCTTCGTCAGCTGGCTCCCCGAGGCGATCGGCACGACGACGTGATCGGGCAGTTGCCATCCGAGCTGCTCTGCGGCCTCGTAGGCGAGTGTCTTCGAGCCTTCTGCGTAGTAGGGGCGCACGTTCACGTTCACGAAGGCCCAGTCCGGGTACTCGCTCGCGAGCTCGGCGCACAACCGGTTCACGTCGTCGTAATTTCCCTCGACGGCGAGCAGCTGCCCGCCGAAGACGGCGGTAGTGAGAACCTTCACTGCCTCGAGGTCGCTCGGGATCAACACGACCGACTGCATTCCCGCCCGTGCTGCGTGAGCGGCGACGGAGTTCGCAAGATTGCCGGTCGACGCGCAAGCGGCAACCTTGAAACCGAGCTCGCGCGCCTTGGTCAGCGCGACGGAGACCACCCGGTCCTTGAACGAGCCGGTCGGGTTGCGGGTGTCGTCCTTCACCCAGACCTCACCAAGCCCGAGCTCGGTCGCGAGGCGGTCGGCCCGTACGAGGGGCGTGAAGCCCGCACCGAGGCTGACCGGCCCGTGCGCCTCGACCGGCAGCAGGTCGGCGTAACGCCACATGTTGGCCGGCCCCGCAGCGATCTTCTCCCTGCTGATCGTGGCGCCGATCGCCTCGTAGTCGTACGTGACCTCGAGCGGCCCGAAGCAGAATTCACACGCGTGGAGCGCCTCAGGCGGGTACGTGCGCGCGCACTCCCGACAAGTCAAGGTGTGGACGTAGCTCACCGCTCCTCCTCATCGATCGGGCGTTGGCACCTTTCCCCTCACCGGCTTTGCCGCCGGGTCGAGAATGGTTGCCGCGGTTTCAACGGGCCCGTCCCTCAACCGCTCTGGATGATGCATCCATTCTAAACCGATGCCGCGCGGCGCCGTCAAAGGCCACCTCGACGGTGGCCGCGTGCCCAGGCCGGGCGATCATCTGCCTTAGGGTGGCGACCGATGGCTGCCTTGCTCGTCCCGACCGACGCAGATCGCCGTGCCGCGGCCCCGACCATCGCGACGTTCCACCACGCCGAGTTCAGCCTCGAGCAGCTCTACGCGGCCAAGACTGCGCAGCGAGCGACCATCGGTGTCCTCATCCCGGCCCGCGACGAGCAGGCGACCATCGGCGAGATCGTCAGGGTTGTACGCGAGGAGCTGATGGAAGCGATGCCGCTCGTCGACGAGCTGCTCGTCGTGGACGACGCCTCGATGGACGAGACTGCCGCGGTCGCACGTGCACACGGCGCTTCTGTCGTGCCGGGCCCGGGCCTCGGCAAGGGCGAGGCGATGGCAGCAGCGCTCGCGGCGCTGCGGCCGCTAGGTCCGCACGACGACGACGGGCTGCACCACCATCTCGGTCCGCACAATCAGCTCAGCCCTGGCGCATTGATCGTGTTCTTGGACGGGGATGTGTTGGAGTTCGGGGCTCGTTTCGTCTCGGGCCTGCTCGGCCCGCTCTTGTGCCACGCGGGAGTCGACTTTGTGAAGGGCTGCTACCGACGGCCACTTGGGGCGCAGCCCTACGGCGGTGGGCGCGTGACCGAGCTCGTGGCTAAACCGTCGCTCGCCCTGTTCTTCCCGGAGCTCGCCGAGGTCGACCAGCCGCTGGCTGGCGAGACGGCGATGCGGGCATCCCTTCTCAGCGAGATCGAGCTATCCGGGGGGTACGCGGTTGAGGTGGCCATGCTGATCGACGCGTACGAGCTCCGCGGGCCGAGCGCCATCGCCCAGGTGGACCTCGGGGAACGGCGGCACCGCAACCGCTCCTTGGCAGAGCTCGTCCCGCAAGCGACTGCCGTTCTCGGAACTGTCATCGAGCGTGCGGGCCCTCGCTCGCCTGTGCCCCGGACGGGTACGTGAGCGGTCTCGTCGTCGCCGCCAACCGGGGCCCGTTCTCCTTGGTCGAGGACGCCGCCGGCAATCTGGTCGCGAGACCCGGCGGCGGCGGCCTCGCTCCGAGCCTCGCTTCTGCCCTCGCAGCCGATGAGCAGGAGGTGGTCTGGGTGGCGAGCGCCATGAGCGCGGCGGAAAGAAGGGCAGCGACGTCCGGCGCCATCGATACTGACCAGAAGGGACTTGCGCTCACCTTCGTCGATCTCGCGCCGGCTACGTACTCAGCGGCCAACGACGTCGTCGCCAACGCAACGCTCTGGTTCTGCTACCACGGCCTCTTCGACACCCCGCACCGGCCAGTGTTCGACGCACGCTGGCGGGAGGCGTGGGAGCAGTTCCGTGCGTACAACCTCGCGTTCGCAGACCGCATCTGCGACGAGGCCGACGAAGGCGCGCGGGTCCTCGTGAACGACTACCACCTCCCGCTCGTCGGCAAACTGCTCGCCGAGCGACGGCCGGATCTGTCAAGCGTCCACTTCACCCATACGCCTTTCCCCTCTCCTGGGGAGCTCAACATCCTGCCCCGCGATACGCGCCGGGAGCTCCTCGAGGGCATGGCCGGCTACGGCGCTTGCGGGTTCCACACCAAGCGATGGGAGCAGGCCTTCCGCGAGTCCGCGGCGGCGTCCGTGGAGCACGTCCCGCCGACATTCGTCAAAGGGCTCGGCGCCGACTGGGAGCGCCTCGAGGAAGTCGCCCGGTCTCCCGAGTGTGCAGCACGCCTCGAAGCCCTCACCGAGCGTGTCGGGGGGCGACGCCTGATCGTCCGCAGCGATCGGGTCGAGCTCTCGAAGAACCTGCTCCGCGGCTTTCTCGCCTTCGACGCGCTACTCACCGACCATCCCGCGCTACGCGGGCGGACATGCCTCGTCGCTCGCGCCTACGCCAGCCGGGAGAGCCTGGCGGAGTACCTCGCGTACCGCTCCGAGGCCGAGCACCTCGTCGATGTGCTGAACGAGAAGTGGTCCGCCGCTTGCGGAGGTGAACCGCCGATACTGCTCGACGTCGACGACGACTTCCCCAGCACGGTCGCGGCCCTGCGGTGCTACGACGTGCTGCTTGTGAACCCGATCCGCGATGGGATGAACCTTGTCGCGAAGGAGGGCCCCGCTTTGAACGAGCGGGGAGGTCTCCTCGTCCTCTCGGAAGAGGCGGGAGCCTACGAGGAGCTCTCCGATGTGGCTCTCGGCGTCCAGCCATTCGACGTCGCGGACACGGCGGCTGCTCTCGCCCGTGCGCTCGACATGCCGCCGGACGAGCGCCGCCGCCGATCAGAGGAGTTGAAGCGTCGCTGCCTGGCTGAGCTGCCAGCCGACTGGCTCAGGGCGGTGCTTGGTCAGGCCAGGCGCCCGACTCGTTAGCTGCCGCCGCCTCGGCGGCCTCAGCGAGAGCGCGGAGGAAGTGCACAGATTCCGCCGGGTTCGCCAGCACGAGGTCGGCCCGCTCGATCAGCTCCGCCGGCGCCTCGCTGCCCGCGACTGCGATGCGCGCGACCTCGACACCCGCGGCAGCGAGGGCGTCGAGCGCGTCGAAGGCGAGGATGTCCGAGAGGTCATCCCCAAGAAACGCGACAACCGCCAATCCCACCGCCCTCCCACTCACGACGGTCCCCTTGTCGACACCGATTGGCAGGACGAGCTCGGCGCTTGCCTTGCCGGGTCGCAGTACGAGACCCGTCGACCGGGCCAGCTCGCCAGCGAGCTCCATGACCTTCACGCCTGTCGTCACCGGATCGTCGGCCCGCCGCCAGTGAAGTGTGAGGCCGAGAATCTTGTCCTCGACGAAGAGCCCGTCGATCCCGGCTGCGACCGCTCGGTCTCGTGCGCGCGCCACAACTTCGACAAACGGCCTGGCCGCGTCCACCGGCTCCGCCGCGGTGCCGTTCCAGCGCTCCAGGCCGTGCAGGCCGAACAGCTCGAGCCCGTGGACGGGCGCAGGTCCCAGGCGTTGCGCCAGCCACGCCGCAGGACGGCCCGAGATGACGGCCACCTCGGCGATTACCCGCGCCAGCGCGCGGAGCGCCTCGACCGCGCCAACTACCGGCCGGGCGGACTCAGGGTCGGGGACGGTCGCCGAGAGCGTGCCATCGAAGTCGGTGAAGATTCCGGTGGAAGCGGGTCGTGTCGCGAGCCGACTGACCACCTCGTCGGCGCTGACGACAGCCACGTGTCCGGCTCTCTACGTCGCTGGTAGGAAGACTTCGACGACGTTCGCCCCGTACGAGCTCCCGGGAGGCTCGGCAGTGACAGCGCTCTCGGGCACGCCGAGGGTTACTGCGACCCTGTTCGCCTGGGCGAGGAGCCCAACTGGATAGCGGATGAGTGGCGACGTGAGATCGCTCACCCAGGACGAAGGGATCGGGCTCTCTGCCGGCAGGATGTCGCGGGCGGCTGTGAGTTTGGCCACCACGGTCGAGTCATCTGGCGAGCCCGTCGGTGCCAGTACAGCGACGTGGATAGCCGCGCCTGCGTTAGTGGTGGTCGGTGTCGAGCTTGTCGAGGTCGTCGAGTGATGAGGTGCCGTGGTGGTCGTAGTCGAGGTCGACGCGGCCGGCTGACCTGCCGTGGTCTGCTTCGGAAGCGCAACGAGGACGATGACGGCGAGAACGACTGCTACGAGCGTCACTGCCAGCGCACGGGCGCGATCGGGCACCTCCTCGTGGGTGCCGGGCGGCCCGGGTGGAGGAGGCGATGGGGCTCGGCGCTCGGTTGCCATGCCCCCAGCATTACCGACTTATCGGGGTCTGTGCTTCACAGCAGGCCGCGGGGCGAGCTGAGCTCTTCGCCGCTCGGCGTTGCGTCGCCTCAATCGCTGCACGACGAGCGGGTCGTAGGAGAACGCGTCGGCGGAGTGGATGAGCCGCCGGAGCGCCGCGTAGTACGCGGCCGGCGAGCAAGCGAGGCGTTCCCGGATCGCCTGCTCTTTCGTGGGCGCATTCAGCCACCACTCACGCTCGACATCGAGTACGAGTCGTTCCCTCTGCGTGAGTTCCATCGCGTCCGACAATGCCAACCTCGCGCGCGCAAAGCAAGCATTTCCGCTGGAGTGCAACCCTTGTGCAACGCGGTCGTCATCTTCTTCATCAGCTCATCAGCGGCACGTAACAATGATTCCGGCATGCCGGCGGTGTCTCCGCTCGACCGGCGGTGAGGTCGCGTGGGAGCCTTGGCGGCGCCCGATTTCCCCGTGAGAGGTTCACTTGGCAGCTTCAGTCGGATTCATCGCAGCGTTCGGCGGCGGGGTGATCTCGTTCTTGTCGCCGTGCGTGCTCCCGGTGGTCCCTGGCTACCTGTCGGTCGTCACAGGACTCGATTTCTTCGCGGCCGAAAAGGGTGGGCGGAGTCACGCGCTGCGGATCATGCGCGAGACCGGCCTCTTCATCCTCGGATTCGGTGCGGTCTTCGTGCTGCTCGGCCTTATCGCGACGTCTGTGGGCTCCACGCTCAGCCACGACAAGGTGCTTCTCACCCGGATCTCGGGCGGCGTCGTTCTCGCGATGGCGCTCTTCCTCGCCGGCTCGCTGCTGGGCAAGGCGCCCTGGATGTTCCGCGAGGCGCGATTTCACCCGGACCTCTCGCGCTTCGGGCCGTTCACGGCTCCGATTGCTGGTGTCGCGTTCGGGTTCGGCTGGACGCCTTGCCTCGGGCCGATCCTCGCCTCCATCACGGCGTTCGCGGCGACGGCGGGAGGCGCCGCGCAAGGGGCGGGACTGCTGGCGGCGTATGCGGTGGGGCTCGGTGTGCCGTTTCTCGCGGTGGGGCTCGCGTTCGGCCGCCTGGCTGGCGCGATCAAGTGGGTGCGAAAGCGATCGACCGCGATCACGCTCGCATCGGTTACCCTCCTCGGCTTGTTCGGTGTGCTACTCGTTATGAACCGGTTGACGTGGGTGACGAGTGAGCTCGAGACGTTTATGCGAGCGATCGGGCTCGGGAGGCTGGTGGACCTAGGTTGACGGCACAAGCAGGCGAGGATCCACACTCGACGAGCTGGAGCGTCGCATCTTTGACGGCCTCGCAGACAGCGAGAGCGCTCGAATCCGGCGAGCTCACCACCGTCGAGGTCACCGAGCAGCTGATCGGGCGGATCAAGGCGCTCGACAGTTCCGGTCCTCAGTTGCGCGCCGTTCTCGAGCTGTCGCCGGACGCGCTCGACCTGGCAGTCGCGCTTGACGTCGAACGACGCTCGGGCCAGCTCCGTGGACCCCTTCATGGAGTCCCGGTGTTCGTGAAGGACAACATCGACACGGTTGCCCCCCTCCACACGACGGGAGGGTCCTTCGTATTCGGAGACGGCTCCCCGGCAGCCGATGCACCGGTCGTCGACTCGCTGCGAGCGGCCGGGGCGCTGATCCTCGGCAAGACCAACCTCTCGGAATGGGCGAACTTCCGGGGGCGCCCCTCGGCGAGCGGCTGGAGCGCGGCGGGCGGGCAGACCCGCAACCCGCACGTGCTCGATCGCACGCCGGGCGGCTCCTCCTCCGGCTCCGCCAGCGCGCTCTCGGCCAGGCTCGTGCCGCTCGCACTCGGGACCGAGACCGACGGGTCCATCTTGTGTCCCGCCGCCGCATGCGGGGTCGTCGGCCTGAAGCCGACGGTCGGGCTCCTTAGCTGCGACGGGATCATCCCCATCTCCCACTCGCAGGACACGCCGGGCCCACTCGGGCGGAGCGTGGAGGATGTCGCGTTGCTCCTCGAGGTGATTGCACGGGTGGCGCCTGGCGGCGGCTCCCGGCCGCCTGGTTACCAGCCGCACTATCTCGCTCAGCTCGGCGACGGCAATCTCGCGGGACTGCGCGTGGGCGTCCTTCGCCAGGGATACACCGGTTACCACGCGCCGACCGATCGCGTCTTCGCGGAGGCTCTCGAGGCGCTCGCCTCGTGCGGCGCCACGATCGTCGATCCGGTCGTGGCACCGAACGGGCCCCTGTTCCTGGTGGACGACGAGATCGTGGTGCTCACGCATGAGTTCGGCGCCTCCCTCGATCGCTACCTCGATATGCGGGCGACGTCTGGGTCAAGCTCCGGCTTGGGCTCGCCAAGGTCGCTCGACGAGGTCATCGCGCTCACCGAGAGCATTCCGGCAGAACGGCGTGACGTGTTCGGGATCGAGCTCCTCGTCCAATCGGCTGCGACTGCAGGACTTGACTCGCCTGCCTACCTAGCCGCATTCGAGCGCAATCGCCGGCGGGTCCGTGCCGACGGTCTCGATCGTATTTTCGCCGGTGCCGGTGGGGGGGACAATCCCGCGGGCGCCGCCGCGGGCGCGGGCGTCGACTTGATCGCCGTCCCCGCAATGACGCCCGCGTGGCTCATCGACCATGTGATCGGCGACGAGTTCCTCGGTACGGGCTGGTCTCCGCCCGCGGTGGCGGGCTATCCGTCAGCCACGATCCCAATTGGGATGGTCGGTGGTCTCCCCGTCGGAGCTGCACTGTGGGGCCCTCCGTGGTCCGAGGCAATGTTGCTTCGGGTCATGTTCTCCTTGGAGCGAGCGCTCGGGAGCGACGTCACCAGCCCGGTGCCGGCTTTCGTCGAAAGCGTGAGCCTGCGCACCTGAGGGCGCATAGCGGCGCGGCGACCGCGGCGACCGCGGCGACCGCGGCGGGCTCAGCTCTTTGCCAGCTGCCGAACGACGTACTGGAGGATCCCGCCGTTCAGGAAGTACTCCGCCTCGCTGGGCGTATCAATCCTGAGCTTCACCCGTATCTCGCGCTCGTCGGCCCGGACGACGAGCTCGCGTCCGACAAGGCCGGGGCCGTCGACGCCGGCGACACCAACGACGGAGAACGTCTCCTCGCCGGTCAACCCAAGGCTCTCGACCGAGTCGCCCGCACCGAACTGCAGCGGCAGCACTCCCATACCGATGAGGTTCGACCGGTGGATCCGCTCGAAGCTCTCCGCGATGACAGCCCGGATGCCGAGCAGAGCCGGCCCCTTCGCCGCCCAGTCACGGGACGAGCCAGAGCCGTACTCCTTCCCGGCGAGCACGATCAACGGCACTCCCTCGGTCTCGTAACGCTCCGCCGCGTCGTAGATCGTCATCTCCTCGCCGTCGGGGAGGTGACGCGTGACGCCGCCCTCGGTCCCAGGCGCGAGGCGGTTGCGGATCCGGGTGTTGGCGAACGTCCCACGGATCATGACCTCGTGGTTGCCCCGCCTCGAGCCGTACGAGTTGAACTCCTCGACCGCTACGCCGTGCTCGCTCAGCCACCGGCCAGCCGGACCGCCGGCCTTGATTGAGCCGGCGGGCGAGATGTGGTCGGTCGTGATGCTGTCGCCGAGGACGGCGATGACCCGCGCGCCCGAGAGGTCGGAAGCTGGTTGCGGCTCAGCGTCCATCCCGTCGAAGAAGGGAGGCTTGCGCACGTAGGTTGAGACGTCGCCCCATGCGTACCTGGCACCGCTCGGCACGTCGAGGTTCTGCCACTGTGCGTCCCCGGCGAAGACGTCGGCGTAGTCCCGCTGGAAGAGATCGGCGCCGACGCTGCGACTGGCGACCTCGACAACCTCGTGCAGGCTCGGCCAAATGTCGCGCAGGTACACGGGCTCCCCGTCGGAGCCGGTCCCGAGCGGGTCGTTCACGATGTCGATCGCCATGGAGCCGGCGAGGGCGTAGGCCACGACGAGCGGCGGCGACGCGAGGTAGTTCATCCGAACGTCAGGGTGGATCCGGCCCTCGAAGTTGCGGTTGCCGGACAGCACCGCTGCGGCCGCCAGCCCGTGCTCGTTGATGGCGGCGGATATCTCGGGCTCGAGCGGACCGGAGTTGCCGATGCACGTCGTGCACCCGAAGCCGACGAGCTCGAAGCCGAGCGTGTCGAGCGACTCCTGCAGCCCGGCCCGCTCGAAGTAGTCGATGGCGACCCGCGACCCCGGAGCAAGGGTCGTCTTCACCCATGGCTTCGAGCGAAGCCCTCGCTCGACCGCCTTCTTCGCGAGCAGCCCTGCCGCGATCATCACTTGCGGGTTGGACGTGTTGGTGCAACTCGTGATCGCCGCGATCACGACGTCTCCATGGTCGAGCTCGAACTCCGCCCCGTTCGCGAGCGTCACGGGCACGGGCGAGCCCGTCGTGGCACCCTCCGGCAAGGACGCAGGCAGAGCCTCGAAAAAACGCTCCCTCGCCTTCGCCAAAGTCACCCTGTCCTGGGGCCTCGACGGGCCGGCGATGCCCGGCTCCACGCTCGACAGGTCGAGCTCGAGGCGCTCGTCGTAGTTGGGATTGGAGTCGGGGTCGTGCCAGAGGCCCTGTTCCTTCGCGTAGCTCTCGACGAGGTGCCGCAACTCGGCAGGCCGTCCCGTGAGCTCGAGGTAACGCAAGGTCTCCGCGTCGATCGGGAAGATCGTCACGGTCGACCCGTACTCGGGCGACATGTTCCCGATGGTCGCCCGGTTCTCGAGCGGCACGCTCGCGACGCCAGGGCCGTAGCACTCGACGAACTTGCTGACCACGCCGTGTTGCCGGAGCAGCTGAGCGATCGTGAGGACGAGATCGGTGGCCGTCGTGCCCTCCGGCAGGTCGCCGTGCAGCCGGAGCCCGACGACAGGCGGCACGAGCATCGAGATCGGCTGGCCGAGCATCGCCGCTTCGGCCTCGATCCCACCCACGCCCCAGGCGAGGACGCCAAGCCCGTTCACCATCGGTGTGTGCGAGTCGGTCCCGACGAGGCTGTCGGGGTAGGCGTTCAGCTCCTTGTCCGTGAACACCACGCGGCTCAGGTACTCGAGGTTCACCTGGTGACAGATACCGGTGCCAGGCGGCACGACCCGGAAGTCGCTGAATGCCTGCTGCCCCCAGCGGAGGAAGCGGTAGCGCTCGGCGTTGCGCTCGTACTCGAGCGCTACGTTCAAGGCCAGGGCGTCCTTCCGCCCATAGAAGTCGGCCACCACCGAGTGGTCGATCACGAGATCGACGGGGATCTGCGGGTTGACCCGGTCGGGCTTGCCACCGAGCGCCTCGACTGCGTCCCGCATCGCCGCGAGGTCGACAACACAGGGCACTCCCGTGAAGTCCTGCAACAGGATGCGCGCAGGCGAGAACGCGATCTCCTGCTCAGGTCTCGCGGAGGACGCTGCCGCCCTCGAGGACGCAAGCGCCTCGATGTCGGACGCCTTCACGTGGACCCCGTCCTCGTGGCGGAGCAGGTTCTCGAGAAGAAGCTTGATCGAGTACGGGACCGTCGAGAGGTCACAGAGCGACGACAATGCGCCCAGCCGGCGGATCTGGTAGTCGTCGTCGCCGACCCCGAGAGTTGCTCGGGCACCGAAACTGTCCATCGCGTGCGTCTCCGTCATCGCTGCCTCCCGGCTGGGATCAAGTTCGTCGGGTCGACACTTGCGTGTCCGACCCGCAGGCTACCGGTTCGGGTCCCTCACCTGACAAGACAACGAGACGCGCGCGGCAGCCGGATTGACGCGGTCCCGCAGCCGCCGGAGCAGCTCCACCAGCAGCGCAAGCTCGCCCGTCGAGAGGACCCCGTCGAGCAAGGAGTCAAGGTGATCCCGGTGACAGCTCAGCGCGCCCTCGATCCGTTGCGTCCCCGTCGGCGTCAGCCGCGCAAACGCGCCGCGGCGGTCCTCCGGGCAAGTCTCACGGTCCACGAGACCGGCGTCCTCCAGTCGGTCCACCGCCCGCGTGAGCCCGCTCGGGGTGAGGGACGTCTGGGCGGCGAGGTCACTCATGCGGAGACGGCCTCCCGGCGATCGCACGAGCCGCACGAGCACGTCGAAACTCTGAGGCGGCAAGTGAAAATCCTCTTCCCACTTCGGCCCCGCGATGCGGCGCAGGCCGGTGGTCGTCTCGAGCAGGAGGCCCATGAGTGTGACGGGATCCTCGGAGGTGCTCACGACCGGCGAGTCTATCGAGCGCCAGCCGTTAGTTGCGTAAGAAACTACCCTCAATCCTCTCCCCACCCCCTGACCACCTCCACCTGGCAAGCCTCCGCCCGAGGACTACGCTCCGCACATGTCCCGATCTGCTCCTCCCACCGTTAGTGATCGGTCTGCCTTCATAGAGCGAGTACTGACCACGCTTCCCGCCGTGTCGATGATCGTCGATCGGGACGGCAAGATCCTGTTCGCCACGGGCAGCCTCAGCCTGCTCGCCGCGCGCGGGCAAGTCGATCTCGTCGGCAGTCGCCTCACCGACTACGTCGAGGACGACGAACGTGCAGTGGTGACCGAGCTGTTGAAGGTCACCATCGCGAGTCGTGAGGGCGAGAGCGTCGGTCCCGCGCGCGTCACGTACCTGGACGTCGACGAGACGCGCCGAACCACCGAGGCCTGGGGCGTCAACTGTCTCGAGGACGACGAGATCAACGGCATCGTCGTGATGCTGCTGCCCGAGAGCTCTTATGACCGCTTCGACCACGTGCTCATGAACGTGGTTGCCGGCGCGTCGCTGGAGCAGACATTCGGCGGGCTTGCGCAGGCTCTCAGGTACCCGCCTGTCTCCGCCGAGAGCTTCTTCTTGATGGGTGGCGCGGATGACAGGAGCGTCATCCGCGTGCCCGACCTTGCCGAGGTCCCCGGCCCGCCTGGGCTCGGGCCTTGGGACGAGGTCTGGAGCACCGAAGAGCCCGCTATCTACAGGGACATCGTCAGCCTCCCGACCGCGTTGCGGGATTCGGCCCATCGCGCCGGATACGGTTCCGTCGCTTGCTTTCCCATCAACCGCAGCGTCGACGGGCAGGCGAACGCGTGCCTCGTTGTGTGGTCACGCACCGGAGGTCCGCCACCTCTCAACGCCCGGATGGCGATTGATCGGGCAGCGGCGATCGCCGCCCTGTCGATCTCGCACATCTCGGCGGAGGCAGGCTTGCGCGACGCGGCCTATAGGGATTCGTTGACTGGTTTGGGGAATCGGCGCAGTTTCTTCGAGGCTTTGGAAGCCCAGGTTGCCGCTGGTGAGCAGCCGGCCGTCCTCTACATCGACCTGGACGGCTTCAAGGCCGTAAACGACTCGCTCGGCCACCTGGCTGGGGACGCAGTGCTGCGGGTAGCCGCTCGGCGCTTGTTCTCCGTGATGCGCCCGACCGACGAACTGGCACGTCTCGGCGGGGACGAGTTCGCCGTTCTGTGCGCGGGCACTGTGTCGATCGACCAGATGACGATGATCGCGAGCCGTATCGTCGACCAGCTGAACCAGCCTCTGTCGGTCGGAGATGGCCAGAACGTCGACACCGGCGCAAGCGTCGGGATAGCGCTCGGTCTGCCCGTCGGCACGCCGGCGGACACCGTCCTCGGACATGCCGACCGAGCGTTGTACGAGGCGAAAGCACAGGGGCGGGGCCGGTGGGCGTTCGCCGATCCGAAGGTGGACGTCACCGCGGGTTGAGCTTCTTGCGTTACCGCTCGGGCTCCTGACGCCGTAGATTACGGGTGACTGCGGGCGCTTCCGCCCGCGTCTTCCGGAGGTCTCCTGTGTCAGCACGCCACGTCCTTTCCGCCACGGCAGGCTTGGTAACTGCTGCGGCTCTCATGTCCGCGTGCGGCGCCGGCGTCGTCGCCCCCGTGTCCAACGGGCTCGTCCACAAGTCCTCCCAGCAGATCATCGACGCGGCTCTCGGGGCGATGGCGAGTGCGAAGTCGACGCGGCTCAGCGGTTCGGTCGCGAGCCCCACCCAGCACCTGACGATCGACCTGAGCATGTTCAAGAACGGGGACACGGATGGAACCTTCGGGCTGACGTCCGCGCCTGGTCATCTCGTGATCATCGGCAAGGACATCTACTTCAAAGGGACCGCTGCCTTCTGGGAGGCGCTCGTCTCGGGCGAGGGGTCGACGATGCCGCAGGCGGTCGCCGACAACCTCGCCGGCAAGTGGGTTCTCCTGCCTGCGGGCGCGAACAAGAGCTTCGACACGCTAACCCTCGCCTACTTCGTGAACTCGGTCCGGACGTCCTCCGCCAAGCTGGTGAAAGCGGGGACGAGCACTGTTGACGGTCAGAAGACTGTCGGAGTCAAAGGATCCGAGGAAGGCCTGATCTGGGTATCGGCGACCGGCACGCCCTACCCGGTGCAGGCGACCCAGTCGACCTCGTCTGGAAGCACGGAGAAGCTGACGTTCAGCGACTGGAACCAAGGGACCCCGCCGACTACGCCGAAGGGTGCCGAGCCGTACGCGAGCTTGATCGGCTAGCCGGCGCCGGGGGCGCCGAGCGCCGGTGTGTCGGGCAAGGCCGACGCGGTCTTTTCGGGGACTGGACGCAAACATGGCGCACATGCCGTACACGATTGTCGTCCAGCACTTGTAATCCGCCGCTCGAACGGCTGCAGCAGTCAGTCGATCTCGGCCCAGATGCGATGTTCAAAGGGATCGTCTAGCTCAACTCTCCGACCAGCCTCGCCAGGCTCGCCGACGTCGCAAGCCAGCCCGCCTACCCCGACACCTACCCCGACGCCGACGCCGACTCCCGCACCGAGGCCCATCTCGGCTCGGGCCTTCTTCGCGGCCGCGTCCCAGCGCTCCTCGACGTGGCCGAAGCGCCAGATCCCGAGGGCGACGACCCACGTCACAACGAACAAGCCGACGATGATGAAGCCGGCCGCGTTGATGTTGAAGTCCTGGAAGAACACCGCCGCCCGCCCGGAGACGTTGAACTCCTGAGTGAGCAGTCCAACGAGCTCCACAGTCCCGATCATGAAGGCCACCGCCACGGAAAGGCCCGTGATCGTGATGTTGTAATAGACCTTCCGGATGGGCCGCGAGAACGCCCAGCCGTAGGCGAAGTTCATGAAGCAGCCGTCCATGGTGTCGAGAAGGCTCATCCCGGCGGCGAACAGGATCGGGAGCGACAAGATCGCATAGAAGGGGAGTCCGCTCTCGACCGCGGTGCCCGACAGGATCAGGAGCCCGACCTCGGTCGCAGTGTCGAAGCCGAGGCCGAACAGGACGCCGATCGGGTACATCTTCCAAGGCGTGTCGATCCGGCGCGCGAGCTTGCCGAAGAAGCGGTTCATCAGGCCCCGCTTGTTCAGCTGCTCCTCGAGCTCCTCGTCGTTGTACTTGCCCTGGCGCATCTCGCGGAACACATGGACGATCGAGACGAGGACGACGATGTTCAGTGCTGCGATCAGGTACAAGAAGAAGCCGGACACTGACGTGCCGACGATGTTCGTGATGTTGTGCAGGCCCGACTTGCCGTTCTTCACCTGCGCATCGAGGGCGCGGATCCCGAAGTTCAACAGCACGGCGAGCCCGAACACGACAGAAGAGTGCCCGAGAGAGAAGAAGAAGCCCACACTCAACGGCCTCTTACCCTCACTCATCAGCTTGCGGGTCGTGTTGTCGATGGCGGCGATGTGGTCGGCGTCGAAGGCGTGCCGCATGCCAAGGGTGTAGGCGAGGATTCCGGTGCCGATGCCGAACACGGCGCCATGAGCGCTGCTCTGGTGGAAGTGGTGCGCGACCGCCGCGAACAGCAGCGCGAAGCCAACGACGTGCAGGGCGATCACCGTGCCGGCCATGCCGCCCATGCGGGCCCACTCGGCCGGGGAGAGGGCGTCTTGGATCCGCCGGAGCCGGGAGCTAGGGACCGTTACCGCCGAGGGAGCCATCGGGTCCTACCTTAGTCAGTTGCGACCTGCTTGCGAAAGGGGCCAGCTCGCTGGACCTGACCCACGTCAACTAGAGCCGATGGTCCTAAGCTGAGACTCATGAGTGCCGTCCCGGTCGCCCCGGCATCAGAGCCGGTCGAGGAAGTCCTCGCGCTCTTGCGAGCGCGGGGCGGGAGGGTGACGACGGCCCGTCGGCAGCTCCTGGAAGCCCTCTTCGAATCGGCTGACCATCGCACTGCAGAGGAGCTCGCGGCCACAGTGCAAGCCCGCTCGCCCGACGTCCACATCTCGACGATCTACCGGAACCTTGACGAGCTGGAACGTCTCGGCGTCATAGTTCACACGCACCTCGGCCACGGCCCGGCGAGCTATCACCTCGCGTCGTCGCCGCACGGCCACCTCGTGTGCGAGACGTGCGGGTTGACCATCGAAGCACCAGAACAGCTGTTCAGCGGGCTCTCCCGGAGCGCCCGAGACCGATTCGGATTCCGCATCGACCCTCGGCACTTCGCCGTCCTCGGTCGCTGCAGAGATTGCGAGGCCCCGTGACCACCGTGGTTCCCCAGCCCCTTACCATCATCGACCCGGAGTTCTGGCAGCTGCCGCTCGCTAGTCGCATGGCTCACTTCGCCGAGCTGCGCCGGGAGGCGCCGTTCACTCGCTTCAGCTTCGTCGACCCGTTCACCGAGGGCGAGGACGAGTTCTTCGCTGCGACGAGATACGCCGACGTAGTCGAGATCAGCCGGCGCCCGCTCGACTTCTGCTCTGGCAAGGGGTCGACGAGCATCGTCGACATGCCCCTCGACGTAATGGAGTTCTTCGGGTCCTTCATCGTCATGGACGATCCCCGGCATGCCCGCCAGCGAGGGATCGTCGCCCGCTCGTTCACGCCGCGCCAGCTGCGGGGAGTGCTCGACTCGGTCGAGGCGACCTGCTCAGAGGTCATAGACGACATGTGCGAGAAAGGCGAGGTGGACTTCGTGAAGGCCATCTCCCAACCTTTCCCGCTGCTCGTGATCTGCGACATGATGGGCATCCCGCGCAGCGAGTTCTCCACCGTGCTGAATGCCACGAACATCATCCTCGGGGCGGGAGACCCGGAGTTCTTCGGCGACAATGTGGACCCCTTCGGCACGCTCATCGGCGCGGCACTCGAGCTGACGAACCTAATGAACGACCTGGCAGAGCACCGGCGGGCGAATCCTGCCAACGATCTGACGACCGCGCTTGTGTACAACGACGTGGGCGAGGAGATGCTCGCCCCGAACGAGCTGGCGCCCTTCTTCATCCTCTTGGCTGTTGCCGGCAACGACACGACCCGCACGGCCTTGAGCGCGGGGATGAACCTGCTGGCGCTCAATCCCGAAGAGAGGGAGATCTGGCAGGCCGACCCCGAGACGAGGACCACCGCCGCGGTCGAGGAGATCGTGCGCACGGCCGCACCGGTGACCTTCATGCGACGGACGGTGACTCGCGATCTCACTTTGTCCGGGCAGGACTTCAAAGAAGGCGACAAGATCATCCTCTTCTACGGTGCCGCGAGCCGGGACCCACTCGTCTTCGAGGATCCGGAGGTCTTCAACGTAAGGCGTGATCCGAACCCGCATCTCGGCTTTGGGGGGCCGGGCCCTCACTTCTGCCTGGGGGCGCACTTGGCTAGACGGGAGATCTCGGTGATGTTTCGTCAGCTTTTCAAGCGTCTCCCCGACTTGGAGGTGACCGGCGATCCGGTGCCCCTGCAGGCCATGGGCATCCCCCTCGTCGGTGGGATCAAGCACTTGCCCGTGCGATTCACTCCGACGGCACGGGTCAACGCCCAGTCCTGAAGCGCGCCCAACCGTCGGGGATTGGCACCCCTGTAGCGAGGTCGGCGAGCCGTTCGCCCAGGAGTGGCCCAAACTTGAAGCCGTGCCCGGACGTCCCGGCACCGATCACCACCCGGCCGACGCGGTCGACAATGAAGTCTTCGTCAGGCGAGTTGTCATAGAGACACCGCTCGGTTCCCAGCACCGCGCCCTCCCACTGCGGCAGGACTTTGGCGGCAGCCTCGAGAACGCGGGCTAGCAGGACGGGGTCCTCACTCATGTCGGTGGAGGCCACGTCTGTGGGTGGCGCATCGCCGTGCAGCCCGACTTTGATGGTCGACGATCGCCTCACCGGCAGTGCGTAGAGCAGCGGAGAGACCCGGTTGATGACGACCGGCATGTCATCAGAACCGAGCGGGAGCTGCGCGACCTGCTCGAGGGTCGGGGTCTGCGCTCGGGTGCCCGCGATCTGGGCGAGTCCCGATGAGGCCGGCCCGGCGCAGATCACTGTGACTGAGGCCGACAGCTCGACGGAGCTCGCCCTGACTTGTACACGGTCACCGTCGGTGCGGATCGCGGTCACCGGCGCAGCCTCGAGCAATGCGAACCCGGCCGTGTCGCGCAGTGCCTGGAGGCACAGATCGGCGCTCAGCACTCCGGAGTCCGGCTCGAAGACGGCTTCGGCGACCGTGACCATGCCCGGATAGCGGCGGGCTACTTCGTCTGCGGCCAACAGCTCGCACGGGGCCTCGCACGCTTGCAGCGCCTCCATCAGGACCGCCAGGTCGGCCCCGAACGTGAGCTGGCCGGTCGTCTCGAGCAGCTCTAGACCCGATTCAGCCTCGAGATCCGACCACAGCGCCCGGGCCTCCTGCGCCATGCCCACGTAGAGCGGATCGTCGTAGCCGTAACGGAAGATACGCGCCGTGCCCTTCGATCCCGAGCCGTCGTGCCCGACGTGAGCGGCCTCGAGGACCACCACCTCGTGCCCGCGTCGGCTGAGCGCCCAGGCCGTGGAGAGCCCGAGAAGGCCGGCTCCGACGACTACGAACTCGGCCTCGTCCATCGGTACATCCCAGCACACGGGAGCTCGTCAGCTCGCTGAAGGCGTAATGCAAGGATGCGAGACTTGGCCGATGAACAGATGGCCCGCTTCCCGGTCGGCTGGGTCGTCGAGGCCGCCACGGCCGGTGAATGGTCCGCGTTCAGCGCCCCATCCGTGGGCCTCTTAGCCCTTCACGCTGTTGGAGTACCCGTAGAGGTAGTACCCGGGTTCGCCGGTGACCACGGCGCGGTACGTGGTTCCGGACTTCACGCTGAACGAGAACGTTCCCGACGAGGACTCCTTCGAGGTGGACACGTTGTCCCAGTACGCCCCGGATTCGCTCTCGAGGGTAACGGTCTCGCCCTTCAGCTTGGGTGACGCTGTCCCGTCCAGTTTGGAGCTCTTGACGGACACCGACACGTGCTGGGCGTTCAAGATGGGCTGCACCCACAGCGGTGTGCCGGGCTCGAAGCAGAGGCCTGCGCCGCTGCTCCCGAGCACGGGGATGAGTGCGTTGGCGTCGATTGCTGAGCTGTACTGCGAGAGCGCTGACCAGCTCTTGCCACCATTGCTGGTGAACTCGGAGAAGATGTCCCAGCTGAGGCCTCGGTCGAGGAAGACGATGTAGGCGGTGCTGCCGACCTCTTCGATGTTGTAAGCGCCGTCATCGGGGTGCGTCGGTGCCGGCACGCGCTTTTCCGTGCTGAATGACGTCCCGTTGAAGAGCTGGATGTTCTTGGCGGCGGTGAGCCCCTCGCTGTTGACGGAGGTGAGTAGCGCGTCACCGGACATTCCCTCTACGTCCTGGCCTTTGACAACGTCCACGAGCTTGTACGACTTCTTGGAGTTGAAATTGCTCCCGCTCGGTGCATACCAGACCCGGGTGTCGGATCCCCCATCGCTTGCAACGAGGACGCCGTCCTTGTACGTCGAGAGGGCGATGTCCTCGTCACCGGTCGTGTCGAGTGTGGCGACGTTCTCCTCGATCGTCTTGGAGGTTGGCGAGAAGGCCTGCACTTGGGTGCCATCGGAGCTGTCATCCGGCGATACCACGATCTGACCGTCGGCGAAGGTCACAGCGGACACTCCGGAGATGTTGCCGACCTGTGTCTCCTTCCCGAATGTCTTGCCGCCGTTTGTGCTGTTGTAGACGACTCCGCCGGCAAGCCCGATGTGGCAACAGTCGTTCGCTACGACCGTCACATTGTTTCCACCTGTCGCGATGATCCGAGCGGACCCATAGAAACTGTCGTCCTTGTACGGCTTGATGGTCGCCGTCGACGCGCACTTCGTCGCACCAGGGTGCAACACACATACCGTCACGTCGCTGCTGCTGCCGGTACTCTCCCACTCGAGCAGTGTGTTGCCGTCGGGAAGGACGGTACCGGAACCGTCGTCACCGCCCTTGGCAAGGAGATCGAAGCGAGCGAGTCCCGGTTGTGGGCTTCCTTTGGTTCCGGCAGCGAAGGCGGCTGTCGCAAAGGCGACTACTAGAACGGCCGCAAGGATCAGCGCCCGTCCCATAATCGAGCGGATCTGCAGTCGTGGGGAGCGCCGTACGACTCGCGCGGCCGTGAGTGTCGACGTGGATGCTGGGTTCGATGACATGTGGTCTCGATTCCGATTCGTAGGTGCCAGCCCGACCGATGCCGGGCCTGTCCGCTTACCTGACGGCCAAGTGCCTAGCCAGAACAATAGATACTCAGAGACACCACAGCGTCGGTCTCGTCTTCTTGGGGGAAATTTTGGCGCCCTCGGCAGGACTCGAACCTGCGCCACCGGCTTCGGAGGCCGGTGCTCTATCCGCTGAGCTACGAGGGCTTGGCAGCAGGGGGCACCACGAGCCCCGAGAGCCGGCAACTGCGCTACGCCGCCCTGCTCGGTTGCATGCTAGCCGCCGTTCGGCCATCCTCATCGTGGCATGGGCACCGACGCAGACCTGGCAGAAGCGATAGCGGGCGCACTGAGCGGCCTCGGGGTCACCTACGACCCGGCTGAGATAAAGCTCGAGCGACCGCAGAGGCTCGAGCACGGCGACTGGTCGACGAACATCGCCCTCGTGCTTGCCAAACGCAACGGGAAAAGCCCTCGTGAGCTGGCTGAACAGCTCACCGAGGCGCTCATGGCAACGCCGCCCCGCCATGTCGAAGCGGTGGAGATCGCCGGGCCGGGCTTCGTGAACTTCCGCCTCGGCGCCGGTTGGCTGCACGACGCGCTGCGCGAAGTGGTCAAAGATGGCGAGGGCGGATATGCGGCCCCAGATCTCGGGCAGGGGGAGCGCGTGCAGATCGAGTTTGTCTCGGCTAACCCGACTGGCCCGATTCACGTAGGGAACGGATGGTTCGGCACCTACGGGGACGCCCTCGGTCGTGTCATGAGCCGTGCCGGGTGGCAGGTCAGCCGCGAGTACTACGTGAACGACACCGGTGGCCAAGTGCGGATGCTCGGCGAGAGCCTGCTCGCGCGCCGCCGAAGGGAAGCGGTCCCTGATGACGGCTACCAAGGGGAGTACGTCCGCGAGTTGGCGGAGCAGTACGACGGTCCTGAGGACGTTGCCGCTGCAGGTCAGTTCGCCACCGAGCGCATCCTCGAGAACATCAGGACGACTCTGGAGCGGTTGAACATCCGTTTTGACGAGTGGTACTCACAGGCCTCAATCGAGGAGAGCGGTCAGGTGGGCGACACGATCCAGCTCCTGCGCGAGACGGGTCACGTGTTCGACCAGGACGGTGCCGTGTGGCTCCGCTCGACTGAGTTCGGCGATACGCGTGACCGTGTACTCGTCAAGTCCAACGGCGACGCGACGTACTTGGCGGGGGATTTGGCTTACCACCGGGACAAGTTTCTCGTCCGAGGCTTCGACCGCGTCATCGACGTGTTGGGCGCAGATCACCACGGTCAGGTCGCCTCGCTCCGAGCCGGCGTGCAGGCGCTCGGAGTCGACCCGGACCGGCTGGAGGTTCGCCTCGGGCAGCTCGTCTCGCTCGTCGGCGGCCGCATGTCGAAACGAACGGGCAATTTCGTGCCCCTCGCGTTCCTCATCGACGAAGTGGGCCCTGACGCGGCCAGGCTGTTGTCGTTGCTGTCCTCGATCGACCAGGCGACGACGCTCGATCTCGACGCCGTCAAGCGACAGTCGATGGACAACCCCGTCTATTACGTGCAGTACGCCCATGCGAGGATCGCCTCGATCGGGCGCGTTGCCGCCGAACGGGGCCTCGAGCGTGCGCCGATCGACCAGGTCGACTTGAGCTTGCTCGTACATCCCCGGGAGCTCGAGATCCTGCGGGTTCTCGTGGATCTCCCCCGGGTCGTGGGCGACGCCGCCATCGAGCGCGCGCCCTACAAGGTCACGAACTGGGTCCGTGCGCTGGCGGCGTCGTTCCACGGCTTCTATCACGATTGTTACGTCATGGGAGAGGGCGTGTCGCCCGAGTTGACCCAGGCGCGTATGTGGTTGGTAGAGGCCACTCGCATAGGGCTCGCGATCGGCCTCGACCTGCTCGGCGTGAATGCTCCGGACGAGATGTGACTTCCCAAGAAGCCCCGCTCGCTCGCCACCTGCTGCCCTTGACGGCGGCGCGGGGAGCCACCGGCGCATTGGCCATAGGAGGCGTTGATCTCGTGGCGCTCGCCGAGGAGTTCGGCACGCCGCTGTTCGTCTACGACGAGGAGCACTTGCGCGCTCGCTGCCAGGAGGCAGTTGCCGCTTTCGGGCCCGGTGTGGCGTACGGCACGAAAGCGTTCTTGTGCAAGGCGATGGCGGCCCTTGCGGCGGAAGAGGGCATGTCCCTCGACGTCGCCACCGGGGGGGAGTTGGCGGTTGTCCTTGCCGCGGACGTGCCCCCGGAGCGGCTCGTCCTGCACGGCAACAACAAGTCCGAGGCCGAGCTCGAGGCGGCTCTCGAAGCAGGTGTGGGGCGAATCGTCGTGGACTCCTTCGACGAGATCGATCGACTCGCGACTCTGACCAAGTCCGTGACGAGGTCTCGCGTGGTGAAGCTCCTCGTGCGCGTCACGCCGGGCGTCGAGGCTCATACGCACGAGTACGTGATGACGGGTCAGGAAGACTCGAAGTTCGGGTTCAGCCTCTCGTCGGGGGCCGCCGACGAGGCGGTCGCGGTGCTCAGGGGAATCGGAGGAGTGGAGCTGATCGGGGCGCACGCGCATGTCGGCAGCCAGATCTTCCGGACCGACGTCTTCGCGCGCGAGGTGGCTGCAGTCAGCCCCTTCGTGCGGCGCCACGGCCTCGCCGAGTGCTGCATCGGTGGCGGCCTAGGGGTGCCGTACCTGAACGACGAGCACGGCCCGTCGTTGGCAGAGTGGGCCGCGGTCGTGCACTCAGCCGCTGTCGCCGCGGGCATGCCTGCCGATGTGGTGGTGACGGCCGAGCCGGGCAGGGCGATCGTCGCCACGGCCGGGCTGACGCTGTACCGGGTGGGTACCATCAAGAGGCTCCCCGGACTGCGCACCTACTTGTCAGTCGACGGTGGGATGAGCGACAACCCGCGGCCGGTGCTCTATGGGAGTGGGTACGAGGCGTTTCTCCCTCGGTCGCCTGACGCAGCCCGCACGCTTGCAGCTCGCGTCGTGGGCAAGCACTGCGAGTCCGGTGACGTCGTCGTCGACGATGCTCGCCTACCTGAGGACGTGACGGTCGGCGACGTGCTCGCGACACCTGTCACCGGGGCCTACGGCCATGCGATGGCCTCGAATTACAACCGGGTGGGACGCCCGCCGGTCATCTTCGTCCGAGGTGGAAAGGCGCGCGTCGTGGTGAGGCGCGAGACGATCGAGGACCTGCTCCGTCTCGAGCCGTAGTGCTCGCCAGGGATTCCGGACGCGTAGGCGTGTCGCCTCGTTCTTGTACCGTGTGCCGGTGAGCGCACCCGATCACTCGCTGCCTCAACCCGTTCGCGTCGGCTTGCTCGGATGCGGCAACGTCGGGGCCGCATGGCTCGCGCTCGTCGACGGTGACGTCGACGCGATTGCGGCCCGGACTGGTATCCGCCTCGACATCGTGAAGGTCGCTGTGCGGAGCCCCGAACGGGCCCGTCCTGCCGATGTCGACCCGGAGCGCCTGGCTGCCCGGCTCACCACTGACGCGATCGCAGTTGTGAACGATCCCAGAGTCGAGATCGTGGTGGAGCTGATCGGTGGGATCGAGCCGGCCCGCAGTCTCGTGCTCGCGGCGCTCGCCGCCGGCAAGCCAGTGGTCACCGGGAACAAGGAGCTGATCGCCGCTTGCGGTGCCGAGCTGCTCGCCGCTGCCGAGACCGCCGGGGTCGACCTGCTCTTCGAGGCCTCCGTCGCCGGGGCGATCCCACTCGTGCGCCTGTTGAAGGAGTCGCTCGCAGGTGAGCGGATCGTGCGCCTGACAGGGATCGTGAACGGGACGACTAACTACATGCTCACTCGGATGAGCGAGGAGGGCCTCGGGTACGCCGAGGCGCTCGCGGAGGCGCAGGCGCTCGGCTTCGCCGAGGCCGACCCGACGGCGGACGTCGAGGGTTATGACGCCGCAGCGAAGGCAGCGATCCTCGCAGGCATCGCCTTCGACGCTGACGTCGTCGCTGCCGACGTCCACCGGGAGGGGATCACGGCCGTAGGTGCGAGCGATATCGAGTTCGCCCACCGGCTCGGGTACGAGGTGAAGCTGCTAGCGGTGGCCGAACGGGCCGAAGCGGCTGACCCGACCGAAGCGGCTGACCGGACCGAAGAGCCTGGCCGCATCAACGGTGCCGACAGCGACCCCGTGTCTGTCCGCGTTCACCCCGCGATGGTGCCGCGAGAGCACCCTCTCGCGAGCGTGCGGGGTTCGTTCAACGCCGTGTTCGTCGAAGGTGAAGCAGCCGGTGAGCTGATGGTCTACGGGCGCGGAGCAGGCGGGCGGCCGACAGCCAGTGCAGTCCTCGGAGATGTGATCGAGGCGGCCCACCACGTGAGGGAAGGCACCCGCGCCCGCTCCGCGATGAGGCGCGCCCCGTTGCTGCGACCCATAACCGAGCTGCGCACCCAGTACTACCTGTCGATCGACGTCACGGACCGACCGGGAGTGCTGGCTGCGGTCGCTTCGGTCTTCGGCGAGCACCATGTCTCGATACGGTCGATGGAACAGGTCGGGCTCGCTGCGGTCGGCGAGGCTCGGCTCGTCTTCATCACCCACACTGCGCTCGAGGCGGACTTGCAGGCGACGATCGTCGACCTGGCGAACCTCGACCCGGTCGAGCGGATCGGCTGCGTGCTCCGCGTCATCGGACCGGAGCCGTCAGGCTCGTGAGCGAGAACTTGGGCGGCGGCCCGAGCGGCCCGGCGCCCGGCCGCCTCCGGCCCTGGCGAGGCGTCATCGAGGAGTACAGGGAGTTCTTGCCGGTGACCGACGCCACGCCCGTCGTGACGCTGCAAGAAGGCGGCACTCCGCTCCTGCCTGCGCCGCGCCTTTCCGAGCGGGTGGGCGCGCAGGTCTTCTTGAAGCTCGAGGGCGCCAACCCGACAGGGTCGTTCAAGGACCGTGGCATGACGGTGGCGATCTCGAAAGCGGCCGAGGAGGGAGCCGAAGCAGTCGTATGCGCTTCGACCGGCAACACCTCGGCCTCGGCGGCTGCGTATGCGGCACGTGCGGGTATGCGCTGCGCCGTGCTGATCCCTGAAGGCCACATAGCTCTCGGCAAGCTCGCTCAAGCGCTTGTGCACGGGGCCCGTGTCCTCCAGGTGCGCGGCAACTTCGACGTGGCGCTCGAGATCGTCCGTGACCTCCCGAACCGGGCACCGGTCGTCGTGGTGAACTCGATCAACCCGCACCGGATCGCCGGGCAGATGACTGGGGCATTCGAGATAGTGGACGTGCTCGGGGACGCGCCCGATGTGCACTGCATCCCCGTCGGCAACGCCGGCAACATCACGGCCTACTGGCGGGGCTACTGCGAGTACCGGGAGGCCGGCCGGACGACCAAGCTGCCCAAGATGCTCGGCTTCCAGGCGGCCGGGGCGGCGCCCATCGTCCTCGGCCACCCGGTCGAGAACCCCGACACCATCGCCACGGCCATCCGCATCGGCAACCCGGCCAGCTGGTACTCGGCCACCGCGGCGGCCAGCGAATCGGGCGGGTCCATCACCGCGGTGACCGACGACGAGATCCTGGCCGCCTACCGGCTGCTGGCCCGCGAGGAGTCGGTGTTCTGCGAGGCGGCGTCGGCGGCGTCGGTGGCCGGCCTGCTCAAGACGGGCGTGCCGGCCGGGTCCACCGTGGTGTGCGTGCTCACCGGGCACGGGCTGAAGGACCCCGACCTGGCCATAAGCCAGATCTCGGTGCCGGTGGTGGTCGACCCGGACATCGACCGCATCCTGGCCGAGCTGTTCTGAGCCGCGCCGCCCGTCGGTGGAGCGGGGCCCGGCCCCGGTCGGCGCGCTCG